>JBEKFB010000492.1:0-2537 GCA_050013535.1 Bryobacteraceae bacterium | reverse complement strand
CCAACCTCGTATGGATCGACAATGGTTCGCCACCTGCCGTCCAGGCTGATGGTGTGCCGCGCGCCAACATTGGCCAGCGGGCTGAAATGCGGAGTCTGCGCGAGTGCTGTCAGCGCGATCAACGACGTGGTGATGAGGAGTCTCACCAGATCATCATATAGCGTGCCCAGGCAGAGACCTGTTCCCGGACGGTTGCCTCGCCTCCTATACAATGGATGTTTTCCAACTCCAACTCATCAAGGAGCGTTCATGGCGAAGAAACGTATTGGCATTCTCACGGGCGGGGGCGATGTGCCCGGTCTTAATTCGGTCATCAAAGAGGTCACTTATCGGGGCAGCGAGAGCGACAGCGAAGTGGTGGGCATTCGGCGCGGCTGGGAAGGATTGACCCACGTCAACCTCGACGACCCGGCCAGCAAGGCGCGCTACATTCTGCCGCTATCTCGCGAGAACACGCGGACCATCGATCGCACGGGTGGCACGTTCCTGCACAGCAGCCGGACGAACCCCGCGAAGATGAAATCGATTCCCGAGTTTCTGCAGGGGCAGGAATTCCCGAAGCAGGAAGTGACTAAGAAAGGCGTCACGAGCACCGTCTTCGATGTGAGCAAGCAGGTGACCAGCAATCTCTCTCGGCTGAGCATCGATTGCCTGATCGCCATCGGCGGTGACGACACCCTCAGCTACGCGGCGCAGCTCGACCGGCTTGGTTTCCCCGTGGTTGCGGTACCCAAGACCATGGACAACGACGTTCGTAACACCGAGTACTGCGTGGGTTTCTCCACGGCCATCACGCGCGCCACCGACGCCATCAACCGCCAGCGCACAACAGTCGGCTCGCACGAGCGCGTCGGTATCTTCCGCGTGTTTGGCCGCGATGCGGGTTACACGGCGCTTTATACCGCGTATGTCACATCCATCCGCTGCGTCATTCCCGAGTACAAGGTTGATCTGCAGAAGCTCATCGATCTGCTGGTGGGTGACAAGAAGAATAATCCGAGCAACTATACGCTGGTTGTTCTCTCCGAAGGGGCGCAGTGGGAAGGCTATGAGGTGAAAGAGTACGGTGAACCGGACGCGTTTGGCCATCGCAAGAAATTCAACGTGGCTGAGGCACTGAGCGATGAGATTCAGAGGCGCGCAAAGGAAGAAACCGTGGTGAGCGACCTGACATACGATCTGCGAAGCGGTGCGCCGGACTTCGTCGATAAGCTGGTGGCCTCCACGTTCGGCACCATGGCGCTCGATTACGTGCTCTCCGGCAAGAGCGGCAAGATGGCGGCGCTGGTGGAAGGCAAGTATCTGGTGGAAGGCAAGTATGCGATGGTCGACATTCCCGACCCGAAGCTCGGGCCGCGGCACGTGGACGTCGAGAACATGTATAACAAGGATCGCTATCGCCCGAATTACAGTAACAAGACGGGTTTGCCGATCTTTCTCACGCGGGCATCGTAAGCAGGCAGGACACACTGGCCGACGGCTATGATTGCGGTGGACAACATTGCCGCCGGCGTTACGGATAAATCCAATCTCTGGGAAGTGAACACGGAGATGGAATATCACGAGGACAAGGAGAAGCGTTAAGTTTATATTTGGCGGATCTGATCAAGCTATGAGTGTGATGACGGACAAACAAGCGTACGCCGCGATGTTCCATTTTCTCGAAGAGCACTGGAAGCGGACGAAATCAGACGATGTGGGAGGGCTGTTGGGTGCAATGTCGATGCTGCAGGACGGACCAACCACCGCCGATCCCGCCATCGCCCATGATTGGCGGCGCGCGGTCGAATACGCATTGAATGGTGGTCAGCCGGGAACACTGCAGTTCAAGTAGCGTTGTATCGCTGGAGGCGCGCTCACCCGCTTTTCTTGTACCACTCCAGCGTTCGCCTCAGACCTTCCTCGAGTGAAAACTTCGGGGCGTGACCGAGATCGCGCACGGCAGCCGTCGTATCCGCCTGGGAATCGTGAACGTCCCCCTCGCGCGGAGGACCGTAGAGCGCGGGGATCTTCACGCCCTCGATCTTCTGTAGCTCGTTCCAGATGTAATTCAGCGTGTAGCGATTACCATTCCCGGCGTTATATATATTGCCGGACACGCCCGGCGCCGCGGCGGCTTTCAGCACCAGGCCGGCCACGTCCTCAACATAAGTAAAATCGCGGGACTGCGAGCCGTCGCCGTGAATCGTGGGTGACCGCCGCTCGATCAACGCGCGCATGAACAGTGAAAGCACGCCTGAATAAGGGCTGTTTGGATCCTGCCTCGGGCCGTAAACATTGAAGAAGCGCAGCGAGACCGTTTCCAGACCGAAGCATGATGTGAACACGCTCGCGTAGTATTCGCCCATCAGCTTCTGCACCGCGTATGGAGATTTCGGCCGCGGCAACATATCTTCGGATTTCGGCAGCACTTCCGTATCGCCATAGGCGGCCGAAGAAGCCGCATACACGACGCGCCGCACTCCGCCCTCCGCGGCCGCGCGATATACCTGGAAAGTCCCGTCGATATTCACCTGATGCGACGGTACCGGATCGCT
>JBEKFB010000491.1:0-2530 GCA_050013535.1 Bryobacteraceae bacterium | reverse complement strand
GCGGGATTCGGCCGGCCCGGAAGCTGGAACGCCTTCCAAATTTGAGTGCCTGTCCAGTACTCACCCAGCGACCACACCATCTCGCCGTCCATCGTCTCGCCGGAAACCATTCGAGGAGGTGCGATGAAATCATCTACCACGGCCGTTTCGCCTCGATGCGCACGCCAGGGAAACTCGCCCAGCACGAACGTCGTCGTTGCGTTGCTTCGCTGGAAATGCCGGTACGTGACCCCGGCCACGCGCAGCCTTCCCTGTAGACCAGCGCCTCTTTCCGGCACGAGCGGCAGCGTGCGGATGAAATTCCAGTGCCCGTCGTATTCGGAAAGATAACGGAACCCGTGGTAGGGGTTGAACAGAAGATACTCGTCCCACGAGTAAGGAACATCGTCCACAACGATTTGCCGCACCTGAAAGCCGATTGCCTCCCACGTCACACCTTCGATCTGCCCGCGGGTGCCCAGGGGAATCTTCGGCTCAGCTTGTTCCTGGGCCTGCTGGGCGCGCTGCAGAATCTGCACCAGGGGCGAAGAAACATCCAGCACCGCGTGACATTGCGGGCACACCACCGACAGCGTATGTCCAAAGCCGCGCAATTCAACGGGACCGCCGCAGTTGGCGCAATGCAGCGACTTTGCATTCACCACGGGCGGAGTCACAACGGCACTGCTCATTGCCGCCAGCCCTCGAATTCGCGCAGGTTCTTCAGGTGCAAATCCTTAAAATCGATGGCACGCCCGAGAAACAACAGCGGCGGGTTCTCTGTGTAGTCGATGGTGCCGAACTGTTCGTCACTCGTCCGCAGATCGGCGAACAACGCGTCGGCTTTGTCCCAATACTGAAAAGGCAACTCGCCCTCGACACCTTTATAGTGCGCCTTCGTGATCGAAGTGACCTGATAGATCCTGCCGCTCCAATTAAACTGCTGCCCTCGCACGGGAGTCTGGGGAAACGCGTTCGGCGGTGGTGGCGACTGAACCTGCCAGGAGACATCGTATTCAAGCTGCGCATCCGAAAGCCAGCCGCTCACGCCGTCGTTGTAAACAACGTGCCACTCGTTCCAGAGGTCGGCGACAGCGCCAACTTTGGTCAGGTCGATATCGGTTCGAACCAGGATGGACTTGCAGAACGGGCAAACCGTCTGCACAGATCCCGACCAGCGGAAAACCACCGGCGCGCCGCAGGACGGGCAGTTCGCCGACGGTGTGCTCACGGTTGCCAGGACCGCTCGACTCGCCGCACCACCACGCGCTTTGCCGACAGCTCTCGCGTCAGCAGCGTTTCGAAATCCGCATCAGGCCGCTCATGGCAGCAGAATACGTTTATGCAAACGGACCCGTATTCCGGGAACGTATGACACGTGAGATGCGATTCGGTGAGCAGGCTAACGCCCGTGATACCGCCGGTCACCGGGAACTGGTGCCATCGCGATTTCTGCAGCGGATGTAAATCCAGCGCAAGCGCCAGAACGTCAAACAGCGATTCGAGCGTAGCCCGGCAGGCCAGCCGCCCGGTATCACAACCATGTGCCTCAATCAGCCACTCCACGCCACGTTCGGCCATTGGAGTATATCTTATGCGATTTTCAAGCCTGTAGGGCGCCGCACTCCGGGCAGAACTTCGAACGCTTCGGGATGCCCTTGCCGCAATCGAGGCAGAATTTGGTTTCTGTCCCAGCCGCCGGGGCCGCGGGAGATGCCGGTGAAGGTCCGCCTGCGGGTGCTGGAGGAGCCGATTCCGGGCCGCTTTGACCCGGCTTCATCGCCGCCATTACGTTCTGTGCGAGGGCCATTCCCGCGCCAAGACCCACGCCGATGCCCGCCGCGCCACCGCCTTCATTGGCTGCCGCGATCGGCATCGACTGCGCCACCTCGAATTGGGTGAATCGACTCATATCGCCAACCATGTTCATCCCGATTCGCTTGTCCAGCAGCGCCTGCAGCTCATCCGGCAGCGAGAGGTTCTCCACCACGAAGGACGAGAGCTCCAGGCCGAGATCGGCAAATACCGGCTTCGCCAGCGCCGAGATCCGGCTCGCGAGTTCCACCTGGTTCGCGGCCATGTCCAGGAAAGGCACCGTGCTTTGCGCGAACGTGTTGGTCATCAGCCCGATGATGGTGTTGCGAAGCTGGCCCTCGATATCGGGGACGCGGTAGATATCGCGCGTGCCGCTCACCTTGGTGTAGAACGCCTTCGGGTCAACCACATGCCAGGAGTAGATGCCGTAGCCGCGAAGCCGCACCATGCCGAAATCCTTATCGCGGATTGTAATCGGCGTGGCCGTCCCCCAGCGCTGGTCGGTCTGCAAGCGGGTTGAGAAGAAATACACGTCGCTCTTGAAAGGCGACTTGAACATCTTGTCCCAGTTCATCAGGTCCGTCAGAACGGGCAGGTTCTGGGTGTTCAGCGTGTAGAGGCCCGGCCCGAACAAGTCGGCAATGCGGCCCTCGTTGACGAACAGCGCCATCTGCGAATCCCGCACAGTGAGCTTGCCGCCGGTCTGGATCTCCATGTCTTCCATGGGGAAGCGCCA
>JBEKFB010000490.1:0-2841 GCA_050013535.1 Bryobacteraceae bacterium | reverse complement strand
ATGGGCGAAAAATCGGGTCTGACCCGGCCCACTGAGGTGAGCGTCTTACCCCTCGCCTGACTCTGGCCCTTTCGAGCTATATGTCAGATTCCAGCCCCCTTAGCCCCATTATCCTGTAACGAATTAGAGTATGCTGTCGTTAGTAGTCTTAGGACCATGGAAAGCACCACCACGCCGTCCGCGTTAGAACACTCTCGTCCTCTCCCTCCGAAACACATTCACCACGATTTGCCGCCCCCTCCGCCTCCCCGGAGCAAGGGATGGGTCTGGCTGGCGATCCTGGCCATTCTCGGCGCGCTGGGCTATTGGCAATGGCCGAAGCTCAAGACTTTCCTGCCTTCTGGAGACACCGCATCACAGTCCACGGCAAAAGGCAGAGGCCGCGGGCGTGGCGCTGGCGGAGCCTCGGAAGTGGTTGCGGTTCGGGCCACCAAAGGCGACATTCGCGTGTATGTCACGGGTCTGGGCGCGGTCACGCCCATTTACACCGTGACCGTCAACTCCCGCGTCACCGGGCAGCTCATGAAGGTCCAGTTCAAAGAGGGGCAGATCGTGCATCAGGGCGATTTGCTGGAGGAAATCGACCCGCGGCCGTACGAAGTGCAGTTGGAACAGGCCGAGGGTCAACTGATCCACGATCAGGCGCTGCTCAAGGACGCCAACCTGGATCTGGAACGATACAAGGTGCTGATCAAGCAGGACGCGATTCCGCAGCAGCAGCTCGACACCCAATTAGCGCTGGTCACGCAGTACGAAGGTACCATCAAAACCGACCAGTCGCAGATCGACAGCGCCAAGCTCAATCTCGTGTATTGCAAAATTACCTCGCCGATCACCGGCCTGGTGGGCTTGCGGCTGGTGGATCCGGGCAACATCGTGCAGGCCACCTCCCCTACTGGACTCGTGGTGATCACCCAGCTCGATCCCATCAGCGTCATCTTTACCATCGCCGAGGATCAGCTTCCCCCCATCATTGCCAAAATGCATGCCGGTCAACAATTGACGGTGGAAGCCTGGGATCGCGAGCTGAAGAACAAGCTGGCCGAGGGCAAGCTCGAGACCATTGACAATCAAATCGATCCAACCACCGGCACGTTGAAGTTGCGCGCGGTTTTCGCCAATGAGGGGGGCAAGCTGTACCCCAGCCAGTTCGTCAACGCCCGCTTACTGGTGGAACAAAAGCAGCACGTTACGTTGTTGGCCAATTCCGGGATTCAACGCAACTCGCAAGGCACCTACGTATGGATGGTGAACCCGGACCAAACCGTGCACGTGCGTCCGGTAACAGTCGGCACAACGGAAGGCGACGAATCGGAGATCACCGCCGGCCTGGAGCCGAACGATGCGGTGGTCACGGTAGGCGTCGATCGCTTGGAGGAAGGCGGCAAAGTCAACGCGCAGATTCCGGGCGAAAAGGCGGGCAAGCGCGGTCCAGGCAAGACCGGCCCGGGCGGCAAGCCGAACGGCGACAAGCCAGGCGGCGGCCGATCGCATAAAGCAGCTTCGTAGGCATTCACCCTCATGAATCCTTCTCGGACGTTCATTGTCCGGCCCGTTGCAACCTCGCTGTTGATGGCCGGTCCCGGCGCCAGTCCCGACGTGATGGCGTCGTCGGTCACCGCGCCCCTGGAACGGCAGTTCGGCGAGGTTCCCGGACTGCAGCAGATGACCTCCACAAGCTCCGACGGCAGCTCGGTGATCACGCTCGAATTCAATTTGACCTTGAACATCGACGTGGCCGAGCAGGAGGTGCAACAGTCCATCAATGCGTCGGGGACGTATTTGCCGGCGGACCTTCCGGTTCCTCCGATTTACGCCAAGGTCAACCCCGCCGACACGCCCATCCTCACGCTGGCGCTGATGTCCGACGCGCTTGCGCTCTCGAAGGTGGAAGACCTTGCCGACACCCGTCTGGTCCCGAAGATTTCACAATTGCCGGGCGTCGGACTGGTCAGTATCAGCGGCGGCCAGAAACCCGCCGTGCGCATCCAAGCGAACCCCACCGCGCTGGCTTCCTACGGCCTGAATATGGAGGACCTGCGCAATTCCATCACGGCCGCCAACGTCAATCAGGCTAAGGGAAACTTCGACGGGCCGCATCAGGCGTACCAGATCGGCGCCAACGATCAGATGCTTTCGAGCGCCGACTATTCGTCCATGATTGTCGCCTATCGGAACAGCGGAGCGGTGCGGGTCAGCGATGTCGCCACGGTGGTGGACGATGTGGAGAACGTGCGGCAGGCGGCCTGGATCAACGAGTCGCCGGCGGTCATCGTCAATATCCAGCGGCAGCCAGGCGCCAACATTATCGCGGTGGTGGATCGCATAAAAGCGCTGCTTCCGCAGTTGCAGGCTTCGCTGCCCTCTTCCATCAGCGTGAAGATTCTCACCGATCGAACCAATACCATCCGTGCCTCGGTGGCGGATGTTCAATTCGAGCTCATGCTGACCATCGGCCTGGTGGTGCTGGTGATCTTTCTGTTCCTGCGGAACCTTTCGGCCACCATCATTCCCAGCATCGCGGTGCCGTTGTCGCTGGTGGGAACCTTCGGTGTGATGTACCTGCTGGGGTACAGCTTGAACAATCTGTCCCTGATGGCGCTCACCATTTCCACCGGATTCGTGGTGGACGACGCCATCGTGATGATCGAGAACATCTCGCGCTATCTGGAGCAAGGCAAACGCCCGCTGGAGGCAGCCCTGCTGGGCTCCGAGCAGATCGGGTTCACCATCGTCTCGCTCACCGTCTCGCTGATCGCGGTGCTGATCCCGCTGTTGTTCATGGGCGACATCGTGGGCCGGCTGTTCCGCGAATTCGCGGTGACATTGAGTGTCACCATT
>JBEKFB010000489.1:0-2838 GCA_050013535.1 Bryobacteraceae bacterium | reverse complement strand
CTTCTGCGCCTTGTCCATCGCATCGTCCACCATCATTTCGGCACGGTCCATCTGAATGCGCGCCCGGTTCGTGGCGTCGGTTACCAGCTCATCCACTTTCGCCAGTTGCGATTTAGCCGATGCCAGAATTTGGCGGCTGTCTTCCACCGTGGCCTTCGTGGATTCCACCAGGGCTTCCACCTTCGGGATAACTGCGTTCGTCTTCTCCACCATCGACTCGACCTTTGGCACCACCCCCTGGATCGCCGTGTTCATTGACTTCACGGCACGGTAAACGGCGAAAAGAATCGCCATCTGCAGCACAATGGCTAAGGCCGCGATGCCCGCGAAAACAGTCTGGATGATGAAGAGGTTCTGCTGGTCCATGGTGGACGCCCGGTGCGTCAGCCTTCTTCGGCGGGAACGCCGTCGCCGGACGACTGCTTTTCAAGCGTTTCGCGGTATGCCTGGCGGCCCGCTTCCACCGCGGCGCTCAACTGTTCACGCTGCCGGGCCAGTGCGCTCTTCCCACGCTCCACCGCATCGCCCGCTGAAGAGCGCAGTTGCTCGCTCTGCCGTTTCAGATACTCTTTTCCCTCGTCTGCTTTGGTCAGCAACAGCTCTCGGGTTTCCGAGCCGCTCTTCGGCGCAAACAGCAGGCCGGCAGCGACGCCCAGTCCCAGACCGAGGAAGAAATACGGTTCGGCGCAAACAGCAGGCCGGCAGCGACGCCCAGTCCCAGACCGAGGAAGAAATACGGGAACTTGTTATCGTCTTGCATATCCGTTCTCGCAACCACGGTATCACATCGCTCCATACATAAATACTGGTGTGCAACGGACCCGCGGCGGGAACCGCGGCGCCCTTCGGTCGGTGCGATAATTCGTCAGGGATGCCGGTCAAACGCGCCATGCTCGATGAGGCCGCGCTAATGGAATATGCGGGACGCCTGCTGAGCGGGCGGGCGTATTCGAGCGGCGAGATCAGGGAAAAACTAAGGCGCCGCGCGGCCCGGCCTGGCGACGTGGATACTGTGGTCGCCAACCTGCGGTGCCTCGGTTATCTGAACGACCGGGGCTTCGCCGAGAACTTCGCCGCTGCGCGGCTGGAGAATGAGGGGCAGGGCCGGGCACGCGTTCTGCGCGATCTGCGCCAGCACCGCGTGGCTCCCGCAGTGGCCGAGGCCGCAGTCGACCGCACCTACAAGGACCAGGACGAAGTCGCGCTAATCGAGGCTTTTCTGGCACGCAAGTTTCGTGGGGCTTCGCTATGCGGGATTTTCCGCCGGCAACTCCCTTCGCGTCCTGAAGCGCTACGCTGCCGACGAGGCCAGCCTGGAGGCCCTCGAAGGCGAGCCGGACGGCGCGCCCGAAACCGAATTGTAATAGAATCGCCGGCAAGTCTGCTCTACAACCGAACCGAAACCAGCGATACGGGCGACAGGAGGCCCGATGCGATTCCCACCGGTTTCGCCCCGGCCGCGTTCCCCCCGTCGTGCAACCGGCTTTCCGATTTCCTTGTTCTGCCTGGTCCTGACCTTTGCGAGCGCCGCACCGCTGCTGGCGGAAGAGCCCATTCACGTTTCCGATGAAGCCGCCCGCAAGGCGATCATTAGGCGCGCTGAAGCGTCTTACCCGGCTTTTGCCAAACAGTTCCAGTTTGAAGGAAAGGTCTTCGTGGATGCCCACGTGGACACCGACGGAACAGTAGAAAAGGTGGATGTGGTGAGCGGCAACGCCATGCTGGCCGTGTCTGCCGTCGCCGCGGCAAAGAGATGGTTTTTTTCACCGTTCCCCGGTTCCGACGGCAAACCCGCCAAGGTCCTGGTGAGGCTTTCATTCAGCTTCCACCCGTGAACGCCCGGCGCGGCGGTTTCGGATTCCTGAGCCCTGTCCGATAATGGTTCTTCGCCTGCGCCGCCATGCGGCCGGCATGGAGGGGCATTGCGATACGTCGTCTCGGGAGCCGCGGGCTTCATCGGTTCGCATCTGTGCGACCGTCTGATCGCCGAAGGGCACAGCGTTCTTGCCCTGGACAACTGCATTACCGGCTCCACGCGGAATCTGTGCCAACTGGAGAGTCATCCGTGTTTCGAATTCCGCGAGTGCGATGTCACCAAGCCGTTCGAGATCGACGGGGCCGTCGATGGCGTCTGGCATCTTGCTTCGCTCGCCAGTCCGAAGGACTATCTCGCGCATCCGATTGAAACGCTGGAATCGGGGGCGCAGGGCACGCAGCTCATGCTCGATCTGGCTCGCCGGCACGAGGCTCCGTTCCTGCTGGCCTCTACGTCGGAATGCTATGGCGACCCGGCCGTGCATCCGCAGGTGGAGACCTACTGGGGCAACGTGAATCCGGTGGGTCCACGTTCCTGCTATGACGAGAGCAAGCGCTATGCCGAAGCGGTCACGATGGCGTTTCATCGTGTGTACGGCGTGAACACGCACATCGCACGAATCTTTAATACGTACGGACCGCGCATGCAACTGCATGACGGCCGCGTGGTGCCGGCGTTTCTGGATCAGGCCCTGCGTGGCGAGCCGATCACCGTCTTTGGCAGCGGCGCACAAACACGCAGCTTCTGCTACGTCAGCGATCTGGTAGAGGGGCTTTCCCGGCTGTTCCACTCCACTGAACACTACCCGGTGAATCTCGGCAATCCGCGTGAGATGACCATCCTTGAATTCGCCGACCACATTCGCGCACTCACGGGATCCGCCGCGCCGCTCGAGTTCCTTCCTTTGCCCGAAGACGATCCCCGGCAGCGCCAACCCGATATCACAAAGGCCCGCCGTTTGCTCAACTGGGAACCGCGCGTGACGCTCGAAGAAGGACTTCGGCACACCGTGGAGTATTTTC
>JBEKFB010000488.1:0-3277 GCA_050013535.1 Bryobacteraceae bacterium | reverse complement strand
CCCATCCAGAAAAGAGGCTCGAACGTGTTCATGCTGAGAAAATGATCGAGGGCCAGCATGCCGGGGGCCAGCAGAACGCAGAGAGCTGCCAGCCCCTGCGCGAAACGGCGGCCACCGAGCTCGCGCGCAATCAGGCCCGTCAACAACACTTTGGCCGCGCCGGAAAGAGCGGGCAGGAAGCGGATGGCCGAGAGCGAATCTCCCAGCAGCGCGCGCTCCAGCCACGCCACCAGCGCGATCAGCGGCGGCTGATCGACGTACCCCCAGGCGAGATGCCGGGCGCAGGCCAGGTAGTAGAGTTCGTCAACGAAGTAACCGTAGTGGCGGCCGGAGTACAAGTGCAACGCCAGTTTCGCTGCCGCGATTACCGCAACGACGAGGCCGGCCCCCCAAAGCCAGCGCTTTCGCGATGAGGGATGGGATTCGGATTCGGCTTCGGTCACGACCTACATTTTAGTGTCAAATCCGAAGAGGCTCCCGAATCGCCTGGGAAAGAGCGCGGACTCCACGAGATGGGCCTCGCTACACGCGAGATCCTGGAGTCCCACTCCTTCGAGTTCCATGGATCATGTCACAAGTCGGGCGGCGGCAGACGTTTTGGGTTGTACACCATACCCCGTTCGGCCGGGTTGAATCCCTCGGGAAACCGCGTGGTGTCGTCATAATGAGCACCAGCGAGAACGGTGCCTTCCAGATTGGCTCCGGTGAAATCAGATCCATACACCACGGACGGTCCTCCCAGATTGCTCGGTCCGACGTTAGCATTTCGCAGGTTAGCGTTTCGGAGGTTGACGTTGGTTAGGTCGGTGCCCTGAAGGTTTGCGCCCTCAAGGTTCGCTCCTTCGAGGACCACGTCGATGAGAGGATCCCAGTAGAAACTTGCTTCGCGAAGGTCGGCAAAGGCGAGATTGGTTCCCGTTAGCATCATGCCCTCGAAGTTCACACCCCGGAGGTTCGCGCCCCGGAGGTTCAGTTCGTCGAGGTCGCACTGGTTCAGGTTGCCCTCATAGCGGAACAGCACATGACCCTGCGCATCTCTAATTTCCATTTGAATGACCTGTCATGCGAGGGTAGTTAGGCGACGGCAGCCAATGCAGGCTACGTACGCTTACCCGCCCGCCTGCGTCCCCCATGATAAATCCAAACGGCGGCGAGATTCGAAATGACCACCACCGCGGCAACTCTGGCCGCGTATGCCGCGCGGCTGGTGACATCCACAATCGGATAGACGGTGATTGCGAGCGAGACCAGGCTGGATGCCAGGCCCGCCGCCGAGATCAGCCGCACCCACAAGGGCAGCGCCGCGCGAAGAGCCGCATTTCCCAACAGCGGCAACGCGAGCGATGGCGTAATGAGCGATAGAGCTGGTGGTGAGCAGTTGGCTCGCCTCCTGCTCATGCACGCCCAGCATGCTCAACAGCACCAGGCCGAAAGTCAGGGCCGCCACGAACCAGATCGAGTTTACCGGAGTTCGGTGCTGAGGATGGAGCCGCGTGAACCAGGCGGGAACGATGTGGTCCCAACCCGCGGTCATGGGCAGGCGCGTGAGACCGGTGAAAACGAGGCTGCTCGCGCCGATGGCCCGGGCTATCAGGAGAAAAATAGCAAACGAAGCTGCCCAGGATGCCACGCCAGTGGTCCCCAGCGCAAGCACCATGGTCTGCGGGATCGGGCCGATGACGTTGATGGGTCTGTTGCCCACAAACGTGAGGACCGAGCTGGTGCCCAGAATAAACATCAGCGCAATCACGGGCGCGGAAATAATCACCGATTGCCCAATGGTACGGGCGGCGCTGCGGCATTCGCCTGCAAGGATGGCCACGTACTCGAAACCGCTGAGCGCGCCCACGGCCATTTGCCCGAAGATCGCCACGCCGAACCAGCTCGGCCGCGGAACCTCCCATGGGAATGGCGTGAACTTTGGAATGAGGCCGCGCCAAAGCGCCCACAACGGAAGCACCAGCAGAATCGCATACGCCAGCAGCACCATGAGGCTGCCCGCGTTGTGCACCCATTTGCCGATATCGAGCCCGTGAATGGACACCAGCGTGATGGCGACGATCACGCTCCCGGTGATCGCCAGGGTGGCGGTCTTGCTGCCCGGGATCCACGCGAACGACGGCCCCAGCATGTAAGACAATTCGGTTGGGATGACGAACACGATAGCGCCCATCACGATGACCGCGTACATCCAGAGATTCCATGCGGCAAGGAATCCGGCCATTTCGCCGAAGCCGGCTTTGGCCCATTGGTACAGCCCGCCTTCGAGCGGCATCAGCCGGTTCAGGTAGGTGACCACCACGGCCAGCGGCAGGTAGAACAGCGCCATTGCGCCGATCCAGTAAGCCACGTGCGCGCGGCCCAGTTTCGCCGCCACTCCCACCCACGTCGAGCCGACGACGCAAAGGACCTGCGCCAGGACGAGGTCCCACAAGCCGAGCTCTTTGTGGAGGTGAGCGGCTTCCTGCGTCTGCGCGGCAGCGGCGCCTGGCGAAAGCTGGGATGGCACGGTCCATCAATGATGCCACAGGTAGATCGATCAAGAACCCGCGCAAAAAAACAAGCCGTCCCCGGCCATGATCGACCCGGGACGGCTTTCCTAACAAGGAGAGGGGATGTCTGTTTACCGGCGGCCACCACCGCCACTGAATCCGTCGGCGTGCATGCCACCGCCGAAACCGCCAACGTGAGCTACCGCCGTACCGTGACCATAGAAGCCGGCGCGGCCCCAAAAGGCGAACCCGTCAAACCAGGGATCCCAATACCAACCCGCGCCATACCAGCCCGGTCCGCCAGGAACAAGGATGCTGGCTTCTTGCGCGCTGGCACCAGCTTCGTATTGCGAGCGGACGCGGCTCCATGCGTAGAGTTCGTCTTCGGCCGACGTGTTGAACTTGTGCGTCTTCAGCCGCGCGTCGCTGAGGATTAGCTGATGCCCTTCCTTCAACCTCACGTTGCGGCCGGCGACGTCAACCGTAGCTTCGCCTTTATACACACTCGCCGACGGACCAACTGCGCTGAATTGATAAAGGCCATTCTTCAGCAGCGTTGTCGTGCCGTTTCCCTGAGCGATCACGACGTGATTTTCAGGGATAATCTGATCGGCTTCCACGATGGCTTCGCCGCTTAGCAGCGTGACCCGCGTGTTGGTGATGGATTCGGAATCCATGCGCGCCTGGCTGTTATCGCCCAGTCTCAGCACGACGCCCGGCGTGAGCAGGATCTCCGCCTTGCCGCGCTGGGTTGCCACGACATTCCCCTCAGCCGCCGCGACATT
>JBEKFB010000487.1:0-2892 GCA_050013535.1 Bryobacteraceae bacterium | reverse complement strand
TCGTTCGCATTCTTCAGCACGGTCCAACCGACGCCGCCACCGTAATCCTGCCCAAAATCGAGCCCCTGTCCGAAGTTATGGTCGTAAGAGATCTGCCCGAAGGCGAACCAGCGATCGCTCAGATACTCGTCGCGCTCGCCGTCGCCATGGTAAATGGAAGTCAGCAGTTTCGGAGCGCCCGGTTGTGTGGCGTCCCCATAGGCCGCGCTGAGATTGATTGAGGTGCGGTCCCGCGGCGCCAGCCAGTCCTCGGATGGAATCACCCGCACGAAATTCGCAGATCCGGTAAACGTGCGGCTGTCCTGCGTGGCCTCCACCAGAGAGATGCCGCCGGTGAGCGAGCCTTTCCAGCCGCCGAGGATTCACGGGCACGGTTATGGTCGTTGCGCCGGCCACCACCATCTTCTGATCCGCCATCGAGAGCGTGCCATGGACGATTTCCGCGATGCCCTCAGGCCTGGCAGGGTTCACGTCCTTCGGTACCACCGCGAACCTCCGCGACGAATGAAATTCCTTGACCTTGCTCCAGTCGAAGGTGAGATTGCCCAGGGCGAGGCTCTTGAACGTCACCGATGTGGCGTTCGAGCTCACCAGTTGGCCGATGAGCTTCTCGCCTGAATTCAGGATGAGAACGTCGGGTTCGGGATTACCGGCAGCCAGGGCAGGGAGGACGGCAACCAGAAGCGCCGCAATGGTCACGATTCGGGATAGCATCATTATCATCGTACTGTGAGACTTTGGCCGTCATGAAGCTGAGCCGGCGCGCGCGTCTGAGCGCAATGATCGCGGGAAGCGGGTGGACCTCTATCGGCGAAGCCGAGTTCGAACAACTCAGGACCGACCTCGCGCCCGTCTCCGATCACGAGCTTCGGCGGCTCCTGCGCGAGAAACAATTACCGCTTGCACCATTGGTTGAAGGAGTACGGCAGAACTCATTGCAGGATCTGGAGAGAACGCTTCGCGCACTGGCTCTGGAATATGCCCCTGGCGGGCCGGATCGACGGCAAGCGATCCGCGACCTGGTAATCACCGCCCGCAATCACGCGCGTCTGGCGGCGCGGCGCAGCGAAGTGGCGTCGGAAAAAGCCGAGATGATCCTTTGGATGAAGACATGGCTGGAAAACCCTGACACTTTTGAGACTTGGGTAGCCATCCGGAAGCGCAACCTCAGTGCGTCAGCCTGAGGCCGACCTTGCCCGGACCTTTCGCCCGCGCCGGTGCGGACGCTCCTCCGGGTACTCCGCGAGAGCGCTTCGTGCGGCGGAGAGAAACAGGTCGAACTCGTCGACTGCGTCCTGGCATCGCGGACAAACCAGCAGATGGTCCTCAAAGAGCTCACTCTCGCTCGCGGACATCCGCTTCAGCGCGTATATTTCGGCGATTTCTTCGATGGCCGCAACATCAGCGGTGCAGGGTAAGGCAGGTTTATTCATGACGGTACGACATTGGATAAGCAACTCACCATCCAGAAAACTCCCTCTCGGAATCAAAGGTTTAGAGGAGCTGGGACCCGAGCCAGGGTAAAATTCGGTCAAACCGCTAAGTCATTTTTACTCTTCGGGTTACGGTGTTCTCCTGGGCTCCTGCACCCTGTTTAGGGTAGTGTGCGAACCGGGCCGAACCTCTCCGAATAAATGAAGCGGTGACGGTCGCGATAACATTAGCGGACCGCTCCGGTTTATGCACGTCGATCCACAGCTTTCCCACAGACCTTAGACTCTAAGTGTCAGACAGCAAGGCGCAACCAACTGTTGAAAACGGCCCCAAAACCCCGCAGCACTCTGGTAGTTGACCCGGTGGCCTGGTACAAAGGAGAACAGATATCTTGCGTCGGATCGTTCGGGTGCATTCACCTCGGGGTGGCTTCCGCCTCGCTGGACTGAAACGCCTGGACGGACCGGTTCCCATCGTGAATAACGCCGCGTCGTCCTGGCGCGGCGTTCCAAATCCTGAACTGAGTCGGCGATGCCAGCTTTTGAAGCAGTCCTGTTCGACTTCGACGGCGTGCTCGTCGACAGCGAACCCATCCATTTCCGCTGTTGGCGAGATCTGCTGGCGTCCCACGGAATCGAGCTCGACTGGGAGACGTACAGAAGCAACTACATTGGTGTCAATACCAGGCAGATGCTCGAACACATAAGCCGGAAAGCGGCCAACCGGACAACAGCGGAGAGTCTGTTGGATCTGATACCGCGCAAGCGTGACTTGTTCACCGAGTTGATGTGCCGTGAACTGCCATTCGCCGCCGATTGCCGCGGGATGCTCACCAGCTTGTCGGGACTGCGTCTCGGCGTGGTGACCTCCAGCAACCGGCGCGAAGTGGTACCGGTGCTGGAGGCCGCGGGGATTCGCGACCGCTTCGACGTGCTGGTGTGCGGTAATGATCTTCGCGCTCAGAAGCCTTCGCCGGAACCGTACCTGAAAGCGGTCCAGTTGCTGGGAACATCGTCGGCGCTTGCAGTGGAAGATTCCGATACCGGTGTCGAGAGCGCTCGGGCGGCGGGGATGGAGGTGATTCGCGTAGCGGGCCCCGCGGAGGTCTGGCCAGCATTGCGAAGGCGCCTTGGTCGCCAGGGTTAGGCGTTTCCGATAACGAATATTATGTCAAATCGCATGGTAGTGGGTCAGTTTGAAATTCTCAGGGATTGACATGGCCCCTGCTCGGGTCATACTTGGAACTGAACATGCCTGAGCGCTCAAAGAACTCCCGCCCGCGCGACCCGAACGAGCTTGCGCACCGTGTTTTCCTCGAATCCATCGGCGAAGCCGAAAAGACTGCCCCACCCAAGCCAAAGAACCCGAATGCCGTGGCCCTCGGTCGGCTGGGCGGCCTGAAAGGTGGCGCGGCCCGCGCCGCTGCCCTGAGTCCAAAGAAACGGTCCCAAATCGCGG
>JBEKFB010000486.1:0-3392 GCA_050013535.1 Bryobacteraceae bacterium | reverse complement strand
TCGATGAGGGCACCACCAGCGCGCGCGCGGCGCTCTACGACGAACGCGGCCGGCGGATGGCCATGACCGCAATGCCCATCTCCTGCGCGCATCCGCGGGACGGCTGGGTGGAGCAGGACGCGCGAGACATTCTGGACGCTCAAATGGTCTCGGCACGCCGGGTGCTGGCCGATCATGGCATCGAAGCCCGAGATATAGCCGCCATCGGGATCACCAATCAACGCGAGACGACGGTAGTGTGGGATCGCGTTACCGGCGCACCCGTGGCTCCGGCCATCGTCTGGCAATGCCGCCGCACCGCGGACTTCTGCAATGAGCTGACGCGATCCGATAAAGCCGCATGGATCACCGCGCGCACCGGCCTGGTAGTGGACGCGTATTTCTCGGCGACAAAGATTCGCTGGATTCTGGAAAATGTCCCGGATGCCCGCAGCCGCGCGCGCAATGGCGATCTGTTGTTCGGCACCGTGGATTCGTGGCTGATCCGGAACCTCACAAATGGCGCCGCGCACGTTACCGACGTCACCAATGCGTCCCGCACGATGCTCATGAACCTCGCTACGGGCGAATGGGACGCGGACCTGCTCAACCTGTTCGACATTCCCGATGCGATGCTGCCTGTTTCGCGCTGATGCACACGGGCGATCGCGTTCCCCGGTCGGATAATCGCCTGCTGGCCACGCGCGCCGCGTCAGCAGATTCGAGGAGTGCATTTGCCATCGAAGGGTCGGTGTTCGTGGCGGGTGCGGCAGTGCAGTGGCTGCGCGACAAACTCGGTCTCGTGACAACGGCCGCCGAAACCGCCGATCTGGCTCACTCGGTGGAGAGCACCGGCGGCGTTTACGTGGTACCTGCTTTCGTTGGACTGGGTGCGCCCTGGTGGGACTCTGACGCCCGCGCTACGATTACCGGCCTGACCTTCGGAACGACGCGGGCCCACATTGTGCGCGCGACTTTAGAAGCCATCGCTTATCAAACCCGCGACTTGGTGGAAGCCATGGAACGCGACAGCGGCGAGAGGCTACGGGAGCTTCGTGTCGATGGCGGCGCAACCGCCAACAATTTCCTCATGCAGTTTCAGGCAGACATTCTCGGACGCCCCATCGTCAGGCCAGTGGACATCGAAACAACGGCGCTCGGCGCGGCCTATCTCGCCGGCCTCGCTGTGGGTTTTTTCCAGAGCATCGAGGATCTCGAGAGTTTCTGGCAAAAAGAGCGCGTGTTCGAACCAAGGATGCCCGAATCCACCCGCGAAGAGTTGTTCGCCGGCTGGCGCGAAGCGCTGCGAAAGACACGAACGTAATCATGACCAACCACAGACTCCTTTCATTCGCATTTGTACTAACGTTGGCCGCGGGCGCCGCTTTCGCCGCGTCTGAAGTGGTCAGGATCGACACCGGAAAACTGAAGGGCGTAACGGCTGACGGGGTCGTGTCCTTCAAAGGCGTCCCGTTTGCCGCGCCGCCGGTCGGAAATCTCCGCTGGCGTCCGCCACAACCCGCCGCATCGTGGACCGGCATTCGGGAGGCGTCCGCGTATGGTCCCGATTGCATGCAGCTTCCCTTCCCCGGCGATGCCGCGCCGCTCGGCGTGAAGCCCGCCGAAGATTGCCTCTACGTGAATGTGTGGGTCCCGGCACAACAGCCCGCGAAGAAGTTACCGGTGATGGTGTGGATTTATGGCGGTGGCTTCGTCAACGGCGGCAGCTCTCCATCGGTTTATGACGGCAGCCACTACGCCAGCAAGGGCGTGGTTTTCGTCAGCTTCAACTATCGCGTGGGCCGTTTCGGCTTCTTCGCGTTTCCCGCTCTCTCGAAGGAAAATCCGGCCGAGCCGCATGGGAACTACGCCTACATGGACCAGATCGCGGCGTTGCAGTGGGTGCGTCGCAACGCCGCGGCATTTGGCGGTGACACGAAGAACGTCACGCTGTTTGGCGAATCGGCGGGCGGCATGTCGGTACTCACCTTGATGACGTCGCCTATGGCGCAGGGTCTGTTTCAGAAAGCTATCATCGAATCCGGCGGCGGGCGAACGGGCATCTTTCCCGCGCGGTATCTCGACCATCCGAACGGCGCAACTCCATCGGCCGAATCCGTTGGCCTCGCATTCGCGAAGAAGAACCCGATGATCGACGGCAAGGTGGTGGTGGACACTCCCGAGGCGCTTTATGCCGCCGGCCACGGCGCAAAGATTCCGCTGATCATCGGCGCAAACAGCATGGACATCGGCTTCAACCACTGGCGGACGATCGAAGATCTGCTGGCGCAGTTTGGACCGGATCGCGATAAGGCCAAGGCAGTATTCGATCCCACGGCCACAGGTTCGGTGGGCGCGATTGGATCGGCGGTGTCGGCGATACAGATCATGATTGAGCCGGCGCGTTTCGTGGCTCGCGCCATTGCGGGGCTTGGCGAGCCTGCGTATGAATATCGTTTCTCGTATGTTGCTGAATCGATGCGCAGACAATGGAAGGGCGCACCGCACGCAACGGAAATCCCGTTCGTGTTCGACACCGTCGAGGCGCGGTACGGCGATAAGCTTGCGCCCGCCGACAAGTCGATTGCTGAGGCGGCCAATACTTATTGGGTGAACTTTGCAAAGACCGGCGATCCAAGTGGCGGCGCGTTGCCGCAGTGGCCGGCCTACAAAGCCGACACCGATCTCCTACTCGATTTCACCGAGAAGGGGCCGGTGGCTGGCCCCGATCCGTGGAAGGAGCGCCTGGATCTGGTGGAGGCGGCAATAAAGAAATAAAGGGAATAGAGGGAGTAAAAGGAAATTCCTGCGTCCTGCGTGGCACTTTCAGTGCGTGGACCGGGCCGCGAGCTTTCAGGATCTTGCAATCTGGCAACGCGCTCACGAGTTCGTGCTGTGGGCCTATCGCCTGACCTCGGGTTTCCCTTCGCACGAATTGTATGGACTCACCAGTCAACTTCACCGTGCATCGGTGTCCGTGTCCGCCAATATCGCTGAAGGATTTCGGCGGAAGGGCCAGGCAGACAAAGCGCGAATGCTCAACATCGCACAAGGGTCTCTGGAGGAATGCGGCTATTACCTGCTTCTGGCTGAGGATCTGAACTACGCCAGCACGGACGAAGAGAGACAGCTCCTGGAGCACACCAGCCGGTTGTTGAACCGATACACTGCCGCCATCGCCGAGCGAATCCCTCGAGCGCGATAGCTTCCTTTAGTCCCTTTGGCTCCTCTATTGCCTTTACTCCTTTACTCCCCCTCTACTCCTTTTCAATCACCGCCGACATGGAGCCTTTCGACTTCTCCATGCGCCAGTCCGCGCCATAGGCGTGAATCTGATCGCGTGCATATTCGGCGGCTGGGAGTTCGCAGGTGATCACCGGCGTTCGGCCCGTGCTGTCCACTTCCACGGCGTG
>JBEKFB010000485.1:0-3240 GCA_050013535.1 Bryobacteraceae bacterium | reverse complement strand
AGTTTCAGGGCGGCTTCCGCCGCATCGTGGCGGGCGGATAGTTCGCGCGAATCCAGTTCGGCCAGAAGCTGCCCTTTCGCCACGACGTCCCCGATGCGCACGTGGAGATGGGACACAATGCCTGACACCGTGGAGCCGACATTCACCTGGGCGCCCGTCATTGGCTTGATGACGCCCGTTGCTGTCACCTCCGTGCCCAGGCTGCGGCGAGTGACCCGAACGAGCAGCGCCCCCTCAGTACCAGACGCGCGCCGCGAGCCCAATACTCGTCTTCCCACCACCACGGCAGCCGCGATAGCCGCGACCACGACGAATAGAATGACGACTTTCTTCACCCTGGCCCTCCCCGAGCACTTCCAGTGTCGGCGGCGGAGTTATCCGGCTTGTTTCCTGAATGTGAAGAAATGTAACTGAGGCCGGGCGGGAGGTCCCCTCGCGTCATCGAAACGGAACTCGGTAATCCGAAATGTATGAAAGATGGTATAACAATAGGTAGTACGGTGAAGACAGCTATCTCCATAGATGACCGGCTATTGCAGGAAGCCGACGAGACCGCTCGAGCGTTGGGGCTGAGCCGCAGCCGCCTCTTCGCGCTGGCGGTTAGCGCGTACCTGCAGGAGCAGCGGCGGGAACATATGCTGGCTCGCCTGAATGAGGTCTATGCAAACGAGGCGAAGCCGGCGGAAAAGGATCTGCTGAAGGGTATGAAGGCCAGGGTCCGCAGGACAGTGACGGAACGCTGGTGAGCGCGGTCCGTCAGGGCGAAGTGTATTGGCTCGATCTTGGGCCTGCCACCGGATCTGCGCCCGCGGAGCGACACCCGTGCGTGGTTGTCCAGAACGACGTCTTCAACCAAAGCGCGATTGCAACCAGCGTGGTGTGCCTGATCACTTCGAATCTTGGCAGGGCGAAGGCGCCGGGCAACGTGCTCCTGAAGAAGGGCGAGGCCAACCTTCGCAAGGCGAGCGTGGTGAATGTTTCGCAGATCCTCACGGTGGACAAGGCGGATCTTGTGGGGTGCGTCGGTAGACTAAGTGCCGCCGCGGCCAAGTCGGTGTGCGGCGGGCTGCACCTGTTGTTTGACCGGTTGTGATTAGGTGGCCGGGGATGTGGCCGCGACCGATTCCGAACGTAGGGCCATCATCGGCTCCACTAAGAACGTCCGCCACATGGTGCCCACGGCGAACTGTCAGCCGACTTTCATGCCGCCGCACCCCCTGGGCTCACTCGCCCCTACTCTGCTACGCTGAACCTGATCGCCGTGCAACACTGCGTGAAGTGCAACAGCGAGGTCCCGGTTGGCGGGCGCTTCTGTCCATCCTGCGCCACGCCCGTCTCCACTTCGCAGGATTCTGAAACCGTCGCCATTTCGCCGGGATCCACGCCGGTGCCGCGCGCGAGCACCACCAGCCGGCCGCGCGCGAGCACCACCAGCCGGCCGTCCGCGTCATCGAGTTCGGGCCGCCTTCTGCAATCGCAAACCACCGATGAAGGCCGCTTCCTCCCGGGCACACTCATCGCCGAACGTTATCGTGTCATCGGTCTGCTGGGCCGCGGCGGAATGGGCGAGGTCTACCGCGCCACGGACCTCACGCTCTCGCAGCCGGTCGCGCTGAAGTTCCTTCCGGAGGCCGCGGGCGCGGACCAAATGGCGCTCGCGCGCTTCTACAACGAGGTCCGGATAGCCCGCCAGGTGTCGCATCCGAACGTGTGCCGCGTGTATGACGTCGGCCAATTAGATGGCCAGCCCTACCTTTCCATGGAGTACATCGATGGAGAGAACCTCGCGTCACTGCTGCGCCGCATTGGCCGCCTTCCGCACGATAAGGCCGTGGAGATGGGCCGCCGGCTGTGCGCGGGACTCGCTGCCGCCCATGCGCGCGGCGTGCTGCATCGCGATCTGAAACCCGCCAACGTCATGGTGGACAGCCAGGGCCAGGTGCTGATCACGGACTTCGGTCTCGCCGGAATCGCCGGCATGCTGCAGGGCGCGGAGGTCCGCAACGGCACGCCCGCTTACATGGCCCCCGAACAACTGGCAGGCCGAGAAGTGACGGTGCGCAGCGATATCTACTCGCTTGGCCTGGTCCTTTATGAGATGTTCACCGGCCGCCGCGCTTTTGAAGCGTCCACGCTGGCCGAGTTGATTCGAGTGCGTGAGGAATCTCTGCCGGCGAGTCCATCCACGGTTGCCGCTGACCTGGACCCGGCGGTGGAACGCGTCATTCTCCGCTGTCTTGACCCCGACCCGCAGAGCCGTCCCGCCAGCGCGCTTGCCGTGGCTGCGGCGTTACCCGGTGGCGATCCATTGGCAGCCGCTCTGGAGGCAGGCGAAACTCCATCACCCGAACTCGTTGCCGCTTCGGGAAAAACGGAAGGCATCGCGCCGCGTGCTGCACTGGCGTGGCTCGGCGTGATTCTGATCGGCCTGATTGCGCTTCCGTTCATCGATTCGCGCGCGCAGCTGATTCCGCAGCTTCCTCTGGAAACGCCGCCTGACGCACTCGCAGTGCAGGCGCGCGAAATCATCCACAAACTCGGATACACGGCGAAGCCTATGGACAAGGCCAGCGGCTTCCAATATAACGACGACTTCATGAATTGGACCGAGCGTCACGGCGTCGCGCGCAAATGGCTGCCAACGCCCGCGGGCCAGGCGCTGGCCCTCACGTTTTGGTACCGCGAGAGCCCGGAGTACCTGATCCCGTGGAAGACGCTGTCGGCCGGGCCGCTGGTGAAGCATTCCGATCCTGAGCTCGACGTGCCCGGTATGGTGGGCGCGTCGCTCGACGCGCAAGGCCGATTGGTGTCGTTCTATTCTGTGCCGCAGCAGGTTTCAGCGGCGCCGGCAACTCCGGTTCATGCCGATTGGAGCGCGTTGTTTGCGGCGGCCGGACTTGATTCGTCGCAGATGAAAACAGTGGACCCGCAATGGACTCCACCGTACATGTCCGACGAGAGGGCGGCGTGGAGTGGCGCAGTGGCGGGCCATCCCGACACCACGGTTCGCGCGGAAGCCGCGGCATGGCGAGGCAAGCCGGTGTGGTTCATGCTGATTTATCCGTGGTCCAGACCCTACGGTTCGCCCGACGATCAAACACCCGCGCAAAAGGCCGTGAATGTTCTCGCTATCTGCCTCTTTCTCGCGGTTATAGCCGGCGCCGCTCTCATGGCCCGCCGCAACTGGCGGATGGGACGTGTGGACCGGCGTGGCGCCATCGTGTTGGCGGGTTCGCTGGC
>JBEKFB010000484.1:0-3314 GCA_050013535.1 Bryobacteraceae bacterium | reverse complement strand
GCGAGCCTCTACGGCACGGGCCAGTTACCCAAGTTTGCGGAAGATTTGTTCAAGTGCGAAGGCACCGATTTCTGGCTTGCGCCAACGGCCGAAGTCCCGGTAACGAATTTGTTTCGCGACGAAACCCTGGATGCCGACAGCCTGCCAATCCGGCTGACCGCATACACGCCGTGCTTCCGCAGCGAGGCCGGTTCCTACGGGAGGGACGTTCGCGGCATTATCCGCCAGCACCAGTTCCAGAAGGTGGAGCTGGTGAAATTCGCGCGGCCCGATCAGAGCTACGACGAACTGGAGAAGCTCACCGCGGACGCCGAGGACATTCTCAAGCGGCTCGGCCTGCCGTTCCGTACGGTGGTTCTGTGCACCGGCGATATGGGCTTTTCGTCGGCCAAGACCTACGACATCGAGGTGTGGCTGCCCGGCCAGAATGGGTACAAAGAGATTTCTTCCTGTTCGAACTTCGAAGCGTTCCAGGCGCGCCGCGCGGGCATTCGCATGAAATCGGGGAAGGGCAAAGCCGAGTTTCTGCATACCTTGAACGGCAGCGGACTCGCGGTGGGCCGCACCTGGCTGGCGATCATCGAAAATTACCAGCAGAAAGACGGCAGCGTGGTGGTCCCCGACGCATTGCGGCCATACCTTTGCGCCGAGCGCATCGAACCTCAATCACAACCATTTTCCATAAGCCGCTGAGTGCCTGGAATTCTCGCGTTCTGAACGGTATGCAAAGGCTCGCGTCTGACCGCTGAAACCCCGCCTCGGGGGCCCTCCGTTTACACTGGGGCCGACCAGGAGGGCTTTGGATGTTGTGGCTGAAGCGGCGGTTCGCCGGAGTTGGTCTCATTTTATGCTGCGCGCTGCGGCTGAGCGCATCGCCCGTTCTCACCACCATTCAGGACACGCTGTATAACGCCGATGGGTCGCTGTTCAACGGTGTGGTGATCATCACGTGGCCGCCATTCGTCGCGGCCGACGGCAGCCAGATCGCGGCGCAGACGCTGACGGTTCCCGTGCCTTCCGGTTATTTCTTGGTCTCGCTGGCGCCCACGGTGGGCGCGAGCACGGCGGTAACTTATTCGGTGCGGATCAGCAGCGGCGGGATAAACCAATCCACCCAATTGTGGAGCGTTCCGTCCAGCTCAACGCCACTGACGATTTCGCAGGTAATGGTGGTGCAGACCGGAGGCATCGTCATCGGGTCGGGTGGCACCGTCGGGATACTGGATGAAACGATTTCCATCTCAGACGTTGTCGGATTAACCAACGCCCTGGCGCTCCGGACGGTGATGGGGACCGCATTCGCAGAATCGCGCGCGGCCATCATCAACTCCTTTGGCGGAATCGACGGTGCAGCGGGCACTTTATCCGATTGCGTCCATGTTGACGGCACCTCGGGCAGTTGCGGAGCTGCGTCGGTGGTCGCATTTGTCGATTCCGAAGTGCCTGCGGGAAACGTGGACGGCACGAACACGCTATTCACGCTGACGCCTGCGCCGTTTCCAACGTCCAGCGTAGCGGTGTGGCGCAACGGCGTGTTCCTGACACCGGGCGTGAATTTCACGGTTTCGGGCAGTGCGCTCACGTTTCCAGGCGCCACAACACCGCAGATCGGCGATATCATCCTGGCATCGTATCGAAGTGCCGCGGTGAGCGGAGTCAATTTCGCCGATGCGGAGACTCCCGGAGGCCTGGTGAACGGAGCAAACGCCACCTTCACTCTGGCAAACGTCCCCAATCCGGGTGCGAGCCTGGCGCTTTAAAGCGGCCGCGGATTACACGCTGAACGGAAGCACCATCACATTTCTGACTGGCCAGTTGCCGCAGACCAGCGACATTCTGCTTTGTTCATACCGCTACTGAAGGCGGCAACTTCGGTTCGCCTGCCAGAGCCGCCTGAACGCGGCTGTGTTTCCTGCTGTAGCTGAAATACACAACCAGGCCGATAAGCAGCCAGATTATGAGACGAGCCCAGTTCACCCAGCCGAGCTTATACATCAGGTAGCCGTTGAACAGGACACCCAGGATAGGCACCCACGGAACTCCGGGTGTGCGGAACGGCCGCGCTTGGCCAGGGTGGGTACGCCGCAGTATGACGACGGCCACGCAAACAATGATGAATGCCAGCAACGTGCCAATGTTGACCATCTTGCCAATGTCGTCGATGGGAGTGACGCTGCCCACGGCGGCGGCAAGCAGGCCCACGAGGATGGTGTTCTTCCATGGGGTTCGGAACTTTGGGTGAATGGCCGCGAAGAAGCCCTTGGGCAGAAGCCCGTCGTTGGCCATAGCGTACAGAACGCGGGTCTGGCCGAGCAACATTACCAGCATCACGCTGGTGAGCCCAGCCAGAGCGCCCAGTGTAATGATATGCGACGCGCCCGTAAGGCCCCGGTCGAGGAAGGCGCGCGCAACCGGCGCCTCGATATTCACGTCGCGGAACGGCACCATACCCGTTAGCACTCCCGCGACGCCGATGTACAGAAGGGTGCAAATAGCCAGGGACAGTATGATGCCGATGGGCAGGTCCCGCTGGGGGTTCTTTGCCTCCTGAGCGGTGGTGGAGACCGCGTCGAATCCAATATAGGCAAAGAACACGTAGGCGGCCGCCGCACCGATGCCCGAGAAGCCGAAGGGAGCGAAGCTGTGCCAATCGTAGCCCCAATTGGCGCGATTAATGTAAGTGATGCCGAGCCCGATGACAAACAGGACAACCCCCACCTTGATCACTACGATGATGGCGTTGAAGCGGGCGCTTTCGCGAATGCCAATGGCAAGAATCGCCGTGATCACGAGCGCGATCAGCAGAGCCGGCAGATTGAAGCCGAACTCAACCCCAAAGACGTGCGGGGCGTTCAGCAGATCGTGCGCTCGGCCAATCAGCTCGGGGGAATGCGCGGCCACGATGGATCCGACCTTGTCGACAAACGCCTGAGTTCCCGGAGTAAGGGACGGGTCCGCCGCCAGAGCCATCTGCCGCGCGATGGTGTCCTGAGCTGTGCGCAGGGCGGTCCAATGATCGTAGGCCAGCCACAGCGGAAACTTCGCATGGAAAATGCGCAATAGCTCGATGAAGTGGTTGGACCAGCCGGACGAGACCGTGCTGGCGCCCATGGCGTATTCGAGGGTCAGGTCCCAGCCGATGATCCACGCAAAGATCTCGCCGAGCGTCGCATAAGCATACGTGTAGGCGCTCCCGGCGAGCGGGATCATCGCCGCAAATTCGGCATAGCAGAGCGCGGCGAATGCGCACCCCAAGCCAGCCAGAACGAAGGATAGCGTGAGCCCCGGTCCCGCATAGTGAGCGCCCAGGCCGG
>JBEKFB010000483.1:0-2821 GCA_050013535.1 Bryobacteraceae bacterium | reverse complement strand
TTTTATTACATCCGCGGTCTCGGACTGGTGCGCGATATGGCGGACATCGGAAACATCGTGGTGCAGGAGAAGAACGGGATTCCCGTCTACATAAAAGATATCGCCCAGGTGACCATCGGTTACGCGCCGCGACTCGGCCAGTTTGGATACATGAAGCAGGATGACGCGGTGGAAGGGGTCATCCTGATGCGCGTCGGCGAGCAAGCCCAGGTGGTTCTTCGGCGCGTTGAAGCCATGACGAAAGAACTCAACGATCATGTGCTGCCCCCCGACGTGAAGGTGGTGCCCTACTACGACCGCCAAGGCCTGATCGAAGAGACCACCAAAACCGTGGAGGATAACCTGCTGCTCGGCATGCTGCTGGTTTTGGTCATTCTTGGCCTTTTCCTGCTCAGCGTGCGGACGGCGCTGATCGTCGCGGTCACCATCCCGTTCGCGCTGATGTTCTCTTTTATCTGCCTCGACTGGAGACATATCCCCGCGAATCTTCTCTCCATTGGCGCCATCGATTTCGGCATCATCGTCGACGGCTCCGTGGTCATGGTGGAGAATATCTTCCGCGAGTTGGCCGCTCGCCATGGCAGCAGCGACTACAGCGTCATCGACGTCATCCGCGCCGCCGCCCGCGATGTGGAACGTCCCATCTTTTACGCGATCGCCGTGATCATCGCCGGCTACCTGCCCATTTATGTGCTCGCAGGGGCCGCCGGCCGCCTCTTCCAGCCCATGGCCGACACCATGTCTTTCGCGCTGCTGGGGTCTTTGCTCTGCACTCTCACGTTGCTCCCCGTACTGTGCTCCTACTTTCTGCGCAAGCACGTGCATGAGCCGCGGGCGCGCGTGTATGAGTGGATTCGCAATTTGTATGGCCGGATGCTGGGCTGGTGCCTGCGTTACCGCATAGTCACCGTAGTCATTATCCTGACCATCTTCGGCGCCTCGCTGCTGCTGATTCCATTCATTGGCGGCGAGTTCATGCCTCATTTGGACGAAGGCGCCATCTGGGTGCGTGCCACCACGCCGTACACCATTTCCTTCGAAGAGGCATCGAAGCTCTCGCCGCAGATCCGCGACATTCTGAGAAGCTTCCCGCAGGTGACCACCGTAGCCAATGAATTGGGCCGCCCCGACGACGGCACCGATTCCACCGGCTTCTTTAACAACGAATTCTATGTGGGCCTGAAGCCTTATAACGACAGCTCCTGGCACGGCAATACCCCGAACAAGGCCGCGCTGATTACCGCAATTCAGAAGAAGTTTGCGGCCTTTCCCGGCATCATCTTCAACTACACTCAGCCGGCGGAAGATGCCGTGGACGAGGCGGAAACCGGTTTGAAGAGCCTGCTGGCCGTGAAGATATTCGGGCCGGATCTGGCCACCCTGGAAGACAAGGCCAATCAGGCGAAGAGCATTCTCTCCAAGGTGCCGGGCATCAGGGAGATCACCGTGGTGCGGGAACTGGGCCAGCCCAGCCTGACCATTACTCCCGACCGCGCCAAACTGGCTCGCTACGGACTCAACGTGAGCGACGTGAACACATTGGTGGAAACCGCCATGGGCGGGACCGCCGCTACCCAGGTGATCCAGGGTGAGCGCCAGTTCGACCTTGTCGTGCGCATGCAGGAGCAGTATCGCAGCGACGAGAACGCCATCAGGAACCTGCTCATCGCCACGCCGGACGGTCAGTATCTGTGGGCGAAGCTCGCCGAAAAGTGGGTGAGAAGGTGAAACTCCCGGCCGGCTACAAGTTCGATTGGGGCGGCGAATACAAAGAGTATCTGACGTCTCGCGATCAGATGAAAATCATTCTGCCGCTGACCGTAATCGTGATTTTGCTGATCCTGTTCGCGCTTTACGGAAATCTGAAATTCCCACTCATCATCCTGTTCAGCGTGCTGGTGACGGAACCGGTTGGCGGGTTATTGGCACTGTGGATTACCCACACCAATTTCAGCGTTTCATCGATGCTGGGCTTCGTGGCGCTGATCGGCGTCGCCGTGCAAACCAGCGTGATTCTATACTCGTTCATCAATAAGCTGCGCCTGGAGGGAAGAGACATCGCGACAGCCACGCTGGACGCTTCTCTGCTGCGCCTGCGCCCCATTATGATGACCGCGCTGGTGGCCTGTTTCGGCCTGCTGCCCGCGGCCATGTCCACGGGAATCGGCAGCGACTCACAGAAGCCGTTTGCCATCGTGATCGTAGCCGGTCTCGCCTCCCGGCTTTTGCTGTCGATCTTCCTCTCGCCGGTTCTCTATGCCATCACGGCGCGCGACGGAGATACCTTGCAGGTTTGATGGAGTAACATGCGACGACAAGTTCATTTTCTGATGGGGTGTTGCCTTTGCGTGGGCGCCTTCGCCCAGACCGCGTTGACGTGGCAGCAGGTGAAGGACAAGTTTGAAGCCGACAATCCCAACCTGCGCGCCGGTGAGCTCAACATTCAGGAATCCAAAGCGGAGGAAATCACGGCCGATCTGCGTCCGAACCCCGATTTCAACGCGGGCCTCGATCAGTTGACGCCTTTCACGAATGCTCCTTTTCGGCCCCTTGTCGATAATCTGCCGGTCATCTCGTTCGACTATTTGCACGAGCGGCAGCACAAGCGTGAACTGCGTCTGGAGAGCGCCCAGCAGGGAACCGCCATCGCCGAATCGCAGCAACTCGATCTGGAACGCACCCTGCTCTTCAATCTGCGGAGCGCCTTTGTGCTGGCCCTGGAGGCCAAAGCTCTGCTGGCCAATGCCAAGGAGAACCTGGATTACTACCAGAAAGAGTTGTCCATCGATCGCGACCGTTTCAAGTCCGGCGATATCGCCCG
>JBEKFB010000482.1:0-2890 GCA_050013535.1 Bryobacteraceae bacterium | reverse complement strand
TCTCCGCGGACTCGTTCACCGACCCAAATCCTCGCTGCCCGTCGTAGTTCGGCGGGAAGGAGAACTCTCCCACCATCACCGGCTTGCCGGCGGTCTGAATCAGCGAGGCGGCGTCCCAGGTGGATGCAAACTGCAGCGCGTAATAATCGAAGCCGATCACGTCGGTGTTGGCCGCGATGAGCGACCAGTCCGTCGCGTTCACCCAATAGCCGGGGTCCACCCAAGCCCCCAGATACAGGTGATGCGGGTCGATTGCTTTGACGGTTTGATAGATGGTTTTGTAGTAATTGCTCTCGTAATATTCGCGAAGTGTTTCGATGTCCTGCGCGGGGGGTGTAGCGTTGGTTGCCGCGTACACACCGGCGACCGTCGAAGCCGTAATTCCCCAGGCTGTAGCGAGCGCGCTTACGCTTCCGCCATAGATCGCACTGAGCGCCTGATTCACCAGCGCTTGTTTCACCGGCACCGACGCGCCCAGCGCAAGAATGGACTGAACCTCGGATGGCTGAATATCTTCGGCGATCTCATTTCCCAGCGACCATCCGACGATATCGGGATTGGTAGCGTTGTCGCCGATCTGGCTCGTCAGCGTGGCCTGGAGCTGCGACACGATGGAGGGATCGAAGACATCCGGGTGTCCTCCGGAGACTACGTTCGGCACGCTGCCACGTTCCAGCACGGGCGTGCTTGGAATTCCCGGTATAATTGACGACCACTTTCCCATGCCTTGAAAGCCCCAGCTTCCCAGCCGCTGAGACAGCAGACTATTGGACGTTGATTGCCACTGGCTGCCATATTTCCTGATCACGTTGGCGAGGTCGAAGTGGAAGAAGACGGTGTTCTGATCTACACTGGTGCCCCAGTAGTTCAACGAATATGCCGCGGCGAAAGTGCCGGTCTGCGACGGCAGCGAGGCGAACTCCGCGGTGCGTCCGGTGATGGGCGTGGCCTGTTGGCCGCCCGGTTGCACCGCCGAGAGCGATATGTAGAAGCACGGGTTCCCCAGCGGCGTGATCAGCCACCAGCGGCCGTTATGTTGCGCCGTGTGATAGAAGCCGGTCGCCTGATCGTGCCAGCCCGCTACGGTGGAACCGCCGTATTGATCGAGAACATTCAAGGGTGGGTTAGCCGCGAGCCATGACTGCTCCGTGGCGATGGCCGCTTGCAGTTCGCTATCGGACGTGATCTTCGAGGGCCAGGCGCCGTAATTTGACTGCCCATACTGATCGACGTACGGGTCGTACTGCGCCGGGTTGGGAAGCGCTGCCTGGATCTGGAAGGTTGCCGTAATGGTGTATGTTTGGTTCGCATCGTCATCGAGCGATGCGGACCAGATTGGCGTGCCGCCAAGGAGAAGTAACTGCGTGGCGGGCTGCACCCACGTTCCCGTGGCTGGAAGCGAAATGGCCTGGGAGCCGTTCGTTACCTCGAGGCCGGTTTGCTCCACCAGATAATCCTCTTGTCCAGCGGCCCAACTCGGAACTTCAGAACCGTACAAAGCGCCCGGCATTGGAGTGAATGTACCAGTCGCGGTTCCCGCCAATTGTCCATTCAGAAAGAGTTGCTGCGGACCGGCGGCGGTCAACACCACATTGGCCGTGTACGTTTGGCCTACCTGCCACTGCGGTGTGACGCTCGCGTAGTTGAAGCTGGCGCCGTTGCCCACTGACAGAATCATGCTCACCGAACCCAGCGTGCAGGCGTCGGGGCCGGAGTTGGAAGATTCCAGATCAAGGGCCACGCCGACGTTATTGTTGTAGTCGTAATGATCGAGCAGATAGATGCGGCAGGTGTTCTGCCCGAGCGCGGCGGAACCATACACTCGATGCCGGCCTGCTCTTTCTCCAAAGTTGTGCGGGAAGCACGAAGATCTTCAAGGCAGACCGCGGTGTCGTGGATTGACGCGCCGGAGCGCGGGGTGTACAGTGCTTAGATCAAGCCGGACGGAGAGGGGGTCGGCTGCCTCGAGCGCGGCTCACCCAATAACATGACACGACTTGCGGTTGCTTTCAGGCTGGCGCTGCTGTTTGCGCCGGCATCCCTGTTGATGGCCCAGGACGACAGTCCGGCAGCGGGTCTTGCCGGGTGCCTTGTCTGCGGGATCTTCCCGGTTATCTTCTTTCTCGCGCTCATCGCCCTCCATATCGCGATTCTGGTTTGGGTGGCCAGGGACGCCAAGGCACGGGGCATGGACAACGCTGTACTCTGGATGATCCTGGTAGTGCTGACTGGACTCATCGGCCTGATCGTCTACCTGCTGGCTCGAACGCAGGGAAATCTCATGCCATGTCCGAACTGCCACAACAAACGGTTGCAGGTGAGCGTTCGGTGTCCGCACTGCGGCGCCTGACGGCCAAGCCAGGCCTCTTTCGGCGACCGGAGCTTTATCTCGCGATTCTCGCCCTGGCTCTGACGCTGGCAGCGTTGGATATGTGCCGCCCCGCGCCGGACCAGTTTACCGCGCGAATTTACGTCGCGGCGATTCGCGGTTATCAGCGCTGGGGACGGCCGGTCACTTCGCGATTCACGCGCTGTCCGTATCGGCCGACGTGTTCAGAGTATTCCCGCGAAGCCGTGGAAAAGTTCGGCTTACCGCACGGCTTGACGCTTACCATGAACCGTCTGTGGAGGTGCCGGGCAGGGGTTCGTCCGGGGACGCCGGATCCGGTTCCGTAGGCGCGGCGTTTTCCGGCTGGAGAATCTCTTCGGCTGTCTCGGCTTGCTCGGCCGGTTCCGATATATCGGGTTCAGGGATCTCGACAGGCGCCTCCACCGGCTCAGCCGCTGCTTCGACCGTTGCCGCCGCCACGGGTACTTCATCCAGGCACAGCGGCGATTCGCATTCGCAGCAATCGCTGCACCGCAGGCACCGCTGGCAACGGTGTGAATG
>JBEKFB010000481.1:0-2941 GCA_050013535.1 Bryobacteraceae bacterium | reverse complement strand
GCGCTCGCTCATCCCGAAGTGCGCCGTTTCCAGGAATTGTTTCCCGATGCGCATGTCCGTACTGTGCGAGATTTGAAGGAAGGCTGACGTTATTCAATCGGCTGCCGAGGAGATTCCCATGAAGATGCCCGGAAACATGCAGGCCATGATGGCGCAGGCGCAGAAGATGCAGCAGAAGATGCAGGAGGAAATCGCGCTGATTCGCGTGGAGGCCTCGTCCGGCGGCGGCATGGTGACCGTGAATATGGATGGCCAGAAACACGTCACCGCGGTGAAGATTGACCCCGAAGTGGCCGGCGACGTGGAAATGCTGCAGGACATGGTGATGGCCGCGTTTAACGAAGCCGCCAAGAAGGTGGATGACGAAACGCAGGCGAAAATGGGCGGCATGCTCGGCGGCATGGGCCTCCCGCCGGGATTGTTCTAACAGCTGGTATGTCCGACTTTGCCGAACCGCTGGCGCGGCTCATCCAGGAATTTAAGCGACTGCCCGGCATTGGGCAGAAGTCGGCGCAACGTCTCGCGTTCCACGTTCTGCGCACCCCGCGCGAAGACTCTGAGCGCCTCTCCCAGGCGCTGCTCGACGTCAAGGACAAGCTGGAAGTCTGCACCGTCTGCAACAACATTGCCGACAGCGAAACGTGCAACTACTGCCGCGATCCGCATCGCGATCATTCCGTCATCTGCGTTGTCGAGGAGCCGCACAATATCGTGCCGGTGGAGACCACGCGGCAGTTCGAGGGCCTTTATCATGTGCTGCACGGGTCCATTTCGCCTCTGCGCGGCATCGGCCCGGAGCAACTGCGCATTCGCAGTTTGCTGGAACGCCTGCAGGGCGGGGAGGTGCGCGAGATCATCATCGCCACGAATCCCACCGTGGAGGGCGAGGCCACCGCGGCTTATCTCTCGCGCCTGCTCAAGCCGCTGGGAGTGAATGGGCATTCCGGTGGGCAGCGATCTCGATTTCGCCGACGAAGTGACCATGAGCAAGTCGCTGGAGAACCGCCGCGAGATGTGATGGCTATCGTGCGCGGTCGTTGCGATACACCACGCCGTCCTTCATTACGAAAATCACCTTCTGAGTAAGGCTGATGTCGTCCAGGGGATTGCCTGGTGTCGCGACGATGTCGGCCAGCAGACCGGCCTTCAACGCGCCGACCTTGTTCGTGAGCCCCAGCAGTTCCGCCCCGGAGGCGGTACCGGCTGTCAACGATTCGGCTGGCGTCATGCCGTCGGCCACCATCAGCCCGAACTCCGCGGCATTCTGTCCGTGCGGATAAACCGCGGCATCCGTGCCCAGAGCGATCTTCACGCCCAAACCCCGAGCCCGCCGCACCATGGCGTCCTGCTGCTTGACGGCACGATCTGCTTTTGCCTGCACTAAGGGCGGGAAGTGGCCGGCCGCCAGACCGATTCGCGTGGCCAGCGTGGGCACCAGGAACGTGCCATGATCGTGCATCATCTGAAAGGCTTCGTCGTCGAGAAACGTGCCGTGCTCAATGGAATCAACGCCCGCGCGCACGGCCCTCTTTGCGGCTTCCGCGCCGTGACAATGGGTCGCCACCTTGCGGCGCTGGCTATGCGCTTCGTCCACCAGCGCGGTGAGTTCGGCCTGGGATAACTGCGGAACGTCAACGTCGTCGGTGGGCGAAAGCACGCCGCCACTGGCGCATGTTTTGATCACGTCCGCTCCGTATTTGATGTTGAATCGCACCGCATACCTGGCCTGATCGGGCGAGTTGATCACGCCGTCTTCAGGTCCGCTCTCGTGTGCGAAGAGGCCGTATCGGAAGCTGTCGCTCTCGTCGCAGTGGCCGCCGGTGGATCCCAACGCGTGCACGGCAACCAGCATGCGCGGCCCGGGCACTACGCCCGCATTGATGGCATTGCGCAGCCCGACGTCCAAAAAGTGACTCGAGCCCACATCGCGAACCGTGGTGAAGCCGGCCAGCAATGTCGCACGCGCATTGGCCGTTGAGCGGATGGCCATCTCCGGGATGGTGCGCTTCAGGTTGAGCAGTTCCGCCGCGGCATAGTCGTTGCTGTATTCCATCGTCAGATGCGTGTGTGCGTCGATGAAGCCAGGCAGCAACGTGGCATCGCCAAGGTCGATCACGGTGGCTCCGGGTGGTGCCGCGCTCTCGCCAACCGATTCGATCTTGTCCCCCGAAACTACCACCACGCCGGGCGTGACCAATTTGCCGCTGGCGGAATCGAACATTCTCGCGGCCTTGATGACATAAGTATTTGTTTGCGCGGCGAGTGTGCAAATAAACGCCAGCAGCACGCCCGCAGTGCGGATCGCCAATTTTAATTTCATGAACAGACAGCGTAGCAAATTGGGCGGGCGCGTGGTTGCCGCGCCTTCAGCACTTGCCGCCCTCAAGTGGATTCGGGAACGCATCGGCTTCCTGGGGATCGTCGGCGCGGTTCAGGCAATGGAAGTCTTTCTCGACAGAAATCTCCAGCGGACCGGCTTGTCCGTAAATTCCGACTGCGTCGGCACCAGCCCATGAGCGAACCTCGTGTTCGGGGAGACTCACAGAAACCGTCCTGCCGTCGAAAGTCGCTTGTATTGCCTTGCCGGCCACGGGCGCCAGAATCCAATCCAGACGCTGGGACGGGCCGAATTCGGTGGCATCGCGCAGCGCCTCTCCGCGGCCGAGTTGTGCGACCTCCGATTGCGTCAAACGAAACCGAATGGTGTTGGCTTTCACACGGAGCTTCATGAGGTCACGATCCGTTCGACGCCCGAATATACATTGCACCGTCCGTCCCGCAGGAAACCCACAAGTGTCATGCCAAACGCGCGAGCCAGTTGTACCGCCAGACTGGAAGGCGCGCCCACCGCGGCCAGCACGGGAATTCCTGCCATGAGCGCCTTCTGCACCAGCTCAAAACTGGCCCGTCCACTCACCAGTATCGCTTTGTCGCGAACCTC
>JBEKFB010000480.1:0-2981 GCA_050013535.1 Bryobacteraceae bacterium | reverse complement strand
AATCTGATCGCTACCGACCAGGTGCGCGGCGGAGACTGGGTAAAGGTGGATTTCGACAGCGAACGCCGTTCCATGACTTTCACCCGGGAAGCCGAGGGATTGCCGGTCACCGCTATGGCCGACCTGATGGATCACCCGATGTCGGCGCCCAGCTTTGCCATGGCCGCTGGCGCGGCTTACGAACCGGTTCGCGCGGCGAGCGCAAAATCGTCACGGAAGAGCTAAGGCACACTTGGGGCGGCTACGGCTGCCCCAGTAATCACGCCGCGCACTCACCGCGGCCGAGTTTGAGCGAGAACGCCTCTTCGTCGCCCCAGTCGCGGTACAACTCCGGGAAGGTCTCGGCCGGCTTTGCCAGATCGGCCGTCATCGCGCGAAACGTCTCCACCTTGTGCCGCAGCACGTAATCGCGAAACGCTTCGCCCTGCTGCCGATTCGCCACAAAATGTTCAATCACGCGCCGAACGGCCGTAGGCGCCAGCCGCGCCGGTACGCTCTGGATCGCTAAGCCGAATCGCAGCATTCCTTCGCGATCATAGCCACCGCCCAGCAGCATTTGGTAATACGGCACTTCGCGGCCGTCGATCTTGCGCGCGTTGCCATAAAAGCCGAAGTCGCCGGTCCAATGCTGGCCACAGGAATTCGGGCAGCCGCTGATGCGCACCGAAAGCCGCCGCACTGCGGGATCGTCGTAACCGGCCACGGTGGTCGCGATAGCGTCACCAAGATTCATCGATTTGGTCAGCGCCAGGTTGCAGCTATAGGCGCCAGGGCAGGTGGTCACGTCTTCGATCTCGTGCGCGCCCGCGCCGGCCAGGTCGATCTGCCGCAGCGCCGTATAGACTCGCTTAAGGTTGTGTAAAGGAACGAACCCGAGCAGCAGATTCTGATCCATGCTGACGCGAACATAACCATCGCCCGCATCCCGCGCGAGCGAAGCCACGGCGCGCATCTGACCGGCGGTGAGGTTCCCCTGCGGCACTTTCACCGTGACGATGGAATATCCGTGCTGGCGCTGCGGCCGCGTGTTCGTTTCCAGCCAGCGCCCATACTCCGCATCGACATACCCGTTCACTACTGGCAACTGCTGCCCGGCGCCCAGTGGTGGTGGCACTGCTTGAAAACCACCGAAACTCTCCGGCACTTCGTCCGGCAGTTCGATCCCGCCGTTCTGCAGGATGTCCTGGTATTCCTTCTCGACGTTTTCCTTCACCCAGTCAAACCCGCGCTCGCGCAGGATGAACTTCAGCCGCGCCTTGTTCTTGTTCTGCCGGTTGCCGTGCTTGTTGAAGATGCGCAGCACCGCCTCGATCCTGTGCACCAGCAGATCCACCGGCACAAACTCGTCCAGCAACTGTGCTTCATTCGGCAATGGACCCAGCCCGCCGCCAATCACCATTCGAAACCCGCGCTGGCCATCACGGATCACAGATCGCAGGCCCACATCGTTGAACGATGTTCCAATGCAATCCTCGGGGCAGCCGGAAAACGCGATCTTGAACTTGCGCGGCATGTTGTCGGTCAATTCCTTGTGCAGGAACGCGAAGGCCACGCGGCGCGCGTAGGGATGCACGTCAAACGGCTCGTCCGGAAGCAGTCCGCTCAGTGGGCAGGCGGTCACGTTGCGCACCGTGTTGTAACAGGCTTCGCGCGTGGTCAGGCGCTGGTCCGCCAGCAGGTGAAGCAGATCGGGCACATTCGTCAGCGGGACGAAATGGTACTGCAGATTCTGGCGCGTGGTCAAGTGACCTTTGCCAGCGGCGTAGCGTTCGGAAACAAGGGCGAGCTGATCGAGCTGATCGGCAGTCAGCGTTCCCCCTGGAACCTTGGTGCGAATCATCTGCACGCCCGGCTGACGCTGGCTGTAGATGCCGCGGCGCAGACGGAACGGCCGGAACTCATCCTCGGTCCTGTTCGCGGAAAAGCTCGATGTCCTGGCGCACAATGGCGTCGTACTCGGCTTCCGTATGTGTATGAGCGCAAAGGGCTGGTTCAGACATCTGGGAAAGTACCGCTTCTTGATGGATTATATCATGTTTCAGGGCCGTGCCAAGTGCCTGATCGACGCCGGATTGTGACAGTTGAGAAAGTGCCACATCGCCGCCGCTACGATTCCCTCCGAGCCCCTACACTGCGGTCATGTCTATCAGAGCCTGTCAGCGCGTCGTCGTGGTTTCTCTCGCGCTTTGCCTTCCGGTTCCGGCACAGGAGAAGGGCGAGGGCTCGGTTGCCAACGCCAATTTCTCCGCGCCGGTGAAAAAGCTCCTGCGAAAGCCGCGGTTGGGAAGCGCAGAACTCACCCTCGGAGATGGACGGACGGAATCAGGGCGCATCGTTCGAGTCACCGACGAGTTTATCTCTCTTGCGACATATCCTCGCCCGATCGACTGCGAGGATGTCCCGCTTTCGGCGGTGACGGACGTGCGATGGCTGCCTGCGCCCAGGGTGCCGCGACAACCCGGGGCAGTGTCTGATGCAGTGCAGATGGCCTTCTTCGGTGCGTTCGTCTGGGTCCCCGTGCTTGTTGTAGACCCGATCACCGCCCTGTTTCAGCGAATCTCTCCTCCGTTGAAACCGCTCAGCGGCTCGTGGAGTCTGGATGGGTCTTCGCACAGCGATCTCCAGAGCACCCTGGAGTTTCAGGGCCACGCCGTTACCGCGCGATCCAGTAGCCGCGACCGGGGCCGCTGGTCGGTGGAACAGGGCCGGCTCCGCCTGAATACGGCAGGAAAACCAGAGCGAGTCACTTCATTTCATGTCGGTTGCGGTACCTGGCTGGTATTGGAGCCTTCCAGCGAGTATCTCCAATGCACCCATTGCAACCGTGTAACCGCCCCCGCGGTCGGCAATTGGCGAAGCGGTGACCATTGGCTCAACCTGAAGAAGGATGGCACGTTTGTGGAGCAGAGGTTCGATACTCGGGAAGGTACTTTCACCAATACCTCCACCACCCTCGAAATCCGCTGGAACGATTCGAGCGG
>JBEKFB010000479.1:0-3529 GCA_050013535.1 Bryobacteraceae bacterium | reverse complement strand
GCTCAAGACATTGCTCACGTGACGGAGAGTAGTCTCCCCGCCACTTCAATGTCCCGATTCAGCTATCTCGTTGGCCGGTTTTCAGGTGTCCACAGATGGCCGGTTTTGGGTGTCCCCCGAGGGTTGGGAGGGAGAAGCGCTGTAGCAGCACGTTGTAGCCGATCCAGGTCAGCCGCCGCTGGCTCCGACGCCGAAGCGAGCGAAACCAGATGAGCCGAACCTGTTGATGAAAGGCGTGCAACGCCCGGAAATTGCTCGGCAGTCCGTAATACGCATAGTGACCACGCAGCACCTGGCATAACCAGCGGTACTGTTCGGCCACCGGGGCGTGCATCCGGAATCGAGCTTGTTCCCGAAGCAATTTGAGCTTTGTCGTAACCCGCTTGCTCTGCGTCTTGCGCTTCAGCACAAAGCGTCCGTCCCGAGTCCACCCACAGTAGTGCGTGAAGCCCAGGAATGCGAACGTTCCGAGCCGCCGCTGGCCCCGCCGTTGGTGATCGAGCGCCGACAGACGGCCGAACTCGATCAGACGGGTCTTCTCCTCATGAAGCGTTAGCTTGAACTTCGCCATTCGCTCCCTGAGGGCAGCCAACATCCCTCGTGCATCATCCGCGAACTGAAAACCCATCACAAAGTCGTCGGCATATCGCACGATGATCACCCGACCACGCGCCGTCCGCTTCCTCCATTGGTGAGCCCACAGGTCCAACACATAATGCAGAAAGACGTTAGCCAGTAGCGGGCTGATGCCCGCGCCCTGCGGCGTTCCCTCTACTGCCCTTTGCCACTCCCCGCCTTCCAGAACGCCTGCCTCAATCCACATGCGGACGAGCCGCAGCACTCTTGGGTCAGCGATCCGGTGCGCGATCATCCGCATCAACCACTCGTGATTTACCGAGTCGAAGAACTTACGGATATCGGCGTCGAGCACCCAGCAGACACACTGCGTCATCACACCTGTGTGTAACGCTGCAAGCGCCTGATGCGGATTCCGCCCTGGCCGAAAGCCATAGGAGAACCCCAGAAAATCGACTTCGTAGACGGCACTGAGCACCTCGGCCACTGCGCCCTGGACGACTTTGTCTTCCAGCGCAGGTACGCCGAGCGGCCTCTGGCCGCCTTCCGATTTGGGAATATAGACGCGACGCACCGGCAACGGCCGGTAACGCCCGGTGTGCACCCTTTCACAGAGATCACGCAGCTTCGTCTGCAGATCCTGCTCATAGGTGACTACCGTTTCCCCGTCGATCCCAGGACTCGCGCTCCGCTTCAAACGGCGAAACGCGCGTTCCAGCGCTACAACATCGACGTGATGCAACAGTGCCGTAAACCGGGCCTGTTTGTTGCGTTGAGCTGCTTCGTACACCCGCCAGAGTTTGAGCGGCAAGGCGAACCGGCTCTGCGTCCGGACCCCAGCTCTCTCCGACGGACCCCCTCCGAGCCGGTCCCTTCGAACCGGTCCGACTCCCGACCTCGGCTCGGCGCGCTGCTCCGGTTGTCCCTTGCAGTGCGCCCCCACCGATGCTTCGGTGGACCCGATCGGGCCTCTTGGTTCCCGAGGAGAACCGTTCATACGTGATGCAGTCTCCCACCCCGGCGGAGCGATCCCATCTCGCTATATCGATGGTCCACGTGCTGCCTTCGTTGTTGGGAACCAACTCGGCCTCCGCGACATTCTACCTTTCGAGGCTGAACTCTGCACCCCACATGACCCCTGTCTACGCTTCGGACATCCCGTTACCAGCACGCCCGCAAGACTCGGTCCCGGTCTGCCCGCTGCGGCTTTGACCGGGCAGGACTTGCACCTGCAAGTTGCTCCTCAGTTTGACCAACGCACTCCCAGTCGTAGTTGAAGGTTGAAGCGGCGGTGGGAGTCGGTTCGTTAGAATCGATTCGCCAAAACCAACCTTCGAAAGGACACCACCGCCGTGAAGAAAACGTACCATATCGTGAGCCGCGACGCGCAGTCCGCGTCAGCAACCCTGGAACAATTCACTAAAGCCAACGGGCAGTTTCTGCTCCCGCTGGTGGAACTCATCACTGAGGCCCGAGTGGCCGTCGACGAAGTCATCAGCACCGTGGGACGGCAGACCATTGAAACTCTTCTGACCCTGAGCGCGCAGGAAGTGGCCGGGGAGCGGACGCCGGGCAAGGCCAGCGGAGACGTTCGCTGGCACGGTTCGCAGCCGGGACGCGTGATGCTGGCTGACCGGCAGGTGAAAGTAAAGCGCCCGCGGCTGCGCCACAAGCGAGAGGGCGAAGTGCCCGTGGCGGCCTATGCGGCGCTGCAGGACAACGGAGCAACCGCGCAGCGCATGATGGGCGCTCTGCTGCGCGGCGTTTCCACGCGCCAGTACGAGGAAGTGCTGCCGGAGATGGCGGAAACGGTGGGCGTGTCGCGGAGCAGCGTCAGCCGTCAGGCGATAGAAGGCAGCGCCGAACAGTTGCGCCGGTTGCGGGAGCGCCGCTGGGACTATGCCGATCTGCTGGTGATCTACATCGACGGGCAGCGCTTCGGAGCGCACCACGTCATCAGCGCGGTGGGCATTGACCGGGAAGGCGCGAAACACATTCTGGGCATCGAACTGGGGGCCACCGAGAACGCGGCGGCGGTGAAGTCATTGTTCACACGTCTGCGTGATCAGGGCCTGCCAACCGACCGCAGATACCTGTTCGTCATCGACGGAGCGAAGGCATTGCGAGCGGCCATCGAGGAAGTTTTCGGCACCGGGCAGCCGGTGCAGCGCTGCCGGAACCACAAAATGCGCAATGTGCTGGATGAGCTGCCGCGCGAGCAGCACGCACAGACGCTGAACCTGATGCGCGCGGCATGGAAGCTGACCGATGCCGACGAGGGTATGAAGAAACTGGAACAACTGGCCCGCTTTCTGGAGCACGATCACGAATCGGCGGCGCGCAGTCTTCGAGAAGGAATAGCCGAGATGTTCACGGTGCAGCGGCTGAAGCTTCCACCCTCGCTGTACAAGTGCCTCGGCACGACCAATGTCATCGAGAGCCCGCAGAGCGGCGTTCAGAAGAGAACCAACAACGTAACGCGCTGGCGTGATGCCGATATGGTCGAGCGCTGGGTGGCTTCGTCGTGGCTGCTCACCGAAGAGCATTTCCGCAAGGTCGTCGGCTTCCGGAACTTCTGGGCGCTCTCGGTCATTCTCGGAAGAGGAGAAAATAGCGCCACTTCTCATCAGAGGGTGGCGTAATATCAACTTAATCCGCCGCTTCAACCTTCAACTGCGGCTGGGACACCCTCCTTAAGCATACGACCATCGAGAAATTCGCAACAGCGGAAATCGCTTTTTCCCCCAGATTGGTGTCATTGACGCCGAGAAGACTTGAGACCGTAGATGACAAGAGCCGGTTGATCGGCGGGGGGTGGGGCAACCTGGTGAATCCCGTTCTTTAGGATGATCTCCTGTTGGAAGGTAACCACATATACCTTCCCGTTCGCCACGGTGGGCGGACTGAATTTGGCGAACTGTCCCAGCCTGTCATTCGGGTGGCCGGTGCTCTC
>JBEKFB010000478.1:0-2503 GCA_050013535.1 Bryobacteraceae bacterium | reverse complement strand
TTCGTCATCGGCTGCAGCAACGAGCAGACGATCCAATACGAGGGCGAAGCGAGGCTGCTGGAACCGCCCGAGTTGGCGCACTATCAGGAGATCTATTTCAAGGCCTTCCCGGATGGTCCGGCTCGTCTGAGCTGGCCTGGCATCGTGTATTTCGCGGTGCGGCCGCTGTGGATTCGGTACAGTGATTTCGCCCAGACCCCCGCGTTCATTCGCGAATTCGAGTTTGCTCCGGGTAGCGGATGAGCCTCTCCTATAACCGCATCGCCGGCCAGAGCGTGGAGCCATTCCGAGCGCGACCTCCGTCTGACGCTCAGCGCCATGGCCCCGCAACTGACCACCTGGCTGATGAGCTTCCTCACGCTCACCATCTTCCGGAACGGCCAGCAGCCGGAGCGTATTCTGGTTGCTCAGGCGCTCTACGCGGTTGGTGCGGCAATGTGCCTGGTGAACACCTATGTCAGCATCGGGTTCATCGTATTCGTGCAGCTCAATTTCGCCATCGCACCACGAATCTTCCGCCTGAACCGATTCTGATTCACTGCCTCGTGTAGACCACCTGCCCGTCGAACACCGTCATGTCCACGTGCGTCTTCCATATGTCGGACGGCGCAATCTCAAACAGATCCTGAGAGAGCACCACAAGATCCGCATCCATGCCGAAACGCAGCTTGCCGCGGGCACGATTGTCGAAGCTGGCATAAGCGCCGTTCACCGTCCACGCGCGCAACGCATCCTCCACGCCGACGCGCTGAGAACCAACCCAGCCGTCTCTCGGCGAGCCATCGGTGGATTGCCGGGTCACCGCGATATAGATTCCGCGAAGAGGATCGGCGCTGATGGTGGAAGGCCAGTCGCTTCCGAATACCACCCGCGCGCCTGCCTGCTCCAGCGTGTGCCATGGGAACGCGAGCTTCACCCGTTCCGGTCCCACTGCCTTGCTCCACCCATCCACCACGCCCGGATCGGCATGCGCCGGTATCATCGCCGCGATCACGCCAAGGCGCGCGAACCGCGCAATATCCGCGGGCGCCACCAACTCCGCTTGTTCGATGCGAAACCGCGAGTCGTGCGCTTCATCGGCGCGCCGCACGGCCTCGAAACCATCGAGGGCCATTCGCACCGCGCGGTCGCCCACCCCATGAATTGAAATCTGTAGCCCCCCCGAATCGCACAGAGTCGCCATTTCATCGAACGCCTCCTGCGACCACATCGCCTTCCCGCTAACGCCCGCTTCGTTCGCATATGGTTCCAGCAGCGCCGCCGTGTGCGCCTCCATCTGTCCATCCAGCGACATATCCACGCCGGCGATGCGCACCATCGGATCACGCGACGCCTGCCGCAGCTCCAGGATTTTGTCGATCGCATCCGGCGTGCTGCCAGGGTTCACCGTAAGATAAACCGCCACGCGTAGATTCAGCTTGTGCTGCCGGTCAAGCTCTTCCAGCAGCGCGACTGTCTCTTCATCGCCGCCCGTGTTTTCGATGCTGGTGACGCCCAGCGAAGATAGCATGTGGACAGCCTCTTCCAGCGCCGCCAATTTGCGGTCGCGCGGAATCTCCGGCACCAACCTGCGCACCAACGCCATCGCGCTGCCCGTCAGCGCGCCTGAGGGCTCACCCGACGCGTCTGTAACAACGCGGCCGGTCGGCACAGCGTACTTCGTCAACTTCGTGATCCCCGCCAATTGCAGCGCCTTAGTGTTCACCCACGCCGTGTGGTTGTCGTCTGCGGTCAGATACGCGGGCCGGTCCTTCACCACGGAATCCAGGTCGCCGCGCGCTGGCATGGCTCGATTCGGGAAACACGAATACGCCCAACCGCCTCCCACAACCCACGGGTCTTTCGGGTGCGCTGCCGCGAAATCGCGAATCCGCTTCTGCATCTCCGCAACGCTGCATGCGCCGGTGAGGTCCACGTGGAGCGAGCGCAAAGCTCCATGAATCAGGTGGGTGTGCGAATCGTCGAATCCAGGAATAGTGAGCCGTCCGTGGAGATCGATGACATGCGTATTGGGCCCCGCCGTCGCGGCGACGTGAAGATTGTCGCCCACGGCCACGATGCGATTACGCCGGATGGCCACGGCATCGGCCCACGGCTGCGCGGGGTCACCGGTCCAGATGCGCCCGTCTTTGAGAATCAAATCCGGCTCGCTCGCCGCGAGCGGCAGACACATCGTGAGTAAGAGGAAAATGTCCCGGAGCGGGTTCCTATAATGGGACATGTCCACCAGTATTGCAGCCGGTCCCGGGCCCGGCGTGCTTGCCGCGTATGAGCCGGTCATCGGGCTCGAGGTGCACGTTCAGCTGGCCACGCGCACCAAGATCTTCTGCGGCTGTCCAGTGGAGTTCGGCGCCCCACCGAACACCAATGTTTGTCCGGTTTGCCTCGGCCTTCCCGGCGCCCTCCCGGTTCTGAACCGGCCCGCCGTGGAAATGGCCATCAAAGCTTCGCTCGCGCTCCATTGCCACATCAACCCGTTATCGCGATTCGCGCGAAAGAACTA
>JBEKFB010000477.1:2216-3360 GCA_050013535.1 Bryobacteraceae bacterium | reverse complement strand
CGAGGAAGACATCATCCTCGATTTCGGCTCCGGTATAGATGGAGACGTTGTTCTGAACCTTGACGTTGTTGCCGATGATGACGTTTTCGGCGATTTGGCAGTTCTGGCCGAAGATGCAGCGCTCGCCGATCTTCGCGCCCTTCAAGACGTGCGAATAGTGCCAGATCTTGGTGCCTCCGCCGATTTCGCAGGGCTCGTCGACAATCGCGGTGGGGTGAACGAAGAAGGACCTCTTCGGCGGTTCCTGCTGAGCGGTGACAGACACCACGTTATGGCCTTCCAGCGATTTCTGACAGGCGTTCAATACCCGCAGGACACGAAGCCCCTCACGGCCATCGGTGAGGGGACTGCGCCGCGAAACCATGCAATCAAGAAAATGGCGACACTCGTTCCGCAGTGGCTCGGCGGCTTCGAGTGCTACCGGCTCGGCGTCGGCCTTCACCGCGTTCGGGATGCGGTCCTTCCACTCGACGCGGTGGGAATACAGAACCAGCTTGTCGGAGGCGGTATCGTCAAATACGGCCATTTTCTCGGAGCCGACGACGATCAGGCGCTGCTCCTTGAATGGGTGAAGCCAACTCACGAATATGTGGGCACGAACGCCGCTGGTGAAGACAAACTGGCTCAGGGTGACGTCGGCGACGCGATCGCTTAAGTAATAGCCGCCTTCGCAGGTGACGGATTCCGGCTCTTCATCGAGGAGTCCGAGTATAACGCTAATATCGTGCGGGGCGAAACTCCAGAGGATATTCTCCTCGGTGCGGATTTTGCCGATATTGAGGCGGTTGGAGTAGACGTACTGAAGCCGCCCGAGCGATCCGGCGCGGATCAGCTCTTTTAACTTCTGCACCGCGGGGTGGAACTGGAGGATGTGGCCAACCATCAGGATGCGGCGGTTCTTGGCTGCGAGGTCGACCAGCTCTGCGCCTTCAACAGCGCTCAGTGCCAGGGGCTTTTCCACGAAGACGTCTTTGCCGGCCCGGATTGCGCGCTGTGCCATGTCGAAATGGAGGGCAGCCGGCGTCGACAAAACGACCGCGTGGATGTTGTCGTCCGAGAGGACCTCGGCGTAGTCCCGGCAGAAGTCTAGCTTGGGGTATTTCTCGCGCACGTTCGCTTCCACGAGCGGGCTGTCGTCGCACAC
>JBEKFB010000477.1:0-2202 GCA_050013535.1 Bryobacteraceae bacterium | reverse complement strand
CGGACCAGGTTCTTGCCCCAGTATCCGTTTCCTACAACAGCAACATTCAGTGACACTTTGGTCTCCAGTTTTCAGGCGAGAACGATCTTTTCCCGGCGGACGGCGCCGTTTCGCGCAAACGCGCGGACTTTTGCAGGATTGGCAGTACGACTTCGGTCGTGGTTCCCGAATAAGTGGTGCTTTCCAGGATTACGAGCTGGCGTGGGCGAAGATGCGGTACCAGGGACTCGGCCGTGTTTCGGACGGCTGTGAGGTCGGGCTGCCGGGCCTTATCGAGAGGTGTGGGGACGCAGATGCTCAGCGTGTCAGCCTGACCTGCACAGGAGAGATCGGAGGTGGCGACCAGCCGGTCGTTTTCGCGCATGCCCTGAACCACGGATCCTGGAATGTGGCCGATGTAGCTTTCGTCGCGCATGAGCTTCTGGTTTTTTGTCCGATCCAACCCTAGGACCTTGAAGGCCTAGCTGGTGAAGAGCTGGGCGAGGGGCAGACCGACGTAGCCAAGGCCGACTATGCCGGTCATGAGGCTCCGCCTTTATACCCTTTCGATGAAGGTTTCTGGATGAGAACAGGAGGTTTCCGCAATCATGTGCCCGCCCTTCGAAGCCTAGTGATTAGCGAGGACTAATTGTCTCTATTGTGCCTCGCGTCCCACCCGCATTCATAACGCTTAGCGGCCACAGTGTCCTCTAGGCGTCCCCGGCCGGCTTGTAATATCTGTAGTACTTGCCGTAATACCCGTAGTAGTAGTGATAACTATCGCTCATGTCCCTAGTGACCTCATTTAGCACCAGCCCCACGACGTTAGCGCGCACGCGCTGCAAGGTAGTGAGCGCGGAGCCCACGGCGTTACGGTTGGTTTGGCCGGCCAGGGCGACCAGGACCACGCCGTCCACGGCGGCGGCCATCTGCAAGGGTTCCGGGAAGCCCAGCATGGGCGGGGTGTCGATGACGATTAAGTCGTAGTCCGGGCTGGCTTCTTCCAGGATACGGGGGAGGCTGGCTCCGATGAGATCGGCGGCGCGACGGCTGGAGAAACCGCTGGGCAAGATGTCCAAGTCGGGGAGTTCCACGAGCTTGACCAACTTTTCGCGCCATTTCAAGCCGTTCTGGAGGACGGCTGCCAGGCCGGATTCCGGGTTGATTCCCAGCTTGCCGTGGACCCCTGGGCGGCGCATATCGCAGTCGATCAGCAAGGTCTTATGCTTCTGCTGGGCGTGAGCGATGGCCAGATGAACGGCCGTGGTGGTCTTACCCTCAGACGGCGTGGCGCTGGTGATCATGAGCGACTTGAGGCGGTGATCGAACGAACCCAGCAGGATGGAGTTACGGAGGGTGCGGATGGCCTCCTCGTAGCCGGTCACATTGAGTTTTCGGTCGGCCGGTTCGGAGCCGTCCGCGCGGACCAAGGCCGTAGTGCCTGCTTCGTTCGTGTGGGCCGCGCTCAGGCGGCGACGCCAGGACTTCACCTGAGGCAGGCTGCCCATCACCTCGGTCTTGAAGAGGCTGGCGATCTGTTCGGGGTCGCGGATGGATTTGTCGAGGACGTCGCTCATGACGGCTGCACCGACGGCCAGGAGACTGGAGAACAGGAACGCCAACGCGATGTTGAGAATCATATTGGGGAAGACCGGCTTGACGGCAGCGCGGGCGGGATCGGCAATGCGGATGGCGCTGCTCTCGAACCCTGCGTTGATGCCGGCTTCCTTGATTTTGCGGATCAGTTCTTCGTAGAGGGTCTTATCGGCGTCGGCTTCGCGCTTTAGGGACTGGTAGTCGAAGCTGTGCGCGTTCAGGCTGTCGAACTCGGCCTTGGTCTCGGCGACGGCCTTCTTCAGCATGGCCTCGCGGTTGGCGGATTCGCGGTATTCGACTTCCACGCGCGTGGCGGCGTTTTGGCGCGAGTCGCGCAACTGGCGTTCGATCTCCGCGACTTGAACGGCGGCCTTGCGATACTCGGGGTGGTTTGCGCCGTAATGGGTCTTGACGTCCTCGAACCGCTGGCGGGCCTCGTCCAGTTTGCCGGAGAGCGTCTTCACATTCTCGCCTTGGGTGGAAACCTGGGCGGATTCGAGGGAACCGGTTTGGACGGATTTCCAGGCGGACTCCTTGCGGACGCGGTCGGTCTGGGCGTTGGTGTACTCGGTGTTGAGCTGGAGGAGGCGGGATGAAAGGATGCTGGTCTTTTCCTCGGGGTTGATG
>JBEKFB010000476.1:0-2833 GCA_050013535.1 Bryobacteraceae bacterium | reverse complement strand
AGAAACAGGTCCGGTTCCCACAGTTGCGATTCCTCCGACACGGCGTCGGTAATTGCCGTGCCGATGTCGCGTGGATCGCACATCAGCAGCAATGCGCCCACCGTGCGCAACACGTTGCCCAGCCCGGTTAGGCCGTTCTGCTTTTCTGTCGGCGAGAGACCCTCGAACTGCCCGAGGAATGCCGCCGGGAAATGCAGCCAGAACGCCGTGGTGTGCATCTCCTGTTCGGGCATGGAGAGGTTGCCCGCGCCGACGTTCTCCATCGTGTAGAACTTGATCTTCTTGAATCCCACTACTTGCCGGTTGATGCGCACATCGCCGTGGGCCACGCGAATACCGCGATGATCGGCCGCAGAGAACGACTCCAGCTCACGGACCTGCGTGTAATCGATGGCGTCGGTGTAATAGTCGGAATCAACGCTGCGCACGTAGGCCTTGCGGCCGTCATAGTCGAAGCGCTCCACCTGGTACTGGCGGGCCTCATGGAGGTAGATGGCTTTCTCGTAAAGGGTGGTGAGCGCCATGGGGAACGAAACTTCACCAATAATCTGGTGGTCGCCGGTGATGTCCACCACCACGAAATTGTCGCTGCTGACGCCCGCCGGAGTGATGCAGGAGGCCTGCGTCTTCATCGAGGAAGCGGCACAACTCCGTGACATCGTGCGGGCCGAACTTTTCGCCTTCCCGGATGGGCAGCTCGAAGGCCGCGCATTTCAGGTGATTCATGAGGATTTCGAGGTTGTTCGGATTGATGCAGGCGTGTTCGGGCGAGCGTTCGAAAAAGTACTCTGGGTGCTCGACAATGTACTGATCCACTGGCGCGCTCGATGCCACCATCACCGCCAGCGACGGCGTCTGACGCCGGCCAGCGCGACCCGCCCGCTGCCACGTGGACGCGATGTTGCCCGGATAGCCGGCCATGACGACCGCGTCCAACGAGCCGATGTCGATGCCCAACTCCAGCGCGTTCGTGGCCACCACCGCGCGAATCTCGCCCGACCGCAGCTTGCGTTCAATCTCGCGGCGCTCGCGCGGAAGATAGCCGCCACGATAACCGCGCACGGCGTCGCCAGGCAAGGGCCCGCGCTCGCAGGCATCGCGCAGATAGGTGATCAGAAGCTCGGTGGCGAGCCGGTTGTTGGCAAACACCAGCGTCTGCTGATTGCGTTCGATGAACTCGGTTGCGATGCGCCGCGTCTCCTGAAGATAACTGCGCCGAATGCCAAGCTGCTTGTTCACTACCGGAGGGTTGTAGAAGACGAAATACTTGTCGCCTGAGGGCGCGCCGTTGTTGTCGACGAGTTCAAATGGCGCTTCGGTCAAGGCTTCGGCCAGCTCGCGCGGGTTGGCGATGGTAGCCGAACAACACACGAACTTCGGCGTTGACCCGTAGAACGCGCAAATGCGCCTCAGCCGTCGCAGGACGTTCGCAAGATGGCTGCCGTACACGCCGCGATAGTAATGGAGCTCGTCGATGACAATGTACTGCAGGTTTTCGAATGCCTTCGCCCACTTCGTGTGGTGCGGCAGGATTCCGGCGTGCAGCATGTCCGGATTCGTGAGCACGATGTTGGCGCGTTCGCGGATGGCCTTGCGCGCGTCCTGCGGCGTGTCGCCATCGTAGGTGAAGGCGCGGATCTGCGAACCGGCCGCATCCAGTGCCGATTGCATCTCGTGCAACTGGTCCTCGGCGAGCGCCTTGGTAGGGAACAAGTACAAAGCGCGGGCATGCGGATCCGTGACGACGGCGTTCAGCACCGGCAGGTTATAACAGAGCGTCTTGCCGCTGGCGGTGGGCGTGACGACAACGACGTTCTTTCCTGCCGAGCTGCGACGGAAAGCATCGGCCTGGTGGGTGTAGAGCTGCGGAATGCCGCGCGCTTCGAGCATCGCCTGTAGTGAAGGATGCAGTCCCTCGGGCATACCTGCATAAGCGGCCTCGCGCGCAGGCTGCCGGCGAATCGCCCGGATCGGCGAATCCGGCACGGCCATCCACTCTTCGAATCGCGCTACGGACGCTTCGAGGGCGCCTCTCGGCGCCAGCTCGGTCAACCCCAGCGACAGGTTCATATCTTCGCCTCTTCTTCGCCATTAGAACACAGATTCGGCGCTTACAATAGAGGCTTCATGCCAGCCGCTGACCGCGATGCCCTGAAGCAGATCCTTCGTGACTTGTCGATTCGCACCGGCGACTTCGTTCTGGCCTCAGGCAAACGCAGCAATCTGTATGTCGATGCGCGCCTGACCACCTGTCATGCCCGCGCGATGCCGCTGATCGGGCGCACATTCCTCGATAAGATGGACGAGCTCGGCTGGCGGCCCGCTGCGGTGGGTGGTTTGACCATGGGCGCGGACCCGATTGCCATCGCCGTCGCGCGAGAGAGTCTGGATCGCGAGGGCGAGCCGATCAACGCCTTTGTGGTGCGCAAGGAGCCGAAGGCGCACGGCATGAAGCAGGGCGTCGAAGGCCTGTCGCTGCCAGCACAGATCGATGTCGTAGTAGTGGACGACGTATGCTCAACGGGCGGGTCTACAGTGACCGCTGTAGAACGGGTGCGCGAAGCCGGACTCAACGTGCTTGGAGCTATTTGTCTCGTGGATCGGAAGCTGGGTGCCGTTGCCAATCTCGCCAACATCCAGTGCGCATTCGCGTCCATCTTCGAGATCGGCGAATTGGTCGGGGGCTGAGTTCGTAGACGGCAATCTGTCCTGGCGCTAAACTGAAGCTCAGGCCCTCATCCGGATCGAGTCATACCATGAAAATTCACGAATATCAGGCTAAGGCGATTCTCGCCCGCTATGGCGTGCCGGTGCCGCGCGGGGACGTCGCATA
>JBEKFB010000475.1:0-5827 GCA_050013535.1 Bryobacteraceae bacterium | reverse complement strand
GTAATCGTAAAGATAGATGACGTGGTGCACGGGCTCGTTAATGTGCGCGTACTGGCCCATGTTTTCCATTTTTGCCTCGGTCATCTCATGGATTACTTTCCCATAGCCGCCGACTTTGTAGTCGGACGTCATGCTGAAGAGAGCGTCGAGTTTGCGGATGAATGCATCGCGGCCGCCCAGAAGCTCGACAAGCCCCGGCTCATCCTGTTGCACCGACCACAGCCACTGCCAGGCGTTGCCTTCGGTGTAGACGCCGCCCCACGCGAGCGGATCGAATGGTTCAGTCCAACTTCCATCTGCTCTGTGTCCGCGCATGAATCCGGTCGAGGGGTCGAAGACGTTGCGATAGTTCTGTGCGCGCGCCATCAGCGCACGATACTCGTCGGTCTTGCCCAGAGCCCGCGCCAGTGTCGCCACACAGAAATCGTCATAGGCGTATTCGAGAGTGCGGGAAACCGACTCATTGATGGCGTGGTCGCTCGGCACATATCCAAGGCTGATGTAATCCGCAAGCCCCTCCCTATCACCGAATCGGCATGGGTGGCGATCATGACGTTTGTCTCCGCGGGATTCGGCCACTTGGGAAGCCAGCCGCCTTCATCGAAGGCGTTCAGCATGGCGCGGATGATCTCGGCGTCGTGCGCGGGCTCGATCAAGGCGAGCAGAGGAAACTCCGCGCGAAACGTGTCCCAGAAGCCGGTGTCGGACAGCATGCGGCCAGAGTGCACCTTGCCGTCATAGGGACTGAAGTGAACCTCCGCGCCGCTGGTATCGGTTTCCGTGAGCATTCGCGGGAATTGCAGAGCGTGATAGAGGGCCGTGTAGAACGTGCGGCGATTCGATTCGGTGCCGCCGGCAACCTCAATCCTGCCGAGCTCGCGGTCCCAATCCGATCGCGCGGCGTAGGCCACCGCATCTAAATCGGGCTTTGAAATCTCCCGCTCCAGGTTAAGCTTCGCCTGCTCGGTGCCGATCAGCGACGTGCCGATGCGCACCGTGACGCGGTCGCCCGCGTTCGTCGTAAACCCAACCCAGCCGCAGCTTCCGGAGTCGCCGTGTATGGTGAATGTGCGATCGAACACCGCGACGAAGTACAGCTTGAAGTTCGGCGCCGTGGAACGCGGTGCGCTGAAGTTCGTCCCGGTGATGGTCTTCGTCTCCGCGTCGATGTGAAAATCCGCGCCGTCGTGACTATCGTCGACGACGATCCACGCCTGCTCGGCTTTCGGAAAGGTGAACCGCAAAATGCCGCCGTGCCGCGTGGGCGCAATCTCAGTCTCGATTCCATCCGCCAGCAATAAACGATAAAGATATGCTCGTGCGACCTCATCCTGATGCCGGAACTTCGCGCCTCGCTCGGTTACAGGCAAGCGCAGGTCGCCCGTCATCGGCATCAGCGAAAACGGAGCCCAATCGTACATCCACGCCGATGGCCTGTGCGTGGATCGAAAGCCTCGGATTGTGTCTTTGGAGTATTGGTACAGCCAGCCGTCCTCGCCTGTTTCCGCGCTCCAGTTTGACATGCCGAAGGGCAGGAAGACCGCTGGATACGTGTTGCCGTGAGATAGCGCCCGGCTGGAATCGGTTCCAACAAGAGGATCGGGCAGATCGGCGAGATGCTGCGCGAGCAGCGTGCCCGTCAACAACGCGAAAAGCAGAAGCCGCGGCTTCATCGCGCGGGGTCAGTAACCCGCGGCCACGGGTGCCGCTCCGGCATGCGTAATGGCAGGCAGCCCCAGCCGTTGACGGCACTCATCCAGCATGGCCGCGGTTCGGCTTGCCCCGCAACGCGTCACGCCCAGAGAACGAACCTTCAGCAGCGTATCCAGATCGCGCACGCCGCCCGCGGCCTTCACCTGAACCGTCGGCGCCGAATGTTTCCGCATGAGCGCGAGATCTTCCATCGTTGCCCCGCCCGAGCCGTAGCCGGTGGACGTCTTCACCCAATCCGCTCCAAGCTCGCTTGAAACCTCGCAGAGTCGAATCTTCTGCGTGTCGTCGAGATAGCAGTTCTCGAATATCACCTTGACCTTCTGTCCCGCCGCATGCGTCACATCGATTACCGCCTTGATGTCATCCCGCACATAGGCCCAGTCGCCGCTCCGCACCGCGCTGATGTTCACCACCATGTCGAGTTCCTGGCCGCCATCCGCGATAGCCCTCTGTGCTTCAGCAACCTTGAGAGCCGTGGTGTGGCCGCCATGCGGAAAGCCGATTGTTGTGCTCGCCTTCACTCCGCTGCCGCGCAGGATCGCGGAACAACGGGCAAGGTAATACGGCAGAATGCACACGCTGGCAACCTCATAATCGAGCGCTAGCCGGCAACCCTGCTCAAGTTCGGCGGAAGTGAGAGACGGGTTTAGCAACGAGTGATCGATCATCCCGGCGATATCGGAATATGTGTAGTCCATGGCGCGATCTCAGTACTTGTATAACACCTTCGATATGATGTGAGGCCTATGGACAATAAACTCGAGCGGCGAAGCCTCATCGTCCCCGCCACGGCGGCAGCCGCGCTTGGGATCGGCTCGCTGGGGAAACTGCAGGGAGGCGAAGAACAGGCCTCGTCATCACCGCACGCTCTGCTCGCGTTGGCGCAGCTCCGCGATTACCGGGCACGGCGCTCATCCAGCTACGACCGCTCGGGCGGCAATGGCGATTCTATTCCTATCGATCATGTGGTTCACCATCAACTCGCACGAAGAGTTCCATCTGAAGAAGCTGGTGCTGCGCGCGTACTGGGATGGCGAGACCGAGCCTTCGGTGGAAGTGCCCGTGGGCGATTTCTTCGGCCTCGGCTTGGGAGATTACTTCCTCTATCAATCCGCGCTCACCAGCGTCGCCGGACAGAAGGCGCTGAACGCGTATTTCCCCATGCCGTTCGGAACTTCGGCGCGCATCACCGTAACCAATGAAGGCGCTCTACGCACCGACAATTTCTACTACAACATCGATTACGTTACGTTTTCACACGCGCCGGCGGACATCGGCTATTTCCACGCGCAATATCGCCAGGCCGCGCCATGCAAGGGCTGGACGGACGATTGGAAGTTCAACTGGGATCCGCTTGTGGATAAGAAGAAGAATCTGGACGGCGAAGGCAACTACGTGTTCATGGAAGCGCGCGGATGCGGCCACTTCATCGGGGTGACGCACGCGATTTTACAGAATCAGGACGGGTGGCTTGGCGAGGGTGATGAGATGATTTTCATCGACGGCGAGACCCTCCCATCGATCAACGGCACGGGGACCGAGGATTACTACAATGGCGCGTGGGATTTCGGGCAGACTTTCGCATATCCGCACAACGGCGCGCCCTACATGGTGGACCCGGAGCGCATTGGGGGCCGCTATTGCCTGTATCGATGGCACACCGAGAGCCCGGTCACGTTTCAGGAGTCGATTCGGGTGACCATTGAGCACGGCCACGCCAACCATCGCTCGGACAATTTCTTTTCCTCGGCGTTCTGGTATCAGACCGAGCCGCACCAGAAGTTCCCCGCGCTCCCGAAAGTCGCCGACCGCATTCCGAGGATTTATCGGGTTGGAGGACCAGGCGCGGCATGAAAAACGCAATCGTAATAGCGTGGTTGGCGATGTTGCTTGCCGCAGAGGGGGCGGCCGCCGTGCAGGTGGAGAAGGTGGAATACAAGGGCTGGCACAATTGTTACCGCGTCAGCAACGGAGAGGTTGAGCTCATCGTCACCGGTGACGTGGGTCCGCGCGTCATCCGTTACGCGTTCGTCGGCGGGAAGAATTTCTTTAAGGAGTATCCGGAGCAATTGGGTGGAACCGGCGAAGAGAAGTTCCAGCTTCGCGGCGGCGACCGCGTCTGGAAAGCGCCGGAAGATCCGGTGGGGTCTGGTGGCTCGCGAACCCGTCGAGCCGCTGACCGGACTTCAGAAGGAGATCGAGGTAAGAATGGCGCCGGCGGGAACAGGCGTCACCGTGGCGCATCGTGTGGCGAATCGCTCGTCAATCAAGCGGGAGTATGCGGCTTGGGCGCTGACCATGATGGCACAAGGCGGGACCGCGATAACCGGCTTCCCGCCGCGCGGCCACCATCCCGCGAATCTCGAGGCGACGAATCCGCTGGTGATGTGGGCGTACACCAACCTCGCCGACCCACGCTGGACCTTCACCCGAAAATACATGGCTTTGCGGCAGGACCCAAACAATGCCGAGGCGCAGAAGCTCGGCCTCTTCAACGCGGACACCTGGGCGGTTTACGTGCTTAACGGCGATGCGTTCCTGAAGTGGGCGAAAGCCGACCGGGCCCGCGCGTATCCCGATTTTGGATGTTCCTTCGAAACCTTCACCAACAACGAATTCCTCGAAATGGAAACGCTGGGACCGCTGGACAAAGTGGCTCCCAGGGAAGTGGCCGAGCAAGTGGAGCACTGGAGTCTGCACCGGAACGTCAGTGTCCGCGAATTGACCGACACAGAGATTGATCGCGCTCTGTTGCCGATCCTGGAAGCGCGCGAGAAATAGCGGAAGCCCGGGCCGCAACCCGACGCTCTACTGCCGCTTCAAGATGTACACGTAGTTGTTCAGGCCGAATTCCGCGGTGTTCTGATCCACGAAGTGATAATCGAGTTCGTTGCCGCACCCGGTTTCGAGCGTCTTCCACGACGAGCCGCGGAACCCGACCTTCGCAGCCATTTTCGCGGGATCGACCGAATGATCGCGTTCGTGCATTTCCCCGAACATTCCCTGGAACAGCATGTCCGCCGGATAATCCTTCACCACGTAATGCGGATCCTTGCAGGCCGCCTGATGCGGGCCCAGAATATCGTGCGGCCGAATGACGATCACCTTCCCCACGAGGGTTTTCATCTCCGGCGTGTCCGGCGTGAGCTCAGCAGTGGCCCACGGCGCCACCACTGCTGACGCGATCTTCCACGTACCGAGGTAGAATGCGTCGCCGGCGAAAGCCGTCGAGGCGACCGCGACAATCGCGAATAGAAGTCTGATCACCATCGTCTTCACTTTGCCGCCCGGGGGCGCGCCGATTCGGTCTCCACTGCTCGCATCACCCGCAGCACATTCCCGCCATAGATCTTGCGGATATCATCGGCCGAGTAGCCGCGCTCCAGCAGCGCCCGGGTCAGATTCGGGTACTTCGATACATCATCCAGGCCGATGGGAGTGCACTCGACGCCATCGAAATCGCTGCCGATGCCAACCGCCCCGGTGCCGGCGATCTTCACAATGTGATCGATGTTCGCCACCGCGTCGCCCAGCGTCGCGCGGACGATCGCCTTCTTGTACTCTTCCATCAACGCCTTGCGTGTTGCATCATCGGGTGCGGCAATAATCCGCTTCATATACGGCATCCCGGCGTCGGCCGATTTCTGCGAGACGAACTCACAGCCGAAGTTCACATCCACCACGCCGCCCTTCTTGGCCAGCGCGACGATCATCTCGTCGGTCATGTTGCGCGGGATGTTGGAAACCGCCCGGCATGAAGAGTGCGAGGCAAAAGGCGGCGCGCTGCTCACTTCAAGAGCATCCCAAAATGTTTTATCGGCCACGTGGGAAATGTCCACCATCATGCCCAGCCGGTTCATCTCCCGCACCACATCGCGGCCGAAGGGCGTCAGGCCGTCATGGTGTTCAATAGCCGCGTTGTCGATGTCGCCCGAGGAATCGGCCCAGTTGTTCGTGTTGCTGTGCGTCAGCGTCATGTAGCGTACGCCGAGCGCGTAATAATCGCGCAGCAGGCGCAGACTGTCCTCAATCGCGTGGCCACCCTCAATGCCGATCAGCGCGGCGAATTTCCCGTCCCGATGCGCGGCCACAATATCATCCGCCGTCAGCGCCA
>JBEKFB010000474.1:0-5657 GCA_050013535.1 Bryobacteraceae bacterium | reverse complement strand
GTGGCGCGGGCAGGGCAGGCGTATTTTGCCGGGGAGCCGGCGGCGGCGTTGGCGGCTGGAAACGGCGCGGGGGTACCACCGGCGATGGCGGATGGCGCTTCGCCAGCAACTCGTCCAGGTTTATCTGATCGGCCGCTTTTCCCTGCGTTGGTTCCTTCTGCGTGAGCCGCAGGGGTGGGGCGGTGAGGTGCGTGGCATGCTGCAATTCCGCAGTGACGTCTTCTTCGGGAGCGGGCGGCGTTGTAGGCAGATCCAAAAGAAACAACACGAAGGCGATGATGACTACGTGCACCAGCAAAGAACCGATCCCATCCGGGGGCTGCGGTCGGCATTCCAGTCGAGGAGCAGGTTCAGTTCTTCGCTGGTCCGCTTTGTCATCTGGGATCAAAGGAGAAGACGCCGCGCGGGAGCCCGAAGTTGCCCCGGTCAAGCCCGCTCAACGGACCAATTGCTCGCGCACGCGCTCGGTATGTTCCTCAATCTTAGCAAGGATATCCAGCGCGACCTCCAGTGCGGCTAGGCCTTCTTCGCCGGTCACGGGAGCGGGTGAACGCGTGGCCATGCTGCGCAGGAAGGCGTCCAGCTCCAGCTTGAGAGGCTCACCTTTTTCCACGGTGGCGGCCTCGCAGTGGATCTCTTTCGAGGGGCTGTCCGGCGCGTCCTGCACGTCGAACGTCAGCAGATCCTGGCGCTGGTAATCGAGGGAGATGTACCGGCTTGGCTGAAATACCCGCAGCTTGCGAACGCGTTCCGTGGACACGCGGCTGGCGGTCAGGTTGGCGATGCAGCCCGTGGGGAAGGCCAGGCGAACGTTGGCGATGTCCACTTTCTCGGTCAGAATGCACAACCCCGCGGCGCGAATCTCCTCCGGCGGGCGGCCAACCAGGCTCAGCACGATGTCCACGTCGTGAATCATCAGATCGAGCACCACGTCCACATCAAGGCTGCGTGGCGTGAACACGCTCATGCGATGAATCTCGAAAAACAGGGGTGTGGTGGTGATGCGCCGCAGGGCGATTACGGCTGGATTGAATCTTTCCAGATGTCCCACCTGCATGATGCGGCCGTGCCTTCGCGCGGTGTCCACCATGCGCCGGGCAGAAGCGGCGTCTGAAGCGATGGGCTTCTCTACAAGCAAGTCGATGCCATTCTCGAGAAGCTGGCACGCGACGCCGGCATGGGCCGAGGTGGGCACCGCGACAACAGCAGCGTCGACGTTCCCGGTAAGCTCATCCAGCGACGACAGGGCCGGGCAGCCGAATTCCGCCGAGGCGAGGGCGGCGCGGTCGGGATTGCTGTCGATGACAGCGTCGAGTTGCGCTTCAGGATGGCTGCGCAGGACGCGCAAATGATTCCGGCCAAACGAACCGGCGCCGATTACGGCGATCCGAACTGGTGGCACTGCATCGAGCGTATCACCGCGCCTCCGATTCCCGAACTGCCTGCACCGTCCGCTCGATGTCTTCATCGCTGTGCGCGGCCGAAACGAAGCCCGCTTCGAACTGCGACGGTGCCAGGTAGATGCCGCGATCGAGCATCGAGTGGAAGAATGCTCCGAACCGTGCCGTATCCGATTTAGCGGCGCTGTTCCAATCAGTTACTGGTTCCGAAGTAAAGAAGAACGTGAACATCGACCCAACGCGGTTCACCGTAACTCCCGGCGGCGGATTCGCGGTCAGGCGCGCGGTATTTTCTTCCAGCGCTGCATAGACTTCCGGGTGATCCTTCAGGTAACGCAGCATCGCAAGTCCGGCCGCCACCGCCATCGGATTCCCCGACAACGTTCCCGCTTGGTAGATCGGCCCGACCGGCGCGACGCGGCTCATGATGTCGCCCCGTCCGCCATAAGCCGCGAGCGGCATTCCCCCGCCCACGATTTTGCCGAGCGTGGTCAGGTCGGGCCGAATCCCGAATCGCTCCTGCGCCCCGCCGAGCGCTGCCGGGTGGTGAGATCGCGCAGCGCTTTAAGGAAACCTGGTACTGGCGGAACGCAACCCATGTTGCCCACCACCGGTTCCACGATCACCGCCGCGATCTTCGGGCCGTGCTCATGGAAAGCTTTCTCAACCGCTGTGATCGAGTTGAAAGGCAGCGCGATGGTGGTTTCGGCGAAGGCGCGCGGAACGCCCTGCGTATCGGCAATTCCCAGCGTCGCCATGCCCGACCCGGCCTTCACCAGCAGCGAATCCACATGGCCGTGGTAGCAGCCCTCGAACTTGACGGTCAGGTCGCGGCCGGTGACGCCGCGCGCCACCCGCAGGGCGCTCATGGTCGCCTCGGTGCCCGAGCTTACCAGCCGCACCATCTCGATGGAGGGAACGCACTCGCGGATCAGCTCGGCCAGTTCCACTTCGGCTTCCGTTGGTGCCCCGAAGGTGGTGCCGTTTCCCAGCGCTTGTTCGATGGCATCGATCACGCACTTCGGACGATGGCCCAGGATCAGCGGACCCCGATGGCCCAGGATCAGCGGACCCCACGAACCGACGTAATCGACGTACTCGTTCCCGTCGGCATCCCAAATGTGCGAGCCCTCGCCGCGTACGATGAACGGCGGAGTGCCGCCAACGGCACGATAAGCCCGCACCGGGGAGTTGACGCCGCCCGGAATGACCTTCTTGGCGCGCTCAAACAGCGCCTCGGACTTTGCGTGAGTCATCGCGATCTTTTCAGGCGACATCCTCGCGCGGGATCAGACGATTCAGGAAGAATCCCAGCACCGCTTCGCCCACTGTGCCGTGCAGGCCGCGCAGCAGCCGGCTCTTCAATCCAAGATACGATTGCGTCCCCGCAAACAGATCCTGCATGAGCGCGCAGAACCGTGGACTGCGCCGCGTGAACTGGACCATCCGCGCGGGCACCGTGCCGAACATGAAGTTGCTCGAGTATACGCGGCCGGAGAGCAGCGAACCGAACTCGAGGTCGGCCATGAAATCCTCGCGGAGCATCGTTCGATAAGCCTGCGCTTTGGCCTCGGGCGCATGCGACTCATTGAGGATGCTCCGGCTGGCGAGGTCGCCGGAGCGCATCGCGTAATAGAGCCCTTCACCGGTGATTGGGTCGACGAGGCCTGCCGCATCCCCCACCGCCATCCAGCGGTCGCCCGCGACGCGATTCCGCTGCCAGGAATGACGCGTCAGGGAGGGAAGGACGTGCCCAAAAAACGCCGCGCCTCTGTAAGATAGCGAGTGTTCCCGCATGTATTGCTCAAGGCGCGCACGCATCACCTGCGCCGGTTGGCTTTTTCCGCAAATTCCTACCGAGAGATGACCGCAGCGCGGGAACACCCAGATGTAACCGTCGAGGCCGGGCAGAAACTGAATGTCGATCTGTTCCTGCTCGCCCGGAACATAGTAACCAAGCGCTGTCGCCGTGTCGCCGGCGGACCACTCAGTCCCGGTATCGCGCAACGGGTTTCGCGCCCCGGTGGCGATCACACAGAAATCGGCGGGCACGCCGCCGGTCTTCGTGCGAATTTGCCAGCCGCCGTTCTGACGATCCAGCCCCAGCACCCGCGTCTTCTCAATCTGCGCTCCCGCATTCTCCGCGCGCTCCAGCAGCATGCGATTGAGATCGAACCGCGAGTAAACCAGCAGCGGTTGCGGTAACCTCAGTGAGGCCGACCCAGCCTTTGGCGCCGCAATGTTCGTCTGCGTGATGAGCTTTTTCGGTGTATCGTTCTCCATCAGAAACGGATACTCGCTCCACGCCTTGTAGGTGAGACCGCCGCCACAGGGTTTTTCCCAGGCAAGTTTCTCATCGAAAATCACGGTGTCGAGGCCAGCCCGCGCCAGGCGCTCCGCCGCGAACGCGCCCGCCGGGCCGCCTCCCAACACTGCCACTCGTTTCATGTCCGCCATTGTTGACGAGTTATTTCGCCGTTTCCGGGGGAATCGCCGGATGTCCTGGTGGAAGCGTGGGCATTCCTCCGCCGTGCGGGTTCTGGCCGATGCCGCTCATGTCACCGTGAGGGTTAATGCCCTGGGCGTGCGGATTGGAGCCGGTTGCCATGCCCGTGCGCCCCTTCACCACCCATTCGTTGCCATGGCGCTCCAGAATATACTTCATGCTGATGCCGCTGGCAGCGTCGGTGGATCCCTTTGCCTGAAAGTGAACGGTGGCGTCAGCTTCGTTTTCGCGGAATGAGACGGAGGTCACGCTGACATCCATGGCGCTCAGACCGCCCTTCCTGGATAAGTAATTGTTGATCCCGCGCTGCACCGCGTCGGTGGTTTGAATATCCTTGTGGCACGCGACCAGCAGGAAAGACGCCGCGAGCGCCGTGGCAATGCAGGCCCTCTTCATGAAACCGATTATATCCGTGTTGGCGAAAAGTGGACCGAACATGTTCGTCGTTCCGGCATTTCTTTGGTTGATCGGGCAGAAGTATGGCAGGAGTGTGGCCTTGACCGTAGGTTCCCGCAGTGATACCTTCAAGCCGTATGGCCTTGGCAGTAACGATCGCGATAGTTCTTGTCGTGGTTACAATCCGTCTCCTGTTACCTCCGGTGCCGGGTTTCATCGCGACCTTCTCCCGAAGGTGGGGGAAACGCACGACGGTTGTTCTTTGTGCCATTTCACTGGCCGGTGCAGCGCTGGCGATATTCGTTTCGAGGCGCTAATCTTCGCCGGCTGCGGCATGCCGCGCGCCGTTCTCCCGCGCACCTGCGGTATGGCCAGGTCGAAGCAGGTTCTGATAGAGGTGAAGTGTCCCTGCTGTGACGCCACCCTGCAGATCGACGCGGAGCTGAAGGCTGTCATCAGCCATCAGGAAGCGGAGAAGCCGCACGTCGTGGAAGATATTGCCGTGGCCGTGCAACGCCTCAAGGGTGAGGAAGCGCGCCGCGCGGAGGCGTTCGAAAAATCGTTCGCGGAGCACAAGAGTCATCAACAGGTGCTGGAGCGAAAATTCGACGAGTTGCTGAAGCAGGCCAAGGACAAGCCCGACGCGCCGTTGCCGAAGCGGCCGTTCGATTTCGATTAACGTGCATGAGCGGTCTTGTGGTCACTTCCCGCCAGGGTGCTGTAGGCATCCTTGCGATCAACAATCCACCGGTGAACGCGCTGGGCACTCCTGTTGCACTGGAGCTGCAGGCGGCAGTTGAAGCTCTGGAGAGCGACGGCGAGATTCGGGCCATCGTGCTGATCGGCTCCGGGCGAACCTTCATCGCGGGCGCAGATATTCGCGAGTTTTTGAAACTGACCTTGCCTCCGCTGAATCCACTGCTGAACCACATCGAGAACTGCGCGAAACCGGTGATCGCCGCGATTCATGGCACGGCGCTGGGCGGCGGCCTCGAGACCGCGATGGCCTGCCACTACCGCGTGGCGACAGCGGACGCGCAGGTGGGTCAGCCGGAGGTGAAGCTCGGTCTGATCCCGGGTGCGGGCGGCACGCAGCGGCTGCCGAGGCTGGCCGGCGTCGAGCTGGCATTGCGCATGTGTGCATATGGTGAGCCGATCGGAGCCGGCAAAGCGCGTGATGCCGGAATCGTGGATGAGATCGTCGAAGGCGAGTTGCTGGAAAGCGCCGTAGGGTTTGCCAAGCGGGGACCGCAGCCACGTCCTGCCTGCGATCGCAATGAAAAGCTCACCGCCGGCCCTGAGGTCTTCGCCGCTGCCCGTCGCAGCGCGCGCGAGCGCTGTCCCGAACTGATCGC
>JBEKFB010000473.1:0-2929 GCA_050013535.1 Bryobacteraceae bacterium | reverse complement strand
TCAAGAGAGAAGTGCGCCACCGTCTGCTCCACGTCGTCCTCGAACAAGTGGAAATTCTCTTTCGCGAGACCGGTCACGGGCAAGCCAATCGCGTCCGTTACGCTGACGCGGACCAGAACCAGCGAAGAATCCACGCGAATGCGTGCGGCCGGCAATTCCGCGCACCATATGCAGAGACACAACAAGAGGGGGACAGCTGCGGCTGTCGCCGGTAAAGATCTCCGGGACATGGCGACATTCTACATCAAGAAAGGTGACGCCGCGCCGCCGGCCGCAACCGCGTCTTGCATGGCCCCCGAACGGCTGACACAATGAGCAGGGGGGATTGTTTCTGAAGCTCCCGGAGGCTCACGAATGCAATTGCGAGTCCTGGCGTTTGTACTGGCCGGAGGCAAGGGAACGCGTTTATACCCGCTCACCAAGGAACGCGCTAAACCCGCCGTTCCGTTCGGTGGCCGTTACCGCATCGTCGACTTCGTTCTCAGCAATCTGGTTAATTCCGGCATCTATTCGGTTTACGTCCTGATCCAGTTCAAGAGCCAGTCGCTGCTGCAACATCTTCGCGAAGGATGGGAAGCCACCAGCCTTTTGCGTAATCACTTCATCATTCCGGTGCCTGCGCAGATGCGCACTCCCGGCGAGGACTGGTACCGCGGCACCGCCGACGCCATTTTCCAGAACATCAATCTGATCGAACAGGCGGACCCTCATCTTGTCGTCATCTTCGGCGCGGATCACATCTACCGCATGAATATTCGCGAGATGGTGGAATACCACATGCAGAAACGCGCGCAGGTGACCATCTCGGCTATTCCCGTGGAGAAACAATACTCGGCGGAGTTCGGCGTGATCGAGACGAACGAAGAAGGCCACGTGGCCGGATTCCACGAGAAGAGCGCCGAAGCGCCCACCATGCCAGGCGACCCGAACCGCGTATACGCGTCCATGGGAAATTACATCTTCTCGACCCGCGCGTTGCTCGAACAACTCTACGCCGATGCTGAACGGGACGACAGTTCGCACGACTTCGGCCGCGACATTCTGCCGCGCATGATTGGCCAGTACGACATGTACGCGTATGATTTTCAGACCAATCGCATTCCCGGCGACCCGCCCGGCTCTCCGGTGTACTGGCGCGACGTAGGGACGCTGGATGCCTATTTCGACGCCAGCATGGACCTGCGGTCGGTGTCGCCGGTGCTCAATCTCTACAATCGCCAGTGGCCGCTGCGCACCGCCGGCTATTCGGACGCGCCCGCCAAATTCATCTTCGATTCCGAAGGGCGCCGCGGCACCGCGCTCGATAGTATCGTTTCCGGCGGCTCCATCTTATCGGGCGGCACTGTGCGCAGCTCCGTGCTGGGACGCGGCGTGCGTGTGCACTCGGGCGCGTACGTTGAGGACTCCATCATTTTCGACAATTGCGACATCGGCCGCCGCGCCAAGGTTCGCCGGGCAATTCTCGACAAGAACGTCCGGGTGCCGGAAGAGGCGACCATCGGTTACGATCTGGCCGAGGACCGCAAGCACTACTACGTCACCGATACCGGCATCGTTGTGGTGGAGGGGCACCGGTCGATTGTGGATATAGCTTCGGTGACGCTGTAGGGAACGACGGTTACGCCGATAATTGAAATATGGACGAGCGCGAGAAGATCCGGCTATGGGTGAAGACCTGGGAGAAGGCCGGACCAGAGCTCGAGGCGATTCGAATACGGGAGATGCGCGAGGCCGATAACCTGAAGGTGCTTGAGATGCTGGAAGGCGCCTTCAATCACGCCGCGCGAACCCTGCCGCCACGCCCCAGCTCGGGACTGGTAGAGATGCAGGCGTGGTTCGCGAAGATGCGGCGATGATCGATCTTTTCACCGCCGCGAAGCAACTCCAGGATTTCTGCGACCGGCAGGGTTGGCAGTCGTGTTTCATTGGAGGGATCGCCATGCAGAGATGGTGCGAGCCGCGGGTGACCCGGGACATCGACCTGACCTTGCTCGCCGGCTTCGGCGATGAAGAACGGTTCGCGCAATCCTCCTCGCCATCTATGAAGGGCGAATTGAGGATGCCGCGGCCTTCGCGCAGAAGAACCGCGTTCTTCTGCTGCGCACACCAGGCGGGTTAGGAATTGACGTATCTCTGGGAGGGCTGTCATTCGAAGGAACGATGATGGAACGGGCGACCACTTGAGATATATTGAGGATCAACTGAGGCCATAGCTACTCTGGAACGACTACAGCGGCTTTGATCGCGTTTCTTCAGGACTCGGGCGATGCGGCGTGGCTTCGCTGCTGTATGCTTCAATCGTGACCCCGATTCATCATCTTCTTACCGGTCTCATCGATTACGCGGGCCTGTTTCCGCCCGCTGGTCTCACCATGACTTCCGCGGTGAGCAACTACGCTACCTATCGCGCCAGCGAAGACTCGTGGGCGCTGGCCCGATTCATCATTACTGCCTCGCGCCTGGAAGAATTCGAAAACGAAATGCGCGAGATCCTGCCCGATCTCACCGATGAGCATCCCTGGCGTCTGAGCGCGCTGTGCGGGCCCGTGCTCGATCAGGATCTGGCCGATATTCAGGCCTTCAACGGCCGCCACAAGGCCATCCACATCGATTCGGTGGAGATCAAAGTGACCAACGCTGAGGATGTCGGCGCGTTCGCCGCATCCGTCCCCAAAGGGCTGCGGGCCTGGTTCGAATTCCCGCTCTCCACCGATCCGCTGCCCTTCATTACAGCGATCCAGAAGGCAGGCTCGCGCGCCAAAATCCGCACCGGCGGCGTTCGCGAAAACATGTTCCCGTCGGCTGAGGAGATCTCCGGGTTCCTCACCATGTGTTGCCGCCATAACGTGGCTTTCAAGGCAACGGCCGGGCTGCATCATCCGTTCTGCGGCAAATACCGGCTGAGTTATGACACTGATGACAATCGCAA
>JBEKFB010000472.1:0-2970 GCA_050013535.1 Bryobacteraceae bacterium | reverse complement strand
ATCTCGGTCCTCGGGCGATGTACCCGCTGTGAGGCTACGCAATTTCACTCATATCGGAGGGACAAGGAGCAGTCAGGCAGGATGGTAGCGGCAATCGGATGGGCCCGGTAGCGCCATTTCACCCGTGTTCACCCGCGTGCGGGGCGATTTGCACTGGACCCAAACAGGTGGTAGATACAGTAAGGGCGCGAGATTAACCCGCGCCCTTTTGCGAAGACCGGAGAATTGGTTAGGCTGCGTGGACGAGCATATCGTCGAAGTCTTCGCTTCCGTTGACTTCCTGATTGCGGTCGGCCATTTCCTGGCAACGGATGCAATAGGGCGTCCACGGTACAGCGTTCAAACGCTTGGGGTTGATGTCTTCCTCGCAATGCACGCACACGCCAAAGGCGCCATCGTCCATTCGGCGGAGGGCGGCGCGCACGTTGCGCAGAAGATTCGATTCGCGGTCGAGGTTACGGATCGCCAATTCCCGCTCGGCCGCATTCTGAACTTCATCGAGTGCGTCCGGGCTCTTTTCGATCGTGATGCCTTCGCGGTTCCGGATGAACTGAGCAAGCTCTGCCTGCTTCGCTTCCAGAATCTCCCTGTATTTGTTAAGTTCGGTCTTCGTCATTGTAAGTCTCCTTCTTTTCTTCTACTTATCCAGCCAACACGGTTAGACGTGCACGCCCTCGAAAAAGTTCAATCCGTTCTTGCGGGATAGCACTGGTAGCCTTGTGCAGGCGTAAAGCCCGGAGGCGGAAAGCCGAGGGGTTCAGACTGGCTCCACAAATCATACCACATCCCGCGAGCAATTCAAGTGCCACGGAAAATTAGACGCGGCAGGGTGCCTCCGCGACTCATCATCATGCCACCAGCTCTGCTAAGTATCAACCCCCTATCGACTTTCACCCGAAAAACCATTAGGCCCACTGTGCTCTTTGGTGGTCACCGGTGAATCGGACATCACCGGTCCGCGTCTGCCGCAGAGCAAAAAGCACCGGGTCCGGCTGGAGTCATGCCGCCTGTCTCGATGCCCAGCGTAACGGTGTCGGGCAAAGTCGATTCTTCTCCCTTAATTTGGGAGAGTTAGGGTTCCACGAGTCGGGTCAGTTCGCGGGCGTAACGTGATCGCCAGCGCCCTTGTGCTGCTGCAGGCCGTTAATGAACTGCTCCACTTGCGCTTCGGGAAGGGCCAGCGACACCTGCGTCACATTGACGTTCGTGCTCAGATTCAGGGTGTCCAGCAACGATGCCATGGCGCCAGCCACTTGGCTCTTTTGACGGTTGGATTGGAGCATGGTCACGAGAAAACGAACCACGTCGGCTATGGACTGCGCATCCTTCTCCGACCTCGTCACGAACTGCGCGGCCAGACGCACATTTTCCGCAGTGAAGCGGATGCCTGCCGATGCCTGCTGCACTGCCTGAAACATGTTCATGTTCTGGTGATTCTCGCCGCCCGCAGCCGATTGCGGAGGAACCATCTCGGACAGCGGCGCCAGAGTCACGAACCAAACATCGTTGGGCGCGCCCGAAGAGTCGAGGCTGGCGGTGTGCAGCTTGTTCTGCAGGTCATCGCCCAGGCGGGCCTTGTTGCGGTATCGCCGGATCGCGGCCTTCACGGAATCGAGATCGCCGAACACGGCCGTCGTGGCATCCGGCAGAGCCAGCGCAACCTGTGCCGCATCACTTGCGAACACGGTCACGCCGAGAACGCTGGATTTCGCGCTGCCATGCGCGGCAGCAGCACTCTCGATGCGGGCGGGATCGAAGACGCCCCGCACGGCGACGAGGCCCGCGTGATGGTTGTTGGGATCGGAACTGGCAATCAGTATTTCCGACACGTCGTGGCGCGGGTCGAATCCGGTGGCGCCCATCATCTTGTCGAATCCGTCTCCGCCCGCTGGCAGGTGCGAGAGAACAAACTGGCCCAGCGGCGAAGCGATCGCCTGGGTGACGCGAATTCCGGCAACCACCTTCGCGTCGGGTGGAACCAGGCCGAGCAGAGTGGCATCCGTGGCCAGTGCCGATCCCGCAGACAGCGCCGCCAGTGCGATCATCCGTATATTCATCTTGAATTCCTCACTTCAGGTAACGCTCGGCCAAGCCAATTCGTTCCGCAAACGTCAAAAGGCAATCTGGTCGTCAATCTCGATTCCAAACGCTTCCAGACCCACCACCTTGCGTGGATGGTTTGTGAGCAGCGTAATTCGATGCAGCCCGAGGTCGGAAAGAATCTGCGCGCCCAGCCCGTTCTCGTGTTGCAGGGCCAACTGGCGATCGGCGACGCCAGGGTTCGATGGTCGCGAAAGCCGGGCCGCGTCTGGTGCAGATAGACGATCACGCCCGCGCCTTCCTTCACCATGCGCTCCGAAGCGCGCTGCATCAGATCGCGGCAATCGCAATCGAGTCCGCCGAGGACGTTCCCCGCCAGGCAGTGCGACTGCATGCGCACCAGCACGAGCTCACGCCCGGCGACTTCGCCATGCACCAGAGCAAGGTGCCTTTCGTTATCGATGGTGCTGCGGTAGGTGACCACGCGAAAAGCGCCCGCCGGCGAGGTCAGGCAGGATTCCGACTCACGCACAATGGACCGTTCGTGGCGCAGCCGGTGGCGGATGAGGTCGGCCACGGAGATCATGGTGAGCCCGTGCTCCTTGCAAAACGCGTCGAGCTCCGGAGCGCGCGCCATGCTGCCGTCGGCATTCATGATCTCGCAGATCACGCCGCCGGGACTGAATCCTGCCAGCCGCGCCACATCGACCGCCGCTTCGGTTTGACCACTGCGTACCAGCACTCCGCCCTCGCGGGCGCGCAGTGGAAACACGTGGCCGGGCCTGGCGAGATCGGACGGCTCCGTATTGGGCAGCATAGCCACCCGGATGGTGTGAGCGCGATCGGCAGCCGATATTCCCGTGGTCACACCTTCAGCCGCATCAATCGACTCGGTGAACGCCGTACCGAATTGCGACGTGTTGTGCGGTG
>JBEKFB010000471.1:0-2872 GCA_050013535.1 Bryobacteraceae bacterium | reverse complement strand
GGTACATTGAACACAAACGGCAACGCGAAGACTCCGCGCTTCGCCGATTTTCCGCTTCCACCCGGCGCGAATACGGTCACGCTTCGGGTGACGGAAGGCACCGCCCGCGTTTTCGGCTGGAGTTTTGAGACGGACCACCCCGGCGTCATCTACAGCAGCCTCGGGCTGAACGGCGGACAAGTGGAAGCGGTTCTTTGGTACTTCGAACCAAAGCAATGGACCGCGGAATTGCGCCACGCCGATCCCGATCTGGTTGTGATCAACTACGGCACCAACGAAAGCGTTTACCCGGACTACGTGAATAAGACGTACGAACACGAACTGCGCGCGCTGGTGAATCGTATTCGCACCGCGCTGCCAACCGCATCGTTGCTGATCATGAGTCCCATGGATCGCGGCATGCGCGATTCCAATGGCGATATCGTCACGCCGCCGGTTTTTCCGCACCTCATCGCTATTCTTCAACAGAAGGTGGCCGCCGACACCGGTTGCGCTTTCTTCAACACTTTCGAGATGATGGGCGGCGCTGGAACGATGGCAAAATGGTATAGTGTTCAACCGCGCCTTGTCAGCGCCGATTTTATGCATCCTCTGCCCGCCGGAGCAGCCATTGTTGGCCGTCTTGTGGAAGAAGCCCTGGTGAAGGGATACGCCGAATACAAAGCCGCCAATCATCTGGGAGATTCTCCGGTGACTGCGGCGGAATCGCGGGCGCCTTCCGCTCCGGCTCCCGCAACAAAAAGGACCAGCGCGCATTAACGTGAAAGCAATCGCGCTCACCCTTCTCGCTCTCCTGACCCTGCCGATAGTGCCAGGGATGGTAAGCTCGTCAGCCGCGCAAAAGAAGAAAAAGAAAAAGAAGCCCGTCTCTCACGTGGCTTTTCATATTTCGGCGGCTGCGCGCGCACGGGCCGTTGACGAAGTCACGCATGACCTTGCCTCACCGCTCGCGTTCGATAACCCCGCCGGCTTGATCGCGTTCTTCGAGACGCTCTATCAAGCCCAGCAGCATCCCGCGCCGGTTCACGTGCTTCAGTTCGGCGATTCGCACACCGCGTCCGACGATTGGGTGAATTCGATGCGTCAGCTCGCGCAGGCAAAGTTTGGCGATGGCGGCCCGGGATTTGTTTTTCCTGGATCGCCGTTCCGCGGCTATCGCCGGTTCGATGCGCATGGCTCGAATTCGTATAGCTGGCACACCGATGGCACCACCGCTTCCCCGGGCGACGGGCGGGTGGGCCTTGGCATCAGCATCGAGACTTCACGCCCCGGCCAGACGGTGAGTCTGGAGGCCACTGGCGCGCACACAGATCTTTACTACCTGCAGGAAACGGGTGGCGGCGCCATCGACATTGCCGCGGACGGCCTCGATGGGACGCAGTTAATCGCCTCGGGAGATTCCGAACTTGGTATCTGGACGCACGATGACGGCGCCGGCCCGTCACACTTTCTTCTGCGAACTGCGTCCTACGCACCCGTGCGCATTCTCGGCTGGGCGATTGATAATCCCACCGGCATCACGTGGGAGACCATGGGCATCAACGGCGCCCAGGCCGGCATAGTCAATAAGTGGGACGATTCCCTGTTCGACGCGCTGATCGCCAGCCGAGCCCCGGCGCTGGTGATTCTGGCCTATGGCACCAACGAGGCGCTGAGCCCGAAGTTCTCGCCGGACGAGTACCGCGAGGCCTTCCGCGCCATGATCCGAAAAGTGCGAAAGGCCTCGCCGGTGGCCGGTATACTTGTGGTGGGTCCGCCGGATTGTTACCTGCGCCGGCGCCGTAGCCTTGGCCCGTTCCCCTGGCTCGATCAGGTAATCGAGATTCAACGCCGCGTGGCCATACAGGAAGGTTGCGCGTTCTGGGATTGGCGGCAGCGCATGGGCGGCGTGGGATCGAAGCAGCAGTGGGTGCTGTCGGGGTACGCGCAGGCCGATTACGTGCACTTCACCGGTGCCGGCTACGATTTGCTGGGGAAAGCGCTGTTCTCGGACCTGATGTTTCAGTACGACACATTTTTGAAGGCGCGCGAGGAGCCGGAGAATGAGCAACCGGGACAGGATCGTGGAAATACTGAAGGCAGTGTCGCAAAACCCTGACGTGCCTGATGCGAACGGGTCTCTCTTCGAGGGCGGTTATCTCGACTCATTCGCGCTTCCCGAAGTAATTACCGCGTTGGAAAAAGAATTCGGCGTTAAAATACCGGATAGCGACCTGAACCCACGCAAATTCGAGACCATCGTAAAAGTCGAGCAGTATCTCGCCTCGCACAAAGCATGACGTCCATTGCCGCGTTCGGATGCTGGCTGCCTGCCCGCGTTGTGCCTAACAGCGAGCTTGCCCCCCAGCTTGATTGCACGCCGGAGTGGATGCTGGAAATGTCCGGCATCGCCGAACGGCGCTATGCTTCGGCGGATGAAGACGTGGTGGCCATGGCCGTCGGCGCGGCAAAGGACTGTCTGAAGCGCGCTCAGACTTCACCGGCGGATGTCCGTCTGTTGATCGTCTCTTCCGCTTCGGCTCCCCAGCGATTTCCCGGTCCAGCTGCAGCCGTCGCGGCACAACTGGGCATGGGTGACACACCAGCCATGGATATTCCGGTCGCCAGCGCCGGCAGCTTGTTCGGCATGGTTCTGGCCTCGAAGCTGGCGCCGTCCACCGGCCCCGTTCTCGTCATCGGCGCCGAAAAAATGTCCAGTGCGATTGTGCTGGAGCCGGCATACAAGGCGACGTCGATTCTGTTTGGCGACGGCGCGGGCGCGTGCCTGGTTCGCGAAGGTCCTGGATTGTTGCGAATCATCGACTGGCAACTCGGATCCGATGGCGCGTTCGCCGCCGACCTGCGTTTACCCCTCACCGGGCCCATTGAAATG
>JBEKFB010000470.1:0-2981 GCA_050013535.1 Bryobacteraceae bacterium | reverse complement strand
CTTTCCGTCAACAGTTCAGCCGACAGGCGTCCACGACCCGCACCGAGCGCCGCGCGGATGGCGAGCTCCTGCTGACGTCCTTCGGTTCTCACCAGCAAAAGATTCGCGACATTGGCGCAGGCGATAAGCAACACCATTCCGATGGTGGCCATGAGCACCCACAAGGTATTCGCGATGTCCCCCACCACGAAGTGCTGCAACGTCTGCAGATTCGGCTTGATGAGGTCAAAAGCCGCTACGGAAAACCCAGGCGGTGGAGGAAACTTTTGCAGCCAAATGGGGTGCATGCGAGAAACGTCGGCTGTGGCGCGCGCCAGAGTCACGCCCGGCTTCAGTCGCGCTATACCGGGGAAGCTGAAATTTCCGAGATGCAATTTGGCGCGGTCAAATTGCAGCGGCGCGATAATCAGCGGGTCGGCATCCAGAAAGCGGAACCGCTGCGGCATTACGCCGATAATCTCGCGCGCCCTGGCATCAACGATGATGCGGCGACCGATCACCGACGGGTCCCCACCAAACCTGCGCCGCCAGTATCCCCACGTCAGCACGATCGTTTCCGGGCTGCCGGCTGTGTCGTCCTGGCGCGTGAACCAGCGCCCCAGCGCGGGCGGAATACCAAAGATGGGCAGGACGCCATCGGTCACGAAGAGACACTTTACCTGTTCCGGCTGGGCGAGTCCGGTGACGGACATGGTGTCCATGTTGAACACGCCGACGTCCTGAAAAGTCCGGTTATTTTCGCGGTAAGTCAGGTACGTGGAGGGCGATGACGGGAGCTGCGGGATGTGCAGCGCGGGCGCGGAATGCAAGATGGTGATTAGTTGCTCGGGGTGTGGATAGGGCAGAGGTTTGAGCAAAACGCTCTCGATCACGCTGAAAATCGCTGTATTGGCGCCGATGCCGACCGCCAGCGTGAGGAGCGTGATCGCGGTGAACATCGGGGCGCGCCGAAGGCGGCGGAGAGCGTATTTTAACTGATCGCCAAACTGTGCCATGTACCTAATACGATCCGGGTCCGCGCTGGTTCCCGAGTTTCCGGCAAATACAATCTGCTGCTCCGCGCGCGATACTGTCTGACAGTGCTCCAGTGTCCAGTCTGTTCGTCTGCCGTGACGGCCGAGAGCCACACCTGCCCGTCGTGTGGCGCCGCGGTTGAACAACCCACCGTCGCGATGCCCGCTGCGACTCCGCCGCCTTCATCCGCTTCTTCTTCCTCCGCGGTTGCCGAGGAAGGCCGCTTTCTGCCCGGCACCCTGCTCGCGGAACGTTACCGCATCATCGGCCGCCTCGGCAAAGGCGGCATGGGCGAGGTATACCGGGCCACCGATATCCGGCTTGGCCAGACCGTAGCCCTCAAGTTCCTCCCCGAATCCACCGTGGGCGATCCGGCCATGCTCGCGCGCTTTCATAACGAAGTTCGCATCGCGCGCCAGGTCACGCATCCGAATGTCTGCCGGGTGTACGATATCGGCGAGTTCGAAGGCCAGCCGTTCATCTCCATGGAGTACGTGGATGGCGAAGACCTCGCCTCCCTGCTCCGCCGCATTGGACGCCTTCCGGTCGATAAAGCCACCGAGATCGCGCGACGCCTCTGCGCGGGACTCGCCGCCGCGCATTCCCAGGGCGTCCTCCACCGTGACCTCAAGCCAGCCAATATCATGATCGACGGCCGCGGCCAGGTGATCATCACCGATTTCGGCCTGGCCGGAATCGAGAACCAAGTGAGCGGCGCGGAAGTTCGCAACGGCACGCCCGCCTATATGGCGCCCGAACAACTCAGCGGAAAGGAAGTCTCGGCGCGCAGCGATATCTATTCGCTCGGGCTGGTCTTGTATGAGATTTTCAGCGGCAAGCGCGCGTGGCATGCGAACAGTCTGCCGGAGCTTCTGCGCCTGCGCGAGGAAAGCGCACCGGTCAGCCTGACGAATCTTGTTCGCGAAATCGATCTATCGGTCGAGCGCATCATCCTGCGCTGCCTTGAACCCGATCCCGCGCGCCGTCCCGCCTCGGCTTTAGCCGTCTCCGCGGCGCTGCCCGGTGGCGATGTTCTTGCTGCCGCCCTGGCCGCCGGTGAGACGCCGTCGCCGGAAATGGTGGCTGCGGGAAATGCGGGCGAGGGTGTACGTCCATGGGTTGCCGTTTCGTGTCTCACCGCCGCGTTGCTGATGCTTGGGGCCCTCGTATTCTTCAACTCGCGTCAGCTTCTGGCGGGAACCGTACGATTCGACATCCCCCCCGACGCGCTGGCGTTCCAGGCCCACAACTACATTCATCAATTCGGTTACGCCACGCCGCCCGGCGATACCGCGCGAGGCCTGGATTACAACAACGATGCATTCACCCGCTCGCGCCCGTCCACAGTGGTGTTCTGGTATCGCGAAAGCCCGCAGCCATTGGACACGGAAACCATTCCCGACACAGGGGCGGTTACGCGCGGCGATCCACCGATGGCCCTTTCCGGGATGACCGCGATTACTCTCGATACCACGGGTCGTCTGGTCGCGTTCCACGCGGTCCCTCCACAAGTGGACGCTTCCCCGGCGCTGACCACGCCACTCGATCCCGCTGCTCTGTTCACAGGCGCCGGGCTCGACATTGCCTCATTCGCTCCCGCGCCCCCTAAATGGACACCGCTCGCCATGGCCGACGAACGCCGTGCGTGGACCGGCACGTTCCCGGGGACGCCCCCTATTCCCGTGCGTGTGGAAGCCGCATGGTGGCGCGGACGCCCGGTCTTCTTCGACGTCATCGGTCCGTGGACAAAGCCCGACCGGATGCCGCAATCCACCTCCGAACTCGCGGATCGTTGGCTGCTCGCCCTGGCAATCGCGATCTCGGCCGCGGCAATCATCCTTGCATGGCACAACATCCGCACCGGCCGTGGTGACCGCCGCGGCGCACTCCGTCTTGGCGCATTCGTATTCTCGCTGGATCTCGCGCGCCGTCTGTTGCAGGCGCACCATACGGGGTCGACGTGGGAA
>JBEKFB010000469.1:0-6063 GCA_050013535.1 Bryobacteraceae bacterium | reverse complement strand
CCGGCGTTGGCCGTTTCCGCGGTGCTGTGCGTTCCCAACCAATCCGACACCACCAGTCCCTGGAAGCCCCACTCCTTCTTAAGCACATCGGTGAGCAGCCATGAATTCTCGGCGCACCAATGGCCGTTCAGCTTGTTGTATGCGGACATCACCGCCCAGACATGCGCCTCCTGCACCGCGGCACGAAAAGCCGGGAGATAAATCTCGTGCAGCGCGCGTTCGTCGATTTTTGCGTCGATGGTTTGCCGCTCGTGCTCCTGATTGTTGGCCGCGAAGTGTTTCACCGTCGCGATGATCCCTTCGCTCTGCATGCCCTCGATGTAACCGACCACCAGCCGTGAGCTCAGGTATGGATCCTCGCCGTACATTTCGAAATTGCGCCCGGCCAGCGGCGCCCGTACGATATTCACGCCCGGGCCTAGCATCATGTCCCGGCCCAGCGCACGAGCTTCCTCGCCGATCGTTTTCCCCACTTCGCGAAGCAGTTCCGGATCCCACGAAGCGGCCAGCGCTACGCCCGCCGGAAACGCCGTCGAGGTGACGGTGGGCAGCGGGGAATCGGCTCTCATCGTGATCGCGGAGGGTCCGTACCAGTTGCGCACGCCAACGGGTCCGTCGGCCATTTTGAGCGCGGGAATCCCCAGCCGCGCGTTGGCTTTCGATTCCATCCAGCCGCCGCCGGACACCATGTCCACCTTCTCCTCCAGCGTCATGCGACCGAGCAAGTCGCTGATCCGCTCTTCAACGGGAAGCGTGGGGGTACGGTAGGAAGCAGCGGTATCCGGCGATTGTGCGGTGATCATAATCGGGGCCGCGAGCGCGGCCAGCAGGTTGAGTGCGAGGAAAGGTTTCAACAGGGACCTCTCATGCAGTTTGTCACGATTTCGCGCCCCGGCGCAGGAGTATCTCCGCGATGCGGTCCTTGAGTAAGGACGAGCCTTCCTGCCGCGCCAGCCAGTCCAGCAAACCGTCTTCGATGTTCGCGCTCGCGTTAACCAGCGTCTCGATGATCGGGATATAGTCGGTGCCGGGCTCGCCGTTGAACGCGGACCACAATGCCTGGCCCAGCACTGTCGCACCGTAGACATTTCTCGCTTCCAGTGGAGCGCCGCGTTTCAGAAGCATTTGGATGGTCTCGAGTTGCCCGCCCACCACAGCCCAATGCAGACCGGTTTGTCCGGTGTCGCCCTGAGTGGCCGGATCCACGGTGTTCAGCAGAAAATCGACGGCGTCGTTGCGGCCATACTCGCAAGCCCACAGGAAGCCTGCCTCCATCTGAGCTTTTGAGGCATTGCGGAACAAATCAGCGACCAGATCGAGCCGTCCCACTCCCGCCGCTGCTTCGAGGTCAAGCCGCGCGCCCCTGCTGGCAAGAAACTCGGCGGCCTGCCCGCCGCCATTGCGCAGCGCGGCGACCACGATATTCGATCCCCCGGCCGCGCCGTTAATATCTGCCCCGTGTTCGAGCAGAAGCTCCAGCAGCGCGATCTGCACTCCGGCCCTCAAAGGATGGATGCTTGTCGCCACCAGCGCCAACGCTGTGCTCTTCCCATACGCGTCCGCCAAGGCGTCCACTTCGGCCCCCGCGTCGAGCAGGACCCTGGCGATCATTACGGCATTCTTGGGAGTCCTCTGACGATAGTTCTCAAAGCCGTTAGCGCCAACATAGTGAAGAAGAGTCGCGCGGTGCACCCGTGCCGAGCGCGCGCGAGCCAAGTCAGGATTTTCGCCAAGCAGCGTCTCCAGCGCCGGCAAGTCGCCGTTGATCACCGCGTCGGCCGCCGTCTCAAATATGCAAACCGGGGAGTTTTCGCGTACCAGCTCGGTCACCAGCTTCGCGAACTTCGGCCAACTCTCGAAGCCGTGCTCACGAGCGATGACCAGTTGTGCGTCGGCAAGTGCGAAGGTCGCATGTGGACGCGGATGCCATTTTGTGATGCGCCCGGCGGCTTCGGGATCGCCGGACCTAGTCAGCCTCACGAGCTCTTTCGCTTGCTTCTTGTATTGTTCGAGGTTAGGGCGCGCGGGAAATGGCGTGAGATCGGTAGTGTTCATTTACGAACTTCCTTTCGTCGTTGCGCCTGGAGTCCGCCCAAATCAGGCTGAAAGAAATGTTCGTCAAGTTGACCAAAGTTCAGGTGGGCACGGCCCTTTCCGCGGACTGGATGCGCCCTTGTGCGCTGGAAACCACGGTAGCGTCCTTCCGGCCGCCAAGTCAAACTCATTTCGGCGGCGGAAGAGGCCGACGAAAGCTCCCGTTACAATGTAGTAATCGATGCGCATCGCCATCGCACAGACGAACTCCACGGTGGGCGATCTTCGCGGCAACGCGGACCGCATGATCCGGTTTTCCGAGCGCGCCGCCGAAGCCCATGCCGACGTCGTCGTGTTCCCTGATGCCCGGCTATCCACCGCGCGATCTGCTGGAAAAACGCAGCTTTCTGGAGCGCACAGAGGCGGAGTTGGGCCGGCTCTCGCTTGAAACCGGCGCTCTCAAGCTCACGGTGATTTGCGGAACGGTGACCTGTTCGGATTCGGCCACGGGCAATCTGATCTACAACGACGCAGCGGTCTTGCGCGGAGGCAATGTCATCTTCCGGCAGAACAAAATGTTGCTGCCTACCTACGATGTCTTCGACGAGGCACGGTATTTCGAAGCCGCCGACACACAATCTCCGTTGCCGCTGGACGGCGTGAACGTCGCGCTCACTATTTGCGAAGACGCCTGGAACGATAAACAGTATTGGGAGCGACGCCGCTACAGCCGCGATCCGGTGGAGGAATTGTTCCACGAGGGCGCGAAGCTACTGATCAGCATTAACGCATCGCCCTGGCACATGGGCAAGCGGAAGATCCGGCGCGATGTTTTCGCCGCAACCGCGCGCCATTTTCAGACGCAGGTTGTGTACGTGAATCAGGTGGGCGGCGACGATCAGCTCGTGTTTGACGGGAGCAGTTTCGCCATGCTGCCCGATGGCACGGTGGCGGCCTCGGCGGCATCTTTTCGCGAGGATCTGGTTCTGTTCGACACGGCGACCGGCTCCGGCGATTGTCACGAGAATCTGCCCGACGAATGCGAAGCTGCCTATGAGGCGCTGGTGCTCGGCACTCGCGACTACATTCGCAAGTGCGGATTTTCACGCGTGCTTATCGGCCTGAGCGGCGGTATCGATTCCTCTCTAACCGCGGCAATTGCTGTCGATGCGGTGGGCCGTGAAAACGTCATCGGCGTGGCCATGCCCGGCCCATACTCGTCCGAACACAGCGTTACCGACGCGCGCGCGCTCGCGGCCAACCTCGGAATCCGGTTTGAAATTGTGTCGATTGATGGCGGATACGATGCGATGCTTGAGACCCTTGCGCCGTTGTTCGCCGGTCGCCCCGCGGATGCGGCCGAGGAGAACATTCAGTCTCGCCTGCGCGGCCTCACGCTGATGGGGCTGTCGAATAAGTGGGGAGCGCTGGTGCTCACCACCGGCAACAAGAGTGAACTGGCCGTGGGTTACTGCACGCTGTACGGCGATATGTGCGGCGGACTGGCCGTGATCAGCGACGTGCCGAAAACGCTGGTGTATGAGCTTTCCCGTGTCGCCAACCGCCGGCACGATGGCGCGATACCGGAAAATGTGTTCACCAAGCCGCCATCCGCGGAGTTGCGGCCCGATCAGAAGGATTCGGATTCACTGCCTGAGTACGACGTGCTCGATCCCATCCTCAAAGCGTACGTCGAAGAGTATCGTTCACCTCAGGACATCGCCGAGCTGACCGGCGCGCCCGTTGCGCTGGTGGAGCTGACCGGCGCGCCCGTTGCGCTGGTGCGCGACATCATCAATAAAGTGGACCGCAACGAGTACAAACGCCAGCAGGCCGCGCCCGGGTTGAAGGTGACCAGCAAGGCATTCGGCATCGGACGGCGCTTTCCGATCGCTCAGCGGTTTGCGGAGAAGTGACGAAAAGGGGACATGCGGCCGCAGCCGCGTTTGTGTGGTGTCCGAGAATGCGCGGCTATCGCCGCGCGTCCACGCGTACAATAGTGCGATGAAGCCAGATGAAGTCAGGATGGAAGAAGCGTGGCGGGCGGTAAAACTTGCTGCTCTGCGCACTGCCATCGATGAGGGCGACGCGAGCGGGATCGCCGAAGGCGACGTTTTCGAGCAGGTTCGTGAGATGCTGAGCCTTCCCAAGCCGGGATAGTTCGTGTCAAGTGGCCTTCCCCGCAAAGGCGTATCTTGAAAAAGACCCATGACTCGCTTCTCGCTGTTCGCCCTTCTTCTCCGCCTGCTCGCTTTTGCCCAGACACCATCCGCTGGCGCCGTGCCCTTGCGGGTGGCCATCGCCGGCCTTGTGCACGGCCATGTCGATGGCTTCCTCAAAGCGCTTAAGACGCATCCAGATCTGCAACTGGTGGGCGTTTACGAACCCGATGTTGCGCTGGCGCGCAGCTATGCAGATCGCTTCGGGTTGGCAAGCAGCCTCTTCTACGCCGATCTCACGGCCATGCTGGATAAGACCTCGCCGGAGGCGGTCTCCATCTTCACAAGCACGCGCGATCATCCTCCCGTCGTCGCCGTCTGCGCCGCGCACCACATCCACGTGATGATGGAAAAGCCACTCGCGGTGGACATGGCCGGAGCGAGGGCCATTCGCGACGCAGCGGCACGCGAGCATATTCACGTCATCGTGAATTACGAAACGACGTGGTATCCGAGCCACGCCGCTATGTGGGATTTCATCAAGGTGCGGCATGCCGGCGGCGACATCCGTAAGATGGTGGCGATGGACGGCCATCAGGGTCCCAGGGAGATCGGCGTTGGACCGGCGTTTCTGGGCTGGCTGACCGATCCCGTGCAGAACGGCGCGGGCGCGCTCTTCGATTTCGGCTGCTACGGCGCGAATCTCATGACCTGGATGATGGACAACCAACCGCCCATTGCCGTCACCGCCGTCACTCAACGGTTCAAGCCGCAACTCTATCCGCGCGTGGACGACGAAGCCACGGTCATTGTCGAATATCCGAAAGCGCAGGGCATCATCCAGGCATCGTGGAACTGGCCGGTTGGACGCAAGGACTTTGAGGTCTACGCAGAGCGCGCGCAGGCCATTGCCATTGGGGGTAACACGCTCAGGACGAGATTGCAAGGCGCGCAGGAAGAGTCGCTGGCGCCGCCACCGCTGCCGCCTGACCAACAGGATTTTCTCTCGTATCTGACCGCCATTGTCCGAGGCAACGCCGAACCTACGGGCCTGTCCTCGCTGGACAACAACATGATCGTCACTGAGATTCTGGTTGCCGCGCGGGAATCGGCTCGAACCGGGAAGCGAGTGTTACTGCGGTAACCCCGGGCGGCTCGGCTATCCTGAGAGACGAGTTCTCACCGTGCGATTCACACACCTTGCCGCCATTCTCGTCCTCGCTCTGACTCTCTGCTCTCAAACCGTACCGCGCGAACAAGTGGGCCCGCAGCCCGATGGCAGCTTTCTGCTGAACAGCGGGTGGCGCCTGCGGCCCGCCGGGAAACAGGTTCCGCTGGACACGTTCCCGATGTCCTGCGCGTTATCCAAAGACGGGAAGTATCTGGTGGTGTTGAACGGCGGGTACAATCCGCCATCGTTGAGCGTGCTCGATGTCGCCGCGCAACGTGAATTAAGTCGAACGCCGGTGAACGACGCGTGGCTTGGATTGACCTTCTCACCCGATGGGCACACGCTGTGGGTCGGTGGCGGTTCGCGCGCCGCGATTTACGAATTCGCGTTTGGCGCAGATGGTTCTCTTAAGGCTGGCCGCACCTTCTCGCTTATCGAGCACCCCGGTGAACAGGACTTCATCGGCGATGTCGCCACGTCGCCCGATGGCCGCCTGCTCTACGCCGCCGACATTTTTCACGATTCCGTTCTGGTGGTGAACCCGCAATCGGGCCGTGTCATTGATCGCTTCAAAACCGGCCGCCGCCCGTACAGGATTCTATTTCAGCCTGATGGTGACTCGTTCTTCGTCACCAGTTGGGCCGATGGCACGCTGCAGCGATTGAAAACCTCCAATGGATCGCTGCTGAACACCGTGCG
>JBEKFB010000468.1:0-3358 GCA_050013535.1 Bryobacteraceae bacterium | reverse complement strand
CTAAACTCTATCAAAAGCGGGGGCTTCCCGACAATGGAACTGCCTGTTACCATGTTCTCCATGCGTGAAACGCTTCGTTGCGGTGCGGCGGTGATTCTGTGTGCGCTTGGCGCGATGGCGGCGGATACGAAAACGACCTCCGGAAGCGAAGCGGAATATGGGAAGTATCTGGTGGAGAACCTCGGCGGGTGCGCCGACTGCCACACCCCGACGCTCGACAATGGCTCGCCGGACAAGACGCAGTGGCTGAAGGGCGCGATGCTCGATTTTCAGCCCACCCATCCGATACCTCACTGGAAAGCCATGTCGCCCGACATCACCCCCTCCGGCCCCAAATGGAAGAAATGGGGCGAGGCCGGCTTCATCACGTTCCTCGAAACGGCCAAATGGCCGGACGTCCGCGTCCTTGGGCTTGCACTCGTCGGTTACGCGGTGGCGCTATGCCAGACGGCGCAGAACGTGCTGGTGCTGGTCAATGAGTCGTCGCCAACGTCCCGCGCCATTGCTGAATACTACGTACACCGCCGCGGGATTCCTCTTTCCAACGTTTGCCGGCAGCCCATGCCGCTGACCGAGATCATTACGCGCCCCCAATACGACGCTGAGGTCGCGAAGCCGCTCGGCGTTTTCCTGAAAACCCACGGCCTGCTGGAGAAGATCCTCTACATCTCGACCACGTCGGACGTTCCCCTGCGTATCGACGGGACCGGCGGGATGAACGGAGACACTGCCTCGGTGGATTCCGAACTGGCCGCGTTTTATCAGGATCTCCACGGCCATCCGCATCGGCTGCCAGGCCCGCTTCCCAATCCATTCTTTGGCCGGCGCGAGGCCGCATTCCGGCATCCCGATTTCCCTATCTATCTGGTGACTCGCCTTACCGGCTACGATTTTCCCGATGTTCGCGGCATCATCGATCGCGCCTTGTTGGCGAAGAACCGCGGGCGTTTCGTGATCGACCTGAAATCGAACGACGACGAGCCGGGAAACAACTGGTTGCGCACGGCGGCGGTGGCGCTCCCGTCGGAGCGCGTAGTGTTCGATGAATCCGACCGCGTGCTCACGAACCAGACCGACGTAATCGCCTACGCATCATGGGGCTCCAACGATCCGCATCGTAAGCAGCGCGATCTCGGGTTCCATTATCTGCCCGGAGCTATTGTCACCGAATTTGTCTCCACCGACGCGCGAACGTTCCGTATGCCGCCGGCCTCCTGGACCTACGGCCCATGGAGCGACCCACACGCCTTGTTTGCGGGATCGCCGCAGAGCATGACCGGCGATTACATCCACCAGGGCGCGACGGGCGCATCCGGGCACGTGAGCGAACCGTGGCTCATCAGGACGCCTCGGCCGGATTATCTTCTGCCCGCGTATTATCGCGGACGCAATCTGGCCGAGAGCTATTGGATGTCCATCCCCGCCGTGAGCTGGCAGAACATCGTTGTGGGAGATCCGCTTTGCTCGCTCGGAAAACCGGATTGAAACGTCCTGAACATTACTTTGGCTGGCGTGGTTTCTGCTCCGCCTGAGAATCGCGCGGCGAGCGTACCGGGCGCGGTTCGCGCGGTTTGTACGTCTTCGGTTTCGGATCGGTTGTGCGCTCGCGAGGGATGCCGGACTTTCTGGTTGCCATAGATTAAAGTCTCCTTCCTCAGGAGTTTGCCCGCGTCGGCGATGGATGCGAGCGCAAGTGCTTCAGGGAAAACGCTATAATGTATGTTTCCCGACATGGCCGTTCTCCTTGATATCGACGCGATCCGCGAAATCCTTCCGCACAGATACCCGTTTCTGCTCGTCGACGCTATTTTGGAACTGGAGCCGGAACGGATCGTCGGCATCAAGAACGTCACCTACAACGAGCCGTTCATGATGGGCCACTTTCCGGACTACCCGGTGATGCCTGGCGTGCTCATCGTGGAAGCGATGGCGCAGGTGGCGGGCGTTCTGGTCTTGAAGGGCCTTCCCGATCGCGCCAGCAAACTCGTTTTGCTAGCCTCGGTTGAAGAGGCCAAATTCCGCCGGCCGGTTCGCCCTGGCGACACCCTGCGCATCGAGATGATGGTGGGCAGGCGCAAGGCGTCCGTCGCGAAAATGTACGGCAAGGCCACCGTGGACGGCGTCGTGGTGGCGGAGGCGCAGGTGATGTGCAAGCTCGCCGACCGCGTCGTTGAAGAAACTCCCGCCCCCATCCCCGTCCCGGTTGGCTGAAGCGTCCGCATGCCGGTCCACCCGACTGCAATCGTCGATCCCAGAGCCGCCATCGCCGAAACTGCCGAAATCGGACCGTACTGCACGATCGGCGAGGCTGTTCGCATCGGCGCTCGCACTCGCGTGATGGCGCATGTGTGCATGGAAGGGCCCCTGACCATCGGCGAAGACAACACTTTCTACCCTTTCTCCACCGTCGGCCTTGCGCCGCAGGACCTGAAGTATAAAGGCGAGCGCTCGGAAACGCGCATCGGCAACCGCAATCGAATTCGCGAATTCGTCACCATCCACCGCGGCACCGAAGGCGGCGGCATGATCACGTCCATCGGGAATGACAACCTCCTGATGGCCTACGTGCACGTCGCGCACGACGTTCAAGCCAGCAGTCATATAGTCTTCGGCCACGGCGCAACTCTCGGCGGCCACGTCATTGTCGAAGATTGGGCGGTGATCAGCGCCGGATCGGCGGTGCATCAGTACTGCCGCATCGGCCGCCATTCCATCGTGGGCGGCTACAGCGTCATCACCCAGGACGTGCTGCTCTCGAACGGCGCGGTGTCGGCGCGGAGACCATCGACGAGTTGCACAAGGCTTTTCGTCTGCTGACAAAATCCGGCCTGAACACCAGCCAGGCCCTCGAACGCATCGAGGCCGAGATCCCCCATTCCCCCGAGCGCGACACGCTCATCGAGTTCATTCGCACGGCCAAACGCGGATTCATCAAATGAGCCGCTACGCGTTGATCGCCGGCAACGGCCGGTTTCCCATCCTCGCCCTGGAGACGGCGCGAGCCATGGGGCATGAAGTCGTCGTCATCGGCATCAAGGAAGAGGCGTCGCCGGAGATCGAGACGCTGGCCGCTCGCTGTTATTGGATCTCCATCGGACAGCTCAGCAGGCTGATCGAGATCCTCAAGGAAGAGGAGCTCACCGAACTGATCATGGCCGGGCAGGTGAAGCACGTCAGCATCTTTTCCTCGATTCGTCCGGACTGGCGCCTGCTGAAGGTGCTCACGTCCCTGCGCGCGAAGAATACCGATGCGCTGATCGGCGGCGTGGCGCGCGTGCTGGAGGACGAGGGCATTCACCTGGTGGACTCCACGCTGCTGCTGAAGCCGTTGCTGGCCGGGCTCGGGACACTGACCAAA
>JBEKFB010000467.1:0-2543 GCA_050013535.1 Bryobacteraceae bacterium | reverse complement strand
GGAAGGGCGGGGGACTGTTCGGCGCCGGTGGCAAGATCGATTGGGAGATCGGCCGCCGCGACGATCGCAATCGCGTCACCTACCAGCTCGATGACCACAAGCTTTCCCGCCGCGCCTACGTGGACGGCACAAAGGCGGATCACTCCGCCAACCACTCGATGAAAGGTGACGCCTATCAATTGCGTATCGACATTGAGCCGACGCGGATCGTGGTGCGCGACGTGAGCGGCAATGTGTTGGATGACTACAGCGACAGCAGCGCCGATTTCACGGCGGGTAAGTTCGGCTTCAAGGGCGACGTCCGGCTGGTGGTGCGCTGAGGATCGGCGGTGGACGTCCGTGATATTTCGGTAACCAAACGTGCGCCCGTGCTCTTCCGCATCGCGAAGTCGCTGGAGCGCAGGAACGTTCGCGGGAGCACCCGCCTGCTGAAGGTCCTCAGGCAAATCGGTTATCTTGACCAGGTGGTAGAGTTTTCCCTGAGCAATTCCGTGTGTATTCGCGTTCCGATTGCCCGCAACGAATACGACGAGTTCGATGTTTACAACTACGAAACGGAATTGATCGCCTCGCTCGGCGAGCAGATCAGGCAGCTCCCGGACCCAATAACATTGATCGACGGCGGAGCCGATATCGGCTTGTTCAGCCTCAGAATTATCGCCCTGTGCCCAACCATTTCTCACGTAATAGCATTTGAGCCGAATATCGACGGGTACTCGTGGCTTCGGCTGAATCTGTCGATGCTGCCGGACGGCATCGAGGCCAGGTCCAGTTCCGCGGCGTTGGCCGATTTTTGCGGCCGCGGACGGTTGGCATTTCCAGACCCGTGCTTCACGCCCGGGATTCCGACGAATCACACCCAGTCTTTTCTGGAGAAGTGTTCCGATGGTCCAGTCGACGTCACTACAATCGATTCGCTGAACGTGCAACCGATGGGGAGCATGGTGATCAAAATCGACGTGGAGGGCGGAGAACTTGCCGTGCTCCGCGGGGCCGCTGGGACGGTTCGGGATGCTCGAAACTGTCTGGTCATCCTGGAGGCGCATCCGGGTGTCGTTCGCAGAACGGGGATCGACCCGGTGGAATGTTTGCGGCTTCTCGCTTCATTGAGAGAGTTTCGATTCATTGTCAGCGAGACGGGGGATCTACTGAATACCGATCGCGCGGTCTTCGACCAGATATCTCCCAGCCGGGTTTACAACCTCATTGCCCGGTCACAATAGCGCGGCTGCGCTAAACAGGACCCCGGCGTCGTGAAATGTCGGCCAATAGCCGAACCACGCGATCACATCCGCCGCGCCGGGTATATCGGGAGCCTCAAACATCGCTGCTCCGATAATACCCTTACTCTCCGTGCGTATCCTTATACTCGTCCAGCCAGGCCATCTGGATCGCTTCCAGCTTGCCTTCGGTGGACTTCATTGGGTCGTCGCCGAAATCGTCCAGCTCCGTGATCCACTTGTGCAGGTCGGTGTAGCGGATGTGCGTGGGATCGAGGTCGGGAAACTTCTCGGCCAGCGACAGCGCGATGTCATCGGTCTGGTCCCACGAAAGCCCCGGCATCAGATCTTCGTTCCTTTCAGCGCGCCGCGCACGGCGGTGTTCACCATGTTTTCGGCCAGCTTGCCGGTGGCCTGGTTCAGCGCTTCGATCTTGCTCAGAATCACGTGGTGGTCGTCGGAGTTCTGCGCCACCAGCAGCTCGTTCACCGCGCGATCGATGGCCGCGCGCTCGTCATCGGTCAGATCCAGCCACGCGTCGTTCAGCTTCCCCCTCTCAGTGGCGCGCAGGATGGTCTCGGCTTCGACGCGGGCCTCGCGCGTCTGGCGTTCGCGGAAATCGTCTTCGGCCTTCTCGAACGATTCCTGAATCATCCGCGCCACCTGTTCGTCGCTCAGCCCATACGACGGCTTCACATCCACGCTCTGTTCGGCGCCGGTGCGCTTATCGCGCGCGGTCACGTTGAGGATGCCATTGGCGTCGATCAGAAACCGTACCTCAATGCGCGCCATCCCCGCCTGCATGGGTGCGATGTCTTTCAGATCGAATCGAGCGAGGCTGCGGCAATCCCGCGCCAGCTCGCGCTCGCCCTGCAGTACGTGAATCAGCACGTTCTTCTGGCCGTCCACCGCGGTGGTGAACGATTCCGTCGCGCTGGCCGGGATGGTGGAATTGCGATGAATCAGCTTGGCCACCACGCCGCCCATCACCTCAATGCCCAGCGACAGCGGCGTCACATCGAGCAGCAGCTTGTCTTCCACCTCGCCGGAGAGAATGCCGGCCTGCACGGCCGCGCCCAGCGCCACGACTTCATCGGGATTCAGTTCGGTATGCGGGCGAGTGAGAAACAATCGTTCCACGGCATTGCGGACCAGCGGAATGCGCGTGGAACCGCCCACCATCACCACTTCGTCGATCTGTTCTACGCTGACGCCGGAATCGCGAATGCACTCGCGGCAGGGGCCCAGCGTGCGCTCCACAATGGGTGCGATCAATCGATCGTATAGTTCGCGATCTATCGCGCGCGCGTAATGACGGCCGTG
>JBEKFB010000466.1:0-2555 GCA_050013535.1 Bryobacteraceae bacterium | reverse complement strand
CTCACGTCGTTGCGCAGCAGCGAAGGCGGCTCGTTCAGGTTCACGACCGCCATGTCGATGTCGCCGTCGTTGTCAAAATCGCCAAACGCGCACCCGCGGCTGGCATGCGGCGACGCGATGCCGGGCCCACCCTGGTCCATCGACTCCTCGAAGTGTCCGTTGCCCAAATTGCGGAAGATGACGCGCGGCGTCTTGAACGGATAGCCGGGCAGTTTGTCTTCCACTTCGGGGTACACGCTGCCGGTCACGAAGAACAGGTCCGGATGGCCGTCGTTATCCAGGTCCACGATTCCCGCGCCCCACCCGATGAAGCGCGTCTCCACCGCAAGCCCCGCGCTGATGGTAGTGTCTTCGAAGTTGCCCTTGCCATCGTTCCTGTACAAAATGTTGGTGTCGTCGGCGAAGTGCGTCTTGAAGATATCCAGGTTGCCGTCCAGATTGTAATCGCCGATTCCCACGCCCATGCCGGCTTGCTCCATGCCATCTTCGTTCAAGGCCACGCCGCTCTCCAGGCCGATATCGGTGAAGGTGCCATTGCGATTGTTGCGCAGCAGAAAACTGGGCGTCGAGTCGCAGGCTACGTAGATGTCCGGCCATCCGTCGTTATCGAAATCCGCAGCCACGGCGGTCATGGCGTACCCCTTCAGGTTCGCCACTCCGGATTTCGCGCTCACATTCGTGAAAGTGCCGTCGCCATTGTTGTGGTAGAGCGCCAGCGAACCAGGCGGCAGACCGCGCGGCCCGCAGTTTACCGGTACGCCTTTCCAGTTGCAATTGGAGTTCTCTCCAGGCTTGGGGACGGAAGCGAAATCGAACTCCAGGTAATGGGCCACAAACAGGTCCAGGTGGCCATCGCGGTCGTAGTCCAGGAAAGTGCAGCCCGACCCCCAAGGCGTGCCGGTCTGCTGCAACCCGGCCTTCACGGTGACATCCGTGAAGGTGCCGTCGCCGTTATTGCGATAGAGAACGTTCTGGCCCCAGTAAGTAAGGAAGAGATCGTCGAATCCATCGTTGTCGTAGTCGCCCACCGAAACCGCCGACGCCCAGCCGGAGCGCTTTAGTCCGGCCTGTTCGGTCACATCGGTGAAGGTGCCGTTGCGATTGTTCTTGTAAAGCCGGTTGTGTGCGCCCGCTGGTGGGTTGTCGACGCACGTGCCACTCAAAATGAAGAGATCGAGCCAGCCATCGTTGTCGTAGTCGATAAACGCGACGCCGCAGCCGACGGTTTCCAAAATGTACTCTTTACGTTTCGCGCCGCCGTAGATCACCGGCGCGCGCAGCCCGGCCTGCTCCGCGATATCCACGAATCTGGCGTGCCAGGGCAGTCCCGATGGTTTCCCGCGCGGCATGGGCTTCACGCCGCGCGTGGACACGCCCTGTGCCCAAGCCCGCACCGCGGGAACGGTCATAAGTCCCATCCAGGCTCGCCTGGTCACCCCTCTGCTCATTTCTTTAAGTATACTGGCCCCGCCTGGCGCCCTGCCCCCAACTATACTGATGGCTATGTATTCAACACTCCTGAGGCCGGCCGCCTTACTGCTCGCCATGCTGGCCATGAACTGTTTCGCCGCCGATCCGCAGCTCTCGCGCCCGGTCCGCGCGTGGGAGTTTCTGGACGCGGCCGGTCCGCACGCCGCCCTGCTCGGCGCCGAAGATGGCACGTTGGAAGCATATGTCTACCCCCTCAAGATCTTCGGCGGCCTGAAACTACGGTTCATCGCCGACGCGCAAGTCATTCCCGGAGAGAGCGTGGCGCGCCGCATCACAGCGCGTCCGGGATCGTACACCATCACCTACGCGGGTGACGATTTTCAGGCCGACGAAACACTGGTCGCGCCCATCGACGAACCAGGCGCTGCGATCCTGCTCGATGTGCGTGCCCGCAGCCCGCTCCGCATCGACGTGGAGTTCACACGCGACTTCCAACTGATGTGGCCGGCATCCATCGGCACGGGCTACGCCGAGTGGAACGGCCGGCTCAAAAGCTTTCAGTTCGGAGCCGACGGACAGCCGTTTGCGGCCGTCTTCGGATCGCCCGATGCGGCGCTCGAATCGCGGGAGTACGCGACCAATTACGCGTCCGCCACGCACGCGGTGTTTACTCTCGGTGAAATCAAGGGGCACGCGCAGCGCGTGCTGGCGCTGGCCGCATCCATGAAATCGGCCGATGAGGCGCTGGCTGCCTACAACCGGCTGATCGCGCGCAGCGGCCGCCTCGTAGAAGACACGGAGCGCTATTACCGCGACTATCTGGCAAACACGATTGAGTTATCCCTGCCCGACGCGCATCTGCAGCAGGCTTATGACTGGTCCCGCATCAGCGTGGTCAAAGGATTTGTGGACAATCCATTTCTCGGCCGGGGGCTGGTCGCCGGCTACGGTCCGTCGAAGGGCGCTTACAGGCCGGGGTTTGCGTGGTTCTTCGGCCGCGACTCTTTCTGGACGTCGCTCGCGCTGACCTCCGCCGGCGATTTTGCGAACGCGCGCGCCGCCATCCAGTTCATTTCGCATTTCCAGCGCGACGATGGCAAGATTCCGCACGAAATCTCGCAATC
>JBEKFB010000465.1:0-2563 GCA_050013535.1 Bryobacteraceae bacterium | reverse complement strand
GCGGCGAGGTCGCGCCGGGCGATCATCCAACCGACACGCCATCCGGTCATGCACCACGCCTTCGAAAACGATTGCACTACGATCACCGCATCGTCGCGCGTAGCAAGGCGAAGAATGGTCGGCGCGGGAGAGAATGCCTTCGGACCGGTGAAGTTCAGCCGGTCATAAACCTCATCGGCGATGAGCCACAGATCGTGGCTGCGCGCGAAATCGAGCAAGCGCTGTTGATCGTCCACAGTGGCCACCCAGCCGAGTGGATTCGACGGTGATGTGTAGAGCAACAGCCGGGTGCGCGGCGAAAGCGCGGCTTCGAGCGCATCGAAATCGATCTGATAGCACTCGCCGGAGAGCACGTGCGGCACCTGCAGGGGACGCGCGTTGGCCATTTGGATACTCGCCGAACCGTTGGGCCAGGCGGGAGTGAGCACCAGGCCTTCGTCGCCGGCGTTGAGCGCGCAGCGAATGCTCAGATTGAGAGCCTGCACGCCGGACGCGGTGACCACAATCTCGCTCGCCGGATCGAGTTCCACACCATGCTGCTCGCGATAGTAGCGGGCCAGGGCCTCGCGGGTGGAGAGCAGTCCGGCGTTTTCCGTATAGAACGTGAAGCCATCGGCCATGGCCTTTTGCGCCGCCCGCTTAATGTAGTCGGGCGTAGGCACGCTGGATTCGCCGAAGTACAACTTCAGCACGCCATCCATGCGCATGGCGATTTCGGCGAGTTCGCGGATGCGCGAATGTTCGACGGCGAGCGCCGAAGATGCAACCGAAGGCATAAAACAACAGCTTATCGGGTTGCTTCGGCCTGTTTCTGCCGGTAATAATCCTGCATCACGTAGAACGCTTTTTTCTTCTCGCCGCGAAGCGAGATGAGGCCCTTGCGATTGAAATAATCCTGAATGCCGGGCAGCAGGCGGCGGGGGCTGTGAAAGTCCATCAGAACCCAGGGTGCGGTTCCGCGCAGGAACGGAATCCGTGAAAGCATGGCGACCTGATGACGGAAGACGTTCTCCTGATATTCCTCCGTCCAGCGCGCCAGTGGGTCGCCGTGCATGCCGTACACCGCGCCCGCGCCGAATTCGCTCATGACGAGTGGCTTGTCATAAATACATTTCCACGTGATCTGGTCGGCGGAGTCGGGCAGGCCCTGGTACCAGCCGATGTATTCGTTGTTGCCCAGCACATCGAGATCGGCTCCCAGCGGATCGTTGATGGTGATTTCGTTGCCCGCGCGCGTGGCGATCGTGGCCGCCGTGACGAGGCGACTGGGATCCTGCGTATGCACCAGCTTCACCAGGTTCCGAAGAAATGTGTTGCGGGCGTCGTTCACAGGCGTCTCATTGGCAACCGACCACAGAACGATGGCGGCGCGGTTCTTGTCGCGCGCAATGCTCTCGGCCACCTGATTTGACGCGTTCGCGTATGTCGCGGGGTTTTCCCACTGAATCGCCCAGTAAATCGGGCTTTCCGACCATACCATCAGGCCGAGCCGGTCGGCCTCGCGCGTCATGTTCTCGTTATGCGGATAGTGCGCCAGCCGCACGAAGTTGCAGCCGAGTTCTTTGGCCCAGCCGAGCAGTGTGCGCGCATCCTCATCACTGAAGGCACGGCCGCTGCGGAAGGGAGCCTCTTCATGGATGGAAACGCCGCGAAGAAAGACAGGGAGGCCGTTCAGAAGGATGTCCTGACCGCGAACCTCAATTGTGCGAAAGCCGATGAGGTCGTCGACTGAATCGGTTTCCGACGCGATGGTGACACGATACAGCTTCGGATTCTCCGGCGACCAAAGTGCCAGCTTCGCGGGAAAGCTCAGCTCGGCGAAGCCGCTGTCATCGGTGGTCACCGATTGTGAGATGCCGGCTTCAGGAATCTTCACGGTCACGCTCTGGTGTGGCGTCGCCCCGTTCACTTTCACCCAGCCGGTGATGGTGTCGGCCGATCCCTTCTTCAACTGGATGAAGTAATCCTGGACGAATGTCGGCGGCACTTCGACCAGCGAGACATCGCGTGTGATACCGCCATAGTTCCACCAATCGGTATTGACTTGGGGAACGCCTTCGCGCAGGCGCTTGTTGTCCACCTTCACCACGATGAAGTTGTCCTTGTCGCGCAGCTTGCCGGTCACTTCGAAGGCGAACGGAGTGAAGCCGCCGACATGTTCTCCCAACGGCGCACCGTTGAGAGCGACGATGGCGTCGTAGTTTGCCGCGCCGAAGTATAAGAAGACCCGCGTGCCGGGTTTGGCCTGATAGTCGAACGAGCGTTTGTACCAGATGGTCCCCTCGTAGAAGAAAAGATCGGGGCGCTGTGTGTTCCAGTCGCCGGGGACGTCGAGCAAAGGCGACTTGTCGAAATCGTATTCAATCAGATCGCTCTGGCTCTTGGGATGGGCGTTCTGGTAGAAATTGGCGCCGCCCGCATGTTGGTGAAAATCGTACGCGCCAACCTCGTATGGATCGACAATGGTTCGCCACCTGCCGTCCAGGCTGATGGTGTGCCGCGCGCCAACATTGGCCAGCGGGCTGAAATGCGGAGTCTGCGCGAGTGCTGTCAGCGCGATCAA
>JBEKFB010000464.1:0-2608 GCA_050013535.1 Bryobacteraceae bacterium | reverse complement strand
CCCCAATCCACGCCGCCGCCCGCTCGATATCCGCGGTGAAGGGCCGGTCGCCGGTCCATACCGGCACAATCTCGCCAAGCGCCGAGCGCACCTTCTCGATCACAGGACTCGACCGTAACGGCACCAGCAGATCCAGCGCCCGCCGCGCGGTGAGCAGCTCCATGGCCAGCACCCGCCGCGTGTTGCGCACCACCTGCTTCAGCTTGAGCGCGGAGGTCATGCCCATGCTCACGAAATCCTCTTTGTTGCCGCTGGTGGTGATGGACCCGGTGGAAGCCGGGTGCGCCAGCACGCGATTCTCCGCCACCAGCGCGGCCGCCGACACCTGCACCATCATGAAGCCGGATTCGATGCCGGGATGGTTGGTGAGGAACGGCGCCAGATGCTCGTTGAGCGCGGGGTTCACCAGACGGTCGATGCGGCGCTCGGAGATGCCGGCCAGCGCGGTGAGGGCGACGGCGAGGAAGTCGAGTTGGAACGCCAGAGGCTCGCCGTGAAAATTGCCGCCAGAGATAATCTCATCGCCGATGACTACGGGATTGTCGGTGACTGAATTCAACTCGATCGAAAATGTACGGCGCGCTTCAGCCAGCGCGTCGAGCACGGCCCCGTGCACCTGAGGGGCACACCGAAGAGAATAGGCATCCTGCACACGGCGGCAGGTAATGTGCGATTCGCGAATCTCGCTGCCTTCAAGATAGGCGCTCAGGCGCGTAGCGCTGCGTATCTGACCGGGATGCGGACGAGTCGCGTGGAGGCGTTCGTCGAAAGCGCGCGGTGTTCCACGAAGGGCATCCAGTGTCATGGCGCAGATGAGATCGGCGCTGGCCGCCAGCACCTCGCTTGCGCCGAGTTCGAGCGAGCCCACCGCCAGCATGGCCTGGGTGCCATTCACCAGCGAGATGCCTTCCTTGGACGCCAGTGTCACGGGCGCAATGCCGGCGCGCCGCAACGCTTCGCCGCCGGGCAGGCGCTCGCCTTGATATTCGGCCTCGCCCTCGCCAATCAGAACGAGAGCGATATGCGCGAGCGGAGCCAGGTCGCCGCTGGCGCCCACGCTTCCCTGCGAGGGAACAACCGGCGTCACGCCGCGATTCAGCAGTTCGCAGAGACGCTGGGCGATGAGCGGACGAATGCCGGAGAAACCCGCCGCCAGCACATTGGCGCGGATCAGCATCATGGCGCGCACTTCACCACGCAACAGCGGATCGCCGATGCCCGCCGCGTGCGACCGAACCACGTTGCGCTGTAGTTGTTCCAGATCTTCGGCGGCCACGCGCACATCGGCCAGCAGTCCGACACCGGTGTTCACGGCATAGACAGGCTCATCACCGGCCGCCAGGCGCTCGACCACCGCCCGTGAGCGCAGCATGCGTTCGATGGCATCGGCGGCAAGGCTTACCGGTTCATCGTGGAGCGCGACGGCCTGCACCTGCTCGATTGTAAGTGAGCGGCCATCGAGAGAGATCATTTACCTCCCTGAGCCAGGCGGCCTGAGAGGCCGCCGCAGGCTGAGAGCCTGCCCCACACGGAGTCACTATTGCACATAGCCGATGCTGCGCAGCGTCCGAGCCGGTTCGCTGTCGTCAAACGTGGCCACCACCGCCTTCGGCTGTCCGTTGTCCAGCGCCACGCCATACGGTGGATCGACGAACGCGAACGCGTCGCGCAGTTTCTTCACATCGAACGTGGTGACCGCCTTCAGCCCGGTGTCATGCAGGAAAGCCGCGGCCCATTCGGGTGTCTCCGTGGGGATGCCCACAACGGTCGTGTCGTTCCACGTAAGCTTGGCCATGCGGCGCGCGGCGGCGTCGCAGTGCAGGCACGAGGGATTGTAGAAAAACAGAAACATTCGTCCCTGTCGAAGCGAGTACGGCTGTCCGTTCACCACGACAGTGGCCGGCGTGCGAATGGCGTTTTCCCGGGCTTGGTTAACTCCGAAAGAGACGCCTGCAAACACGCATACCGCCGCGAGTATGACGAGCGCCTCGCGAAGACCCGATGCACGGCGGGACCACAGGCCCGCAAGCACTGCGCCGATCAGAAACAACGCGTCAACCACGAAGAACATGGGACCGACGGTGCGCTTCACCAGCGGGAAACAACTACAGTCCTTGCCCACCAGCGCGTTGTAGTTGATGGCGAAGTACAGCATGAACCCCACCAGCAGCAGCGACATCAACAGACTGCCCCAGCGGCGGAAGCGCGGGACAAAGATGAGCACGCCGCAAAAGACTTCGCCGATTCCCGACGCGATGGAAAGCGGCAACGCGAGCTGCGCGGGCACGCGAAGCTGACCCACAAGTTGCGCCCATGTGAACGGCGCGGCCAGCTTCCAACCACCGGACACTATAAACAGGAAGGCCAGCAGGACCGCGCAAACACCGCCAACTACTTTCTTCCACGGAGCGATGTCAAGCGACCCGTCCCGCGGGTTGTCGTCAAGCGACGCCATAAGACGCCATTGTAGCGGAGAAGTCACGTTGTTATGACGCGCGGCTCGCGCCGAGGTCCCGTTTCATCGTTGCTACGCGTGCTCCTCGATCTCCAACAGGCAGCTCTCCAGCGTGTCCAGCGCGAAGCGGCACTGCTCTTCATTGACGATCAG
>JBEKFB010000463.1:0-2608 GCA_050013535.1 Bryobacteraceae bacterium | reverse complement strand
CCCCAATCCACGCCGCCGCCCGCTCGATATCCGCGGTGAAGGGCCGGTCGCCGGTCCATACCGGCACAATCTCGCCAAGCGCCGAGCGCACCTTCTCGATCACAGGACTCGACCGTAACGGCGCCAGCAGATCCAGCGCCCGCCGCGCGGTGAGCAGCTCCATGGCCAGCACCCGCCGGGTGTTGCGCACCACCTGCTTCAACTTGAGCGCGGAGGTCATGCCCATGCTCACGAAATCCTCTTTGTTGCCGCTGGTGGTGATGGAACCGGTGGACGCCGGGTGTGCCAGCACGCGATTTTCGGCCACCAGCGCGGCTGCCGACACCTGCACCATCATGAAGCCGGATTCGAGGCCGGGGTGGTTGGTGAGGAACGGCGCCAGGTGCTCGTTGAGCGCGGGATTCACCAGACGGTCGATGCGGCGCTCAGAAATGCCCGCCAGAGCAGTCAGGGCGACGGCCAGGAAATCGAGCTGGAACGCGAGCGGCTCGCCGTGGAAGTTGCCGCCGGAGATTATCTCGTCGCCGATGACCACGGGATTGTCGGTGACGGAATTGAGCTCGATCAAAAATGTACGGCGCGCTTCGGCCAGCGCGTCGAGCACCGCCCCATGCACCTGAGGCGCGCACCGAAGTGAATAGGCATCCTGCACGCGGCGACAGGCGATGTGCGATTCGCGGATTTCACTGCCTTCAAGGTACGCGCTTAACCGGGCCGCGCTGCGGACTTGACCGGGGTGCGGGCGAGTCGCGTGGAGACGTTCGTCGAAAGCGCGCGGTGTTCCGCGGAGAGCATCCACCGTCATGGCGCAGATCAGGTCGGCGCTGGCCGCCAGCACCTCGCTAGCGCCGAGTTCGAGCGAGCCCACCGCCAGCATGGCCTGCGTGCCATTCACCAGCGAGATGCCTTCCTTGGATGCCAGTGTCACCGGCTCGATCTCTGCCCGCCGCAGGGCTTCGCCGCCCGGCAAGCGGTCGCCTTGATATTCGGCCTCGCCCTCGCCGATCAGCACCAGCGCGATATGTGCGAGCGGAGCCAGATCGCCGCTGGCGCCCACACTGCCCTGCGATGGAACAACAGGTGTCACGCCACGATTCAGCAGGTCGCAGAGACGCTCGGCGATGAGCGGCCGAATGCCGGAGAAACCCGCCGCCAGCACATTGGCGCGGATCAGCATCATGGCGCGCACTTCCGCGCGCGAGAGCGGATCGCCGATACCGGCCGCATGCGACCGCACCACGTTGCGCTGTAGTTGTTCCAGATCTCCGGCTGCCACGCGGACATCGGCCAACAGACCGACACCCGTGTTTACGGCATAGACGGGCTCATCACCGGCCGCGAGGCGCTCCACCACCGCCCGTGAGCGCAGCATGCGTTCGATGGCATCGGCGGTAAGGCTTACCGATTCATCGTGGAGCGCGACGGCCTGGACCTGCTCGATTGTGAGTGAGCGGCCATCAAGGGGGATCATCAACTGCCCTAAACCAGGCGGTCTGAGAGGCCGCCGCAGGCTGGGAGCCTGCCCCACACGGAGTCCCTACTGGACATAACCGATACTGCGCAGCGTCCGTGCCGGTTCGCTGTCGTCAAACGTGGCCACCACCGCTTTCGGCTGACCATTGTCGAGCGCGACGCCATACGGCGGATCGACGAACCGGAACACGTCACGCAGCTTCTTCACGTCGAACGTGGTGACCGCTTTTAGGCCGGTGTCATGCAGGAATGACGCGGCCCACTCGGGCGTCTCGGTGGGGATGCCCACCACGGTCGTGTCGTTCCACGTAAGCTTGGCCATCCGGCGCGCGGCGGCGTCGCAATGCAGGCAGGAGGGATTGTAGAAAAACAGAAAGATTCGTCCCTGACGCAGCGAATACGGCTGCCCGTTCACCACGACAGTCGCCGGCGTGCGAATGGCATTTTCGCGCGCCTGATTGACGCCGAAAGAAACGCCCGCAAACACGCATACCGCCGCAAGTATGACGAGCGCCTCGCGAAGCCCCGATGCACGGCGCGCCCACAAGCCCGCCAGCACCGCGCCGATTAGAAACAATGTGTCGACCACGAAGAACATCGGCCCGACGGTTCGCTTCACGAGCGGGAAACAACTACAGTCCTTGCCCACCAGCGCGTTGTAGTTGATGGCGAAGTAGAGCATGAACCCCACCAGCATCAGCGACATCAACACGCTGCCCCAGCGGCGGAAACGCGGGACAAAGATGAGCACTCCGCAGAAGATTTCGCCGATACCGGACGCTATGGAAAGCGGCAATGCGAGCTGAGAGGGCACGCGAAGCTGACCGACAAGTTGCGCCCAGGTGAACGGCGCGGCGAGCTTCCAACCACCGGACACTACGAACAGGAAGGCCAGCAGAACCGCGAAAACACTGCCAACTACCTTCTTCCACGGAGCGATGTCGAGCGACCCATCCCGTGGGTTGTCGTCAAGCGACGCCATAAGACGCCATTGTAGCGGAGAAGTCACGTTCTTATGACGCGCGGCTCGCGCCGAGGTCCCGTTTCATCGTTGCTACGCGTGCTCCTCGATCTCCAACAGGCAGCTCTCCAGCGTGTCCAGCGCGAAGCGGCACTGCTCTTCATTGACGATCAG
>JBEKFB010000462.1:0-2638 GCA_050013535.1 Bryobacteraceae bacterium | reverse complement strand
AACTACACCGACCGGATCGAAAATCTGTTCCTTGTGGGCCGCAACGGCATGCACAAGTACAACAACCAGGACCACTCCATGCTGACGGCAATGACCGCAGTCGAAAACATCGTCAACGGCGTTACCACCAAAGGGAATATCTGGGCCATCAACACTGAGATGGAGTACCACGAGGAGAAGACGGCAAAGTGAGAACTCGAGGTTCCGCGCGAACCGGGGCGGTCGGCCCGCCTGACAGCGCATCCGCCTGTCCCATGTGCGGGGCGGGTCCCGCGAGGCTGTTGGCTCGAGGTAGAACGGACCATTCGAAATACAGCCTGGCACGGTGTCGCGCATGTGGACAACATTTTTGCGCTCCCACGCCCACCCTCGCCGAGATCGCCGGATTCTATCAGGGTGATTACCACGCCGAATTGCGGGCGCCGGGGGCGACGGAGAAGGAGTTCGGAGCAAAATTCGCGCGCTATCGGGATTCAGTGCTCCAGTTCGTGAAGAGTGGGCGCAGCCTCGATATCGGCACAGCCACCGGCCTCTTCCCGAGCCTGCTGAAGCAAGCCGGTTTCGAGGCCGAAGGGATCGAGTTCAATCCTGAAAGCGCTCGCTGGGGCCAGCAACATTACGGAGTGACGATTCGGACCTGTGCATTAGGAAAGGGCGGGGAAGCGCGGGAGTCCTACGACTTGATCTCCATGACCGATGTGCTGGAACATACCGAACATCCGCTGCGGTTTCTCCAGGGCGTGCGCGATTACCTCAAGCCGGGCGGCTTCATGCTGATTACTTTTCCGGACATCACTTCGCCCGAATCGACATACCTGCGCTTTTGGTCGCGGGTCCTGCAGCGTGACTGGATATGGTCGTGCTGCCACATTCCCCTGCATGTGTGGGAGTTCACGGCTCCGACGGCTCGCGTGATGTTTCACAAGGCCGGGTTCGATGTTGCCGGGCTCCGGCGCAGCCAGGAGCCTCCGGCGGATGCATCCGGAATCAGCTCGTTGCTTAGACTGCCATTGCGGCTGCTGAACATACCCATCGTTGCCCGGCTGGCAGGAACTCAGATGGAGTTCGTGATCCGCAAACGCTGAGGAGAAACCTCACCCTATGACCGCTTTCATCACCGGGGCCGCCGGATTCGTCGGCAGCCATCTTGCTGACCGGCTGCTGGCCCTTGGGCAGGCCGTCATTGGGTTTGATAATTTCTCCACCGGCCGCGCCGAGTTTCTCGCGTGCGCCATGGAGCATCCCCGGTTTCGCCTGCATCGCGCCGACCTGCTGGATCTCGACACGCTCACCTCGGCGATGGCGGGAGCGGATTTCGTTTATCATCTGGCCGCTAACGCCGACGTGCGTTTTGGAACCGAGCATCCGCGCAGGGATCTGGAACAGAACACAATCGGCACCTGGAATGTTCTGGAGGCCATGCGCGCCAACAACGTCCGCCGCATCGCCTTCTCGTCCACGGGTTCCGTTTATGGCGAGCCCAACGTTTTTCCCACGCCCGAAGATTGCGCGTTTCCGGTACAGACCTCGCTTTACGCGGCGTCGAAGCTCGCCGCCGAGGGATTGATCGAAGCTTACTGCGAAGGCTTCGGCATGCAGGCGTGGATTTTCCGGTTTGTATCGCTGCTGGGAACGCGGTATTCACACGGCCATGTGATTGACTTCTACCGCCAGTTGCGCGAGCATCCCGATGTCCTGAACGTGCTCGGCAACGGCCACCAGAGGAAGTCGTATCTGTACGTGGGCGATTGCATCGAAGCAATCACCACGGCGACCGGGCGAGCTTCGGAGAAGGTGAACATCTTCAACCTGGGGACCGATGAGTCCTGTGAGGTGAACGATTCGATCAGTTGGATTTGCCGGCATCTGGGGTTAAAGCCGCGTCTGGAATACTCGGGAGGGGAGCGCGGATGGATCGGCGACAGTCCGTTTATCTTTGTTGATTGCAATAAGATACGTTCGCTTGAATGGCGCCCCACTTTAACCATTGAGCAAGCCATTGTGCGGACTGTCGATTTCCTGCGGGAGAGTCCGTGGTTGCTACAGGCATGAGCAGTTTCAACGGAAACGAAACGAACAGCGCCGGGTCGCCAAGGGTCACGGTGCTGATGCTCACCTGCAACCGGCCGCAGTTCCTGGGGCGCGCGATCCGGAGCGTGATCGATCAGACGCTGGAGGACTGGGAGCTGATCGTGGTCCATGACGGGCCGAATCAACAGACGGCCGCGGACATGGCGAAATGGGTGGAGCACGATCCGCGGATCCGGTATTTCCATCGCGACCGTGGCGGCAACATCGCCAACGCCTGCAATTACGGGCTCGCGCATGCACGCGGCGAGTACGTCGCGATCCTCGATGACGACGATTACTGGGTCGCTACGGACAAGCTCGCAAAGCAGGTAGCGTTCCTTGATGCCAATCCCGAGTACGCCGGGTGCGGCGGCGGGATGGCCGTAATCGACGAGAACGAAAACGTGCAGATGTCGTACCTCAAGCCCGAGCAGGACGGCGAGATCCGCGAGCGAGCGCTGTGCGCGAACCCAATGACCCACTCGACCACCATCTTCCGGTGCGCGCTGGGCGAACGAATCGGGTTCTATGACGAGACGCTGCCGGGCTATCAGGACTGGGACCTCTG
>JBEKFB010000461.1:0-2937 GCA_050013535.1 Bryobacteraceae bacterium | reverse complement strand
CTGCCCTACATCCTGATCATCATCGACGAGTTGGCCGATTTGATGATGGTGGAGCGCGGCAATGTGGAGGAAGCGGTGACGCGTCTGGCGCAGATGGCGCGCGCGGTGGGCATGCATTTGGTGCTGGCCACCCAGCGGCCCAGCGTGGATGTCATCACCGGCCTCATTAAGGCCAATTTCCCCTCGCGCATCAGCTTCCGCGTAGCCACGCGAGTGGATTCGCGCACGGTGCTTGACGTGATGGGCGCCGAGCATTTGCTGGGCAAAGGCGACATGCTCTTCCTGCCGCCGGGCTCTTCGCGCCTGGTTCGCGTGCACGGCGCTTTCGTGGCCGAGACCGAGATTAACCGGGTGGTGGATTTCTGGAAGGCGCAGGCGGTACCCGACTATGATCCGACGTTCCTGCTGACGCCTCCGTCGTTGGATGGCGCGGAGGAAGGGGAGGATGGCGAGTTGGACGGCCCCGCGGATCCGCTCTACCAGGATGCCGTGCGCGTAGTGCTGGAAATGGGCAAGGCCTCGACCTCGATCCTGCAACGCCGCCTGCGGCTGGGCTACGGGCGTGCCGCGCGCATTCTCGATGTGATGCAACGCGATGGGATCATCGGACCTCCCGACGGCAGTCGGCCCCGCGAGGTACTCAAACGGCCGGATTGGTTGACCGAGATGGAGAGTTCGGCCCGCTAAACGTCCCGAAAAACTGAGAATACTAACTGCCTGACGGGCACGATATTGAGTCGTGCCCAGGAAAAAGGCTCCACAACAACTCGTGCCCACCGAAGTGGTGGAACGCCGGATATTCGTGATCCGCGGTCAGAAGGTCATGCTCGATAGCCACCTCGCCGAGCTCTACGAAGTGCCCACCTACCGTCTGAATGAGGCCGTAAAGCGCAACCGGCGCCGTTTCCCCGTCGATTTCATGTTTCAGATCACAAGGCGGGAAGCTGAATCTTTGACATCGCAAACTGCGATGTCAAAACCTGGCCGCGGCGGCCGGCGAACGTTGCCCTACGTGTTCACCGAGCAGGGCGTAGCAATGCTCTCCACCGTGTTGAACAGCGAGCGCGCAATTACCGTGAATATCGCGATCATGCGCGCTTTCGTCCGTCTCCGCGAGCTCATCGCGACTCACAAAGATCTTGCGGAGCGCATCGCCTCGATCGAGAAGAAGTACGATCATCAATTCAGGATCGTCTTTGAAGTCCTTGAGCAACTAATGGCGCCGCCGGATCCGCCAAAGAGGCCCATCGGGTTCCTGCCGCCGTCAAGGTGACAAGAATAACTTCCTCCGACAGGCCCGGCTACCCCCAGCCGCCGCCCAGCGCCCGGTACAGCTCCACGAACGACTGCATCTCCGACAACCTAAGCTGCGCCAGAACGAGCTGCCCCTGAAACAGATTGCGCTCGGAAATCAGCACCTGCAGATAGCTGTCGAGGCCGCCCTTGTAGCGCAGGTTCGAGAGGCGCGTACTCTCCTCCAGCGCCTTCACCAGCAGTGCCTGCTGGGTGCGCTGCTCGCGCGTTCCGGTATAGCCCACCAGTGCGTCGGAGACCTCACGCAGGCCGGTAAAGATGGCCTTGCGATACGCGATCACCATCTCGCGCTTCTGCGCTTCCGAGTAATGCACGCCCGCGCGGATCTGTCCCGCGTTGAACAGCGGCAGCACGGCCGCGGGGGCTATGATCTGCTGACGCTCCGGACCCTCGAATAATCTCTGTAGCGCGACAGTCTGGCCGCCGAAGAAACCCGTCAGCGTGATCTGCGGGAAGTACAGCGCCTTCGCCGCTCCAATGCGCGCGTTCGCGGAGATGAGAGTCTGTTCGGCCTCACGAATGTCCGGCCGCCGTTCCAATAGCGACGATGGCAATCCGGCGGGGACCTGAGCGGGCGGCTCCAGTTCGGCCAACGCTTTTCCTCGTGCGATATCGCCGGGCGCGTTGCCCACCAGCAAACTGAGCGCGTTCTCGGCCTGTGCGATGTCGCGCTGCGCGCTTGCTATCTGAGCGGTGGCTGTGTAAAGGAATTGCTGCGCCTCGTATACGTCGAGTCCGGTGGCTGCGCCGCGCGCGTGGCGCAACCCTACCAGCTTGAGATTATCCTGCGCAATGTCGCGCGTGTGCCGGGCGATCTCCAGTTCCAGATCGCGCTCCCGCAGCAGGAAGTAGTCGTTCATTACATCGCCGATGAGCGACACCACCACGCCGCGCCGGCCTTCTTCGGTGGCCAGGTACTGCGCCCGCGCCGATTCGGAAAGGCGGCGCAGCCGGCCCCACAAGTCCAGTTCCCAGGAGAGCACGAAACCTACCTGGCCGTAACTTCCCTCAAAGGAGGTGTTCGGCGGCAACGGTTCGAGTGAGCTGGCGGACGGCGAGCGTTCCGCGGTGAAGGCGGCCTGCGCGGTAACGTTGGGAAACTCGCTGCCGCGTGCAATGTGGAACTGCGCGCGCGCTTCCAGAACGCGCTCGGAGGCAATACCCAGATCGAAATTGTGAAGGCATCGTCCTGGAACAGATCGGACCATTTCTTGTCGGCGAGCGAGGCGGCATCGGGGGCGCCACCGCGATACTGGTCCGGCACGGCAACGGCGGGCCGTTTGTAGTTGGGCCCGACGGCGCAGCCGGCCAGCAGCAAAGCGGGCAGCACAACCAGAGCGACTCTCCTCATGACTTCTCCCGTTCCCCGGCCCGCTGGATCACTACATACAACACCGGCACGATGAAGATCGCCAGCAGCGTAGCCGCGTTCATTCCACCGAACACCGCCGTTCCCAGCGACCGCCGCGATGCCGCTCCCGCGCCGATGGCGAGCGCCAGCGGCACCACGCCCAGGATGAACGCGAAGGAGGTCATCAGAATGGGCCGCAATCGCAACCGCGCCGCTTCCATGGCTGCGTCGACGACGGACTTCCCCTCCTCGTGGCTCATGCGCGCGTACTC
>JBEKFB010000460.1:0-3001 GCA_050013535.1 Bryobacteraceae bacterium | reverse complement strand
TCATGGGAATCTCCTCGGCAGCCGATTGAATAACGTCAGCCTTCCTTCAAATCTCGCACAGTACGGACATGCGCATCGGGAAACAATTCCTGGAAACGGCGCACTTCGGGATGAGCGAGCGCACGCTCAGATACCTCGTCAGCGCCAGGCGCCTTCGCAACCGAAGCAGCTGCCACCGCGACTGCCGGCGTGCCCACCTCAACTGTCACCTTCATGGGCCTTCCCGCGATCTGCTGGACCACTTTATTCAGGTCGCGAGGATCCATGGCCAGCCGGAATTCCTCCGGCGTGATAAATCGAAGCTCTCCGCCGGATTCGACAACTTCCGAATGCTCCACGGCGTCGGCGGTGAAGTTGCATGCAGGCGGTCCTTCCACTCGCCCGCCTGCGGCGGGGGCGCGGTATTCTTTCTGGCATTATCACGATCAAGCGGCGACGGACCTGTTCGAACCGGCGCCGGAGCGCGGAACTGAGCCGCTGGCGGAGGAGCCTGAGTGCGCGCCGATGCTTTTGCGGGGGCCGTTCCCGTCTTCAGCGCGGCGAGCGCCTCCTCGATCGGTTGCAATCGGCCAACATGAACCAGCTTCAGTAGACCGATCTCCAGATGCAGGCGCGGCTGCAATGAAAATTGAAGGTCCTTGAACAGATCCAGCGTGAGCTGCAGATAGCGGGTAAGGTCCTCTTCAGAGAATTGTGCGGCGGTTGCGGCCAGCCGTTCCTGTTCGGCAGCCGATGCCGCAATCAAACGCGTTCCCACGCCCGCCACTTTCGCCACCAGCAGATTGCGGAAGTAGCGCGCCAGTTCGCGGCAGAAATGCTGCAGGTTGCGGCCGTTGCGCTCAAGCTCCAGCACGATGTCCAGCATGCGCCGCGAATCGGACGCGAGGAGCGCCTGGGACACCTGGTCGAGCGAATCGAGCGAGAACATGCCGAGCAGGCCGCGTATTTCCGCGGAGTTGAGCTTCGTCCCGCAACAGGCGATGGCCTGGTCGAGCGCGGAGAGCGAATCGCGCACGCTGCCTTCGCCTGCCTGAGCGAGTACGGCCAGGGTTTCCGCGTCGGTCTCAATCCCTTCCTGTTCCGCGATCCACTGCATGCGCGCGATAATCTCCGCGAAATCCACCGAACGAAAGCTGAACTGCTGGCAGCGCGACGCGATGGTGGTGGGAATCTTGTGCGATTCCGTGGTGCACAGCATGAAGACTACCCACTCGGGCGGTTCTTCCAACGTCTTGAGCAGAGCGTTAAAAGCTTCGCTGGTGATCTGATGCGCTTCGTCTACGATGAAGACCTTGTAGCGGTCGCGCGCGGGACGGTAACGCACGCTTTCGCGCAGCTCGCGCATTTCGTTGATGCCGCGGTTGGAGGCGGCGTCGATTTCGATCATGTCGACGCTCGATCCCCCGGCGATTTCAAGGCAACTGGCGCATTTGCCGCAGGGCGTCGCGGTGGGGCCTTCGATGCAATTGAGGCAGCGAGCGAGAATGCGTGCGACCGTGGTTTTGCCCGTGCCGCGCTGGCCCGAGAAGATGTATCCATGCGCGATGCGGCGCTGCGCGATGGCGTTCTCGAGCGTGGTGCGGACGTGCTCCTGGCCGATCAGTTCCGCGAACGATTGCGGCCTGTACTTCCTGGCGATGACCTGATACATGGATGAAGCGCGGCGCGATTATGCCAGACCCCGGGTGATCCGCGGCACACGAGTTAAACCGTTACCGTTGCTCCCTTCCGGACCTGGCGGGGTTCACGGCCGCCCATTGCACGAAGCCCGGGGCCTGACAAATTTCATGCTAGCATGCGGGGTTTTTGTGAAGCCGGGCGAGGAGCACAACGATCTTCGACCACTCCTCAAGGCGCTTCTCTCTGGACCAGTCATTCTCCCTTAATGAAGATTGGCAAGGCCCTCAGGTGTATCGCCTGCGATCATCGCGACCTACGTCGTGCGGGCGCGGTGCGACGGGCGATCTCTGCCAGCGCACGCAGTGCTTCATTGACCGAGGCTGCATTGGGAAAGACGTCGGTCACTTCCGGATCGAGGACCACTACATTCGAGCTTTCCTGGAGCCGCTTGGCGTACTTCCCGCGCACAAAGCCGGCGGGAAAATCTGACGCTCTATACTCGGGCCGCAGCTCGTCCTCCGCAACATGCTTCTTAATTTTCTTCATAGAACTTTCTTTCACTGCGCGTCACCTCGCGAGCACTGATGATCCGAAGCGCATCCACGCGCTCTGTGTGTGCAATTGCAAGCAATCGCCCCAGCGACGACAGGCCAAAGACTACAAACCGATTCTCATCCTTCGAATGGTCCGGGTCAACAGCGGTAACTGACAACGGATCGAAGAACACGCTTGCTGCTTCGTCAAATGAAACACCGTGTTTTCGCAGATTCGCGACAGCCTTCTGAGTATTCCATTCGAAGCGCAAGCAGGCGTTTCACCTGCCACCCAGTATAAACGGCCCCGGGACTCTGGGATGACCGTCCTATAATTCTCCTTGACCCGTCTACAGCTTCAGGATTGAAACTCAAGTGAGAACGATGCTGACCGTTACCAGACTCGCCCGCACCTGCGGCCTGAGCCGCAGCACGGTGCTCTATTACGAATCCATCGGACTGCTCAAGCCGGCTCGGCGCAGCGCGGGGAATTACCGTGTTTACGGCGAAAAAGACGCCGCGCGACTCCAGCGCATTCGCCTGTGGCGCGAATCCGGCCTGACCCTCGAGGACATTCGTGCGCTGCTCGACCAACCCGACAGCGATGCCTCGGCGATCCTGAAGCGGCGGCTCGAAGCGTTGAGCGCGGAGATCGAGAGGCTGCGCGGTCACCAGCACGCCATTGCCGCATTGCTGGGGCAATCGGCGGCCTTCAGGAGATCCAAAGTGGTTACCAAAGACAAGCTCGTTTCCATCATGCGGGCGGCCGGCCTCACCGAGACCGACATGCACCGCTTCCACGTCGAGTTCGAAAAATCGGCGCCGCAGGAGCACCAGGAGTTCCTGGA
>JBEKFB010000459.1:0-2647 GCA_050013535.1 Bryobacteraceae bacterium | reverse complement strand
CGCACGACGGACGTCACGGGCGTGGCGCAGTTGCCGGAAGGCATGGAAATGGTAATGCCGGGCGACAACGTGACCCTGGACGTGGAGCTGATCACGCCGATAGCCATGGACAAGGGGCTGCGCTTTGCCATCCGCGAAGGCGGCCGCACGGTGGGCGCCGGCACGGTTACGGAGATTGTGGAATAGGCGAAGGAATCGGGGACCGGGTCCTTTTCTCAAAAAGGGGGCTGGCCGCCGGAGTGCAAAAAGATGAGCTTAAGAGAACGCATCCGCATCCGCCTGAAGGCTTACGATCACCGGATTCTGGACCAATCGACGACGGAGATCGTACACACGGCTAAGAGGACCGGCGCGCAGATCGCGGGCCCTATTCCGCTGCCGACGGTGAAGAATCGCTATACGGTGTTGCGGTCGCCGCACGTGGATAAGAAGAGCCGCGAGCAGTTCGAAATTCGGACGCACAAGCGGCTGCTGGACATTCTGGAGCCGACGCAGGACACCGTGGATGCGCTGATGAAGCTGGATCTGCCGGCAGGCGTGGACGTGGAGATCAAGGCGTTTGGAAAAGGCAAGTAGAAGTGGGAGCCGGCCGGAGAGGCCACCGCAGCCCGAGGGGCTGCCCCATATTAGAGGTTGAGAAATGAGCCCAGGGATTCTTGGCAAAAAGATCGGTATGACGCAGGTGTTCCGAGCCGACGGGCAGGTTGTTCCCGTGACCCTGCTGAAGACGGGCCCCTGCGTGGTGGTGCAGCGGAAGACGCCGGCCACCGACGGGTACGACGCCGTGCAGCTTGGCCTGGTGGAGTTCGCCAAGGCGAAGCACACCACGAAGCCGCAGGCGGGCCATTTGAAGAAGGCCAATGCCGAGGGCGTGCGGTTTCTGCGCGAGTTCCGGCTGAACGGGGGCGACGGCGACCTCAAGCTCGGCGACCGCGTGCTGGCCGACGAATTCAAGCCCTCCGACATTGTGGATGTAATCGGCATCAGCAAAGGGCGCGGGTTCGCGTCGCTGATCAAACGTCATAATTTCCGCGGCGGTCCGGGCTCGCACGGTTCCATGTTTCACCGCGCTCCGGGGTCGATTGGCGCGTCGAGCTTTCCCAGCCGTGTTTTCCCGGGCACGCGCATGGCCGGCCATATGGGCACGCAGCAGGTGACCATTCGCAACCTGGAAGTGGTGCAGGTGGATGCCGAGGACAACGTCCTGATGGTGAAGGGCGCGGTGCCCGGCCCCAACGGCGGCTACGTGCTGGTTCGCAGGGCGAAGAGGTAAGGGGCGATGCCGAACGTAGACATTATCGACTTAAATAACGAGAAGGTCGGGGAAATCGAGCTCGCCGACGATGTGTTCGGCGCCGAAGTGAACGAAGCGCTGATCTACGAAGCCGTGCGGAATTATCAGGCTGGCCAACGCCGCGGGACCGCTTCGACGAAAACCCGGCATGAAGTGGCCGGATCGGGCAAAAAACTGTGGAAGCAGAAAGGCACCGGACGCGCCCGCATGGGATCGATTCGATCGCCTCTGTGGCGTCACGGTGGAACCACCCACGGCCCGCAACCGCGCGATTACAGCTACAAGCTGCCGCGCAAGATGCAGCTCGGCGCGCTGCGTTCGGCTCTTTCCGGCAAGCTGCGCGACGGCGAATTACGGGTGGTGCAGGCGTTCAACCTGGCCGACCACAAATCGAAGAGCGTTCGCGCGACGCTGAACAAGCTGGAAGTCACTCGAAAGGTTCTGCTGGTGGACGGCGAGAATCGAAATTTGGAGCTGGGCGCCCGGAATCTGGAAGGCGTCAAGCTGGTTCCGGCGCGCGCGGTCACGGTTTACGATTTACTGGCGCATCAGCAGGTGCTGTTGTCCGAAGCTGCCGCCCGCAAGCTGAGCGAGTCGCTGGCGAGCAGCAAAACGCCGCCCAGGCAGAGTCCGTTGGGCGGCGAAAATCCAAAGGACGCGGAGGCCTGAGATGGACGTTTATCAGATCCTCAAGAAGCCCATCGTCACCGAGAAGGCTGTCGAGAAGAAAGACAGCGAGCGAACGCTTTGCTTCGAAGTCGCTCCGGCCGCGAGCAAGACCGAGATCAAAGCCGCGGTGGAGCTGCTGTTCAAGGTGAAGGTGGAAGAAGTGAGAACGTCGCTGGTGGCGGGCAAGCTGCGCCGGCGCGGGCGTTTCTCAGGCTACCGTTCGGATTGGAAAAAGGCCTATGTGCGCCTCAAGGCCGGCACGAAAATGCCCGAGTACGCGGAGATCTAGCCGATGCCGATCAAGAAATATCAACCCGTAACTCCATCGCGCCGCTTTACCACCGTGGTGACGCGCGAGGACATTACGAAGCACACGCCGGAGAAATCGCTCACCGCGGGCAAGAAGCGCAGCGGCGGGCGGAACAACCTTGGCGAGATCACCATCTGGTGGCGCGGCGGCGGGCACAAGAAGTCATATCGCGAGATCGATTTCAAGCGCGAGAAGACCGGAGTGCCGGCAAAGGTTGCGGCCATCGAATACGACCCGAACCGCTCGGCGCGCATCGCGCTGCTGAATTACGCGGACGGCGAGAAGCGCTACATCATCGCTCCGGTGGGACTGACAGTGGGGCGCACGGTGGTGAGCGGGCCTGAAGCGGACATTCTGGTGGGCAACGCGCTTCC
>JBEKFB010000458.1:0-2651 GCA_050013535.1 Bryobacteraceae bacterium | reverse complement strand
ACCCGGCCGGGTCGCCGCTTCGGCGATGCCGGCGGCGAGGAGTTTTGCCACGCAGCCATAGCTCCAGTCGTTCATATGCAGTTCGTCCGACGCGACGAAAACGTCGAACGGAATGTGTTGGACTTCGTGCCAGTTGCGCATCACCGCGAAGCGGCGGAACAGATCGACGCTCTCCTCCTTGGCGGTGACGGCAATCTGATCCTCCATGCCCTGCGTCTCGACTTTGGCGAGAACCCGTGGCGCGAACTGCATGTCGATCAGCACCACGTCGGCGCCCGCCTCCTTCAGTTGCGCGATGCCCTGGTGCAGCAGCGCGGAATGCGAGGCGAGCGGATAATCACGCAACACGGAATTGGTGCCGACTTGCCACAGCACGAGATCGGGATGCACGGCGATCACGCCGGTCGAAAACCGCGCCATCATGTCCTGCGTCTCTTCGCCGTTGACGCCGCGGTTAAGCACGACGATGTCATGCCCTGGGAAGCGCTGCTTGAGTTCGACGGCAAGGCGGCTCGGATAGCTCGCCGCCGGTGAACTCGCCCCGGCACCGGCTGTCGAGGAGGAACCGATCGCGACGATGGTGAGGGGTTCACCGCTCGCAAGCCGCCGCGCGGCGTGTCGAAGCGGATAAGCGAGGTGCGCGAATTCCGCCGGCGCGTTGCAGGAGAACGCTGGGCCGGGCGGCGACAGCGCTGCGGACGGCGAAGTGGCCGACTTCGCCCCAACCGCCGGAACTGACGGCGCGACAATTGAAGGCGCCGGCGCGGCAGCCGTTGCGGCGGGACGCGCGATCGGCACTTCGGCCGAGGCCGGAGCAAACATCGCCAGCGCCAATGCCGCGGCTCCCGCAGCGATTGATCGGCGCAGCAGCGTCCCGTTGTTTGATGTATTATTTGATGACATCAGGTGTCGCTTGAGGTGTCGCTTGCATTCCGACGTCGAGATGAGCGGCATTGATGATTTGCGATGCCAGGCCACGGCCAATGCAATCATGAACACGACGGGCCATAGCATAATCCTTGGTGGCCGCATAGAGGTCGAATACGCCGGCATCCGTCCAGTAGTGCATGATCGCGAGCCGATCGAACAGCACGATGCCGCGCTGCTGGGCGACCCAATGCATCACGTCCGCATAGGCGGATACGTTCAACATGGATTCGGTGCGCGGACTGTATTGCATGTTCATCAGAATGACGTCGGCTTTGGCGGCCTCGATCGTGTCGATGCCGGCCTCCAGCGCAGCGCGGAAATCGTCCGGTTCGACGCCGCGCAGAGCGTCGACCGTGCCGGCCTGCCAGATCACCAGCGCGGGGTGGTCATCCGCCAGGAGTTTCGGCAAGACCGCGGCCATCTCTGCACTGGTCTGTCGCAGCGCAACATGCGGGGTCACCTTGATCTCATCGCCGGGCAACCGCTCCCGGAGCGCCTGCTCCAGCCGCGCCGGATAGGCCGAGCGGACGCCGTCGGCGCCGGCGAGGGCCGAGGATCCCGTACCGATGACACTGATGTCCAGGCGATGGCGCTGCTTGGTTTCATCCATGACGTGCGGAAGGTCGCTTTCGCCGGACATCAGCGATTCCGGCACCTCGCATTTCGGCGGCGGCGTTGGCGTCGGGTCCGCCACGGCGCGGCCATTGAACAGCGCGAGGGTCGCCAATACGGCAAAAATGAACGTCATGCCTCGCCTCCCGCGAGGTCGGCGTCAGGGGATTTGACGCGCGAGGCGGGACTTCGCCCTTCCATGGCCTTGTACCACGATATCAGGGTGGCCGTGGCAATCATGATCAAAATGCCTAACACGCTGATGGCCGTCTGCAGCAATGGACCGCCGGAGGATTCCGCGATGATGAATTGCGCGGCGAAGGCGAGGAACACGCCGAGGCAGAAGATCTCAAGCGAATGCTGTCCGCAGCGGATGGCGGGTTGCAGGATCGGCGATTTCAAGCCGGGCCAATGGCGCGGCACGAAGCGGACGGTCACGACTGCAAGCGCGAGGAAATGCGCGAAGCGCAGCACATCGAGATTGGTCTTGTCGATCGGATACATCCATTCGCTGAGCCAGTTCGGCACGAACCGCTGCAACGACTCGTAATACCAGCTCGCGGTAATGGCCAAGGCGAACAGAAGGTAGCCGATAGCCGCCGCCAGCACGATGCGCGAACGCAGCGCGCCGGCGAGCCGTTGCGCGCCGCCGAGCGCGCACCAAGCGCCGAACACGAACAGCAATTGCCAGGCGAACGGATTGAAGAACCAGACGCCGTTTGGATAAGCGGGCAGGTTCCAGTCCAAATTCCACGCCAACACATAGACCAGGGCGGAGCCGGCGAGCGCCAAGGCCGGCAGCCGCAGCAACAAATAGAGCATGGGCGGAAACAGCAGGAGGAGAACGATATAAAGCGGCAGCACGTCCATGTTGACGGGCTTGAACTTCAACAGCAGCGCCTGAAAGATCGTGACGTCGGGCTGCTTGAGAAAATCGAGGATATTCATTTCTTCCGCATAGAGCGGATTGTCGAAGGTGGCGGCGACATAGGCGATCTCCGCCATGAAGATCGTGAACAGAAAGATGTGGGCCACATAGATCTGCCAGGCCCGCCGCAAGATGCGCGCGCTGGACACCACGAAGCCGCGCTCGCGCATCGCCCGGCCGT
>JBEKFB010000457.1:0-4722 GCA_050013535.1 Bryobacteraceae bacterium | reverse complement strand
TCGCGAGGAGCGCGGCGCGGCTCGTTCTCGCCCATTTCGGAGATTTTATTAACACCGAGTTTATTGCACGCCATTGTCCATGGAATGCTCTTCGACCCATCACCCTTCACGCGAATGACGCCTTCGGATGCTTCCAACTTATCGGGAGTCGTGTTGAGCGAAGGCGCCACCTGCTCGAACAGTTTCTGCAGCGCGTTCACGCTGGCCTTGCGCGTGGAAGCCGTGACGCCGCCCACCGTAGTGGACCCTCCCGAAGCTCCCGACTGCGGATATTTGTTGTCGCCCAGATTCACCTGAATGGCGGAAACAGGCAGGCCCATCGTTTCAGCGGCCACCATCGCGATAATCGTGCGCGTACCGGTGCCCAAATCCTGGCTGCCCAGCTCAACCACAACCGTACCGTCGGGATGAATGGTAGTGAGACACTTGCTCGCATGCCCCGCACCGCCCCACGTCCCCACTCCAAGACCGAGCCCTCGACGCACCACCCCGGTGCCTTCGCCACGCGGATGCCAGTTCTTTTTCCACTCCATCAACTCCGCCGCCTTCTGGAGCTGCGCCCGGCATGAATCGGCGCGAGCGGTGTAGTCGGCGTTCTTGAGGAAGAGATCGAGCGGGTCCATGTTGAGCTTGGCCGCAAGATCGTCCAGGGCCGAGCCGGTGAGATACGACGCCTGAGGATGATTTGGCGCACGCCACGCGCGAGCCGATCCGCAGTTGGTGGAGACCGCCGTGTGATTGATTCGCCGGTTGGGCACCTGCCGGTATACGTAAGGGAACAACTCCGCGCCGAACCCGCCACCGCCAGGCCCGCCCGTGGACCACGTCTGCGACTGCCAGGCCGTGATGGTCCCATCCTTCTTCGCGGCGACCTTGATGTTGCCGAAACCCGATGGGCGATTGCCCATGTTTAGCAGTTCGAGATTGCGATCCAGAAACAGGCGCACCGGCCGGCCGCCGCTGGCCTTGGAGAGCTGTGCGCACTCGACGCCGAACGCCTCGGCCTGAAATTTGCTGCCGAAACCGCCGCCGATGTACTGCATGTCCACGTGAATGTTCGCTGCGGGCACGGTCAGCGCGCGGGCAAGATCGCCAGCGGCATCCGAGACGCCCTGCGTGCTAGGCCAGTAATCGACATGATCGGCCTTCGGAGACCACGTCGGCATCCTTGAACGCCTGATCGGGATCGCCGGTTACCTGTTCACCGGCTGGTTTCGCGTTCGCGCCGGCCTTTGACAGATCGTCCTCGCGGACCAGGTGCGGCAGCACTTCGTACTCGACCTGAACGAGGCGGGCGGCGTCGCGCGCAATCTCCTCCGTGGTCGCGGCGACGATGGCGACTTCCTGTCCCTCCCACTGCACCTCCTTGCCGGCTTCGAGAATAGTGCGGACAGCAGTCACGCCCCGGAGTTTCTCCGCGGCGCTGGTATCGACGGATTTCACGCGGGCGTGCGCGTAGGGAGACGTCACCAGGATCGCGAAGAGCAGATCCTTTGGCGTCACGTCGCTGTTGTACTTGGCCGCTCCGGTGGATTTGGCGATGCCGTCCAGTCGCGTGACGCGGGTGCCGATCACCTTGCGCTGGTCCATCGGCGGGTAATGATAATCGGGGGCCGGCGTTGCGGGCGTCTCTTCAGGCATTGGCGACTCCATGCTGATGTTTCGCAGCTTCAAGCACGGCTTTGCGAACGCCAACGTAGGTGCCGCAACGGCAGAGATTGCCCCCGAGGCCGCGCTTCACTTCTTCATATGTGGGATTCGGATTGTGGTCAAGGAAAGCCTTCGCGGCGACCACAAACCCGGGCGTGCAGTAACCGCATTGCTGCGCGTCGTTATTCACGAAGGCCTGCGAGACCGCGTGCGGATGGTCCGGCGCGGAGATGCCTTCCAGCGTTTCAATCTTCCTGCCCTGCGCGTCGATGGCCAGCACCGTGCAGCTATACACCGCCTTGCCGTCGAGAATCACTGTGCAGGCGCCGCACGTCGCGCGGTCGCACACGCGCTTCGATGCCGTGAAATCGAGATGATTGCGCAGCGCATCGCAGAGCGTGGTGCGGGGTTCGAGATTCACCTTATATGGTTTGCCGTTGATGGTCAGCGTGAAGGCAACGGGGCCGGGTCCCGCAACGGCAGGTTCGGCGGCCACGGCTGGCGCCGCTGTGCCCAGAATGCCGGTGGTGAGAGCGCCACCGGTAACGCCCACGCTGGTGAGAAAGCCGCGCCGGGAAAAGCCCGTCCCCTTCGACGCGGAAGTTTTGCTTGTTTTCTTTTCGCTCACGGGTGAGAACACCTCTCTTTGATTCTCTCGCCGATTGCCGAGTCAGGAACAAGACGAATATAGCAGGAGAAGGGTTAGCAGGAATCGCGCGGGCGGCGATACAATGACGGTTCGCTATGCGTGCCGTCGCCCGTGCCGTTGCTTACCTCTATGTGGTGCTGATTTCGCTGGCGGCGCTGGGCCTCGCGTGGGTGGCGTTGTCGAGTGGCGCGCATTTGCGGCTGCCGATGTTCTACGCCGAAGGGCCGCGCCTCACCTACTGGCTGGTGGCGGCTGGAATTGTGGGGTTGGCGACAGTCCTGGTGGCGGTGATTGGCGTGGCTCGGTGGCCGGTGTCCTTGTGGGCGCTGGTGGCGTTTGTCGTGCTCTTTCGCGGATATTTTCTCAGCTCTTACGTGTTTTCGGGCGCGTCGGGTTTCTGGAACGCTGTCTGGTTCACGGGCGGCGCGCTGGCGGCTTTCGTCTGCAGCCTGGTGCCGAGGCGCAGGAAGATCTGAGGGAACTCCCACTGCGTTCATGAACATGGCAGCAATGTTAGGGGGGATGCGGGACGTATATGTCTCTTAAAGGCATTCGTCGGTGGATCTTGGTGGCTGTGATAGTCGCAGTGCCTCTTGAGGTCCTTGAGGTTGCCATGTTGCGATACGTTCCTCAGACCGGCGTCCCCCAGAACCCGAGTCTGTGGCTGCGGTTGGGAGGCGATGCCGCTGCCTTGATCCACGCTCCGTGGCTGCCTCTATCGAACTACCTGTGTGCCAGGTTCTGCCCGCCACGCGCAGTGCTCTGGACTCTGGTCATCTCAGGCGGCTACCTGGACACGGTCATCGTTGTATTGAGCACCATCATTTTATTCCGGCTGTTCCGAAACGTCCTGTATGCGCGCTGACTTGGCCTCTGTTGAGGGCGGTATCTGATGCACCGAAGCGTTGTTGCGTTGTTCTTGTTTTCGTCTTTGTCGTTCGCGCAGGAAATCGTGACCTTCCCGAGCGGGAGCCTGACTCTTCACGGCGTGCTCTACCGACCAGCCGGCAAAGGACCATTTTCGGCGGTCGTTTACAACCACGGCAGCTTTCAGGACCCCTCGACAGCCAGTGAAGCGCTCGGCCCGCTTTTTGCCAACCGCGGATGGGTGTTCGTCATGCCTTCGCGACGGGGTCAGGGACTGAGTAAGTCGGCAGGTCCATACATCCGCGATGAGATCAATGCGTCTATCAAAAGCGGTGGCATGAGTGCGGGAGTTGCCACGATGATCCGGCTTCTGGAGACCGATCATCTCGACGACCAGCTCGCCGCGCTGGCCTGGCTGCGAACGAGCGCGTTTGTCCGGCCGAATCGCATTGCCGTTGCTGGTACTTCGTTTGGCGGAATCGAGACGGTGTTCGGCGCATCGTATTGTGCCGCGGTCGATTTCTCCGGCGGCGCGGAGAGCTGGGCGCAGGCACCCGAGCTTCAGACTGTCCTGACCAAGTCGGTCCGAAACTCGCGCGTGCCGATTTTCTTCGTGCAGCCTGAGAATGATTACGATCTCTCGCCGAGCAGGACCCTCTCCGCGGCGATGAAGGAAGCGGGCAAGCCTTTCGAGATGAAGATCTACCCGGCATTTGGCAATTCAAAAGAGGATGGCCACACGTTCGGGTATTTCGGCGGCGCTGTTTGGGCCGACGAAGTGTTTCGATTTCTGGACAAGTATTGCCGCGAATAAGCCAGCGCGGCTCGCCCCGTGTTCCTGTCAAACCGTCGGCAACCGCCGCAACAGCACCAGAAGGATCCCATGCGTGGATTTAGCGATAGGTCCTCTCCGAGCGCAGGACCACGCAGCCCACATCAACGAGTCGTTCGGTTTGATGCATGAAGAAAATGATCCGGTAGTCACCAGCGCGCTTGCGATAGAATCCTTTCCAAGCCTTGCCGTGCAGCGGCTTAATGTCGCCGCGGAACGGATCTACCTCGAGCTGACTGATGCTGCGGGAAACTTGCCGGCGGGCTTTGCCCGGCAGGCCATTGATGAACTTCCGGGCGTCGTTCGCAATCCTAACGGTCCAGTTCACGCTTCACGTCGCCCCACACCTTGAATCGACCTTCCTTGATCTGCTTCATGCCTTGACGGACTTTCCTCGCCTCGGCGGGCGTGAGCACGTCGTCGGGATCCACCAGCCGCCTGGGCTTGATGAGCACGCCGTTCGCGTGCTTGCTGAATGCCACGAAGTCCCCTTCCTGGATTTGAAGGGTTTCGAGCATGTCGCGCGGAATCACCACCTGCCGCCGTTGCCCAACGCGTCCGATTCGATCTTTGATTGCGGCGGTCTTCGTTGCCATACCTTCAGACTATCTGATTGACAGAAACTGTCAAGCGGGACCTGGAAACCTATGTTTCATGGGACCTCAAGTCCCTCCCCGCTCATCCCGCTGCAGCCGCCACAGCGTGAATGTGTTTCGGTTTCTGG
>JBEKFB010000456.1:0-2677 GCA_050013535.1 Bryobacteraceae bacterium | reverse complement strand
GTCTTCGATTCGAGCGGTGGATTTCGGCTGCCCGACGGCTCGACCCTGAGCCCGGACGCGTCTTACCTCTCCGAGGAGCGGCTGCGTCCGCTGCCCAAGGGAGAGATGCGGAGTTTCCCGCGGGTTTGCCCGGATTTTGTGATCGAATTGCTTTCCGAGTCGGATACCGTCAAGGCAATGCGGGCGAAGATGGAAGATTGGATCGCGAACGGGGTCCATCTGGGCTGGATGATCGATCCTTACCAGCGCGAAGCGTGGGTCTACCGGCAGGGGACGGAGCCGCAACGCGTAGCCTCAGATTCGCTTGCCGGCGAAGGACCTGTCGAAGGCTTTCAGTTAAACCTCGCCCGGGTGTGGAAGCGGTTCGAGGACTGAGAGCGGCTCTGTTTCAACTGATGTTGCGTCTGAAATCTCAGGTAATGGTCAATTTTGGTGTGTCAGTGAGGTCCACATCCCCGCACATTCTCGCGTATCCTTCGGTCCAGTGATCTTTTCCTATCTCATAGGAAATGATCGTAAAACCCTCCGGATAGGCAACGAACCCTGGCTGTTCTTTCAGCCGTTCGATAGCTTCCTTCGCATCTGCCTCGGATTGATAGACCCCGATCAAGAGTTCCGTATCCTCTCCTTCATCCCACTCACGGATATACCAGAGCAGGAAGGCGGTAATCATGATTTCCTCCTTCAGGGCCTGAAGCCCTGTAATTAATTTGGCTGGGTGGCGGCACGACTGAAGTCGTGCCCTAACACTCGGCTGGGGTGTTTTTCATTGCCATTTACCCCGCCTGGTAGCGATTGAGACGCCCAACGCCATTAAACGCCGCCGCCTTATAACACTCCGCCAGCGTTGGGTAGTTGAACACGGTATCGATGAAGTAGTCCACCGTCCCACCCAGAACCATCACCGCCTGTCCAATGTGAACCAGTTCCGCCGCGCCCTCGCCAATGATATGAACGCCCAGCACTTTCCGCGTGTCGCGATGGAAGACCAGCTTCAATCGACCCGTAGTGTCGCCCCGTATCTGCCCGCGCGCCGTTTCACGATAGTAGGCCATGCCGACTTCATATGGCACGTCTTCGTCGGTCAACTGCTCTTCCGTTTTGCCGATAAAGCTGATCTCCGGAATGGTGTAAATTCCATAAGGATAAAAACTGGGGTTCGACGTTGCCAACTGGTCGCTGAACGCCCGTGCCGCCGCAATCCGGCCCTGCTCCATCGAAACCGAAGCCAGCGAAGGAAACCCAACCACATCGCCGACTGCAAAGATGTGCGGAACGCTGGTCTGGAAATGCTCATCCACCGGAATGCGGCCGCGATTGTCCGCCTCAAGGCCGGCTGCAGGCAAGTTCAGTTCGTCCACAGCGCCCTGCCGCCCAACCGCATACAGCAGCGCGTCGCCGGAGACTTTTTTCTTGCTCTCCAGATTCGCAACCACGGTGCCGTCCGGCAACTCCTCCACGCTCTGCACGCCCTCGCCAAGCCGCATCGTCACGCGGCTATCGCGCAAGTGGTAGCTGAGCGCTTCAATAATCTCCCGGTCCGCAAACTCCAGCAGCCGGTCGCGCTTTTCAATCAGCGTCACGCGCACGCCCAGCACCGCGAACATGCATGTGTATTCCACGCCGATCACGCCGCCGCCCACCACCAGCAGCGAACGCGGCAGCTCCGGCAACGCCAGAATCTGGTCGCTGTTGACGATCGTGCGTCCGTTGATGGGCACCTTGGGCGAGTCGGCCGGCTTGGTGCCAACCGCCAGAATAATCCGGTCCGCTTCGAGGATGAAATCGGTCCCCGGACCCTCCACGCGAATCTGGTGTGGGTCGACAAAACGGGCCAGCCCATGAACCACGTCGATGTTGTTGCGCGAAAGCTGCGCCTCGGTCACATCGACCTCGGTCTTGATCACCGCCTGGACGCGAAACGCCAGGTCGGCCATCGAAATCTTCTCCTTCACCCGGTAATTCATCCCGTAAAGCGATCGGTAGTTATACCCGGAGAGGTGCATCACTGCTTCACGCATGGTCTTCGAGGGGATCGTTCCCGTGTTGATGCAGACGCCGCCCACAACCGAGCGCGCCTCCACCACCGCCACCCGCTTCTTCATCTTTGAGGCGGCCACGGCGGCCCGCTGGCCTGAAGGCCCGGAACCAACGACGATGAGGTCATACTTGACGGCGCTCATGCGAATGTGTCCCCCAGGAATTCGATGCAACGCAGGCCGCTGTGTAACAAACGGGATGCGGCGAAGGTCTACAACCGGAGGCTACCATAGCGCGGGGCGGGTGCGGAGAGACAAGTTGTGTGAATTGTGCGCAGCACGAGGGAAACAAGGAAACATAGGAGGCGGGATTTCCGCGATGGACGCCGTGCCGTATCCGCCACAAGAGCCCCGTGCCCCGTCCTTGCGATTTTCTTCTATCGCAAGGGCGGGAAACCTCAACTCTCAACCAGCCTGTTCATAGCGCCGCCTGCCGAGCCTTCTGTGCCCTACTTTAGAAACGTACGGAAATAATCCACCGAATCCTTGATCTGTGTCTCGGTCAACTCGCCCTTGTAAGCCTGCATCTTCCCGACACCGTCGCGGGTCAATTGAATCATCCCCGGTTCGGTAAGCTTCTTAACCTCCGGATCGGTGATGGGCTTCACTTTCATCATCTTGCTTATGCCGGAGTTGGT
>JBEKFB010000455.1:0-2689 GCA_050013535.1 Bryobacteraceae bacterium | reverse complement strand
ACGGCTCGTTCTATGGTGAGATTCCTGCGATTCCGGGTGTGTGGGCGAATGCTCGCACCCTCGAGGCTTGCCGCGAAGAGTTGGAGAGCGTCCTGGAGGGATGGGTGCTGGTGAACATTGCCGATCACTCCCCGATTCCGGAAATTGACGGCATCCGCATTGAGATTCGCGCAGTCGCCTGAATGCCTGCGATTGGCCCAATTAAGCGGAGGGACCTGATCGCTTGCCTCCGGCTGCTTGGCTTCGAGCCGCCCGTGTCCGGCGGCGATCACCAATACATGAAGGGACGTGGAAGAAAGCTCCGGATACCGAATCCTCACGCGGAGGACATCAGCCGCGGGTTGTTGCTGCGCATCCTCCGGCAAGCCGGGATCGAACGCGAGGAATGGGAAGCGCTTTGAGACGACATTGGTTCAGAGAGTAGACTCTGACGTCGATATTCTCCGACACCCTCGCCGCACACAACGCCGTTTATCATGGCATGTAACGATGGCTCAACATCACGTGCAGGTGCTGGTCTCGCGCGAGAACTTCTTTCGGAACATCCAATATCTGCGCAGGCTCGCGGCGCCAGCGAAGCTGTGCGTGGTGATGAAGGCCAACGCTTACGGTCATGGGTTGGAGGCGCTCGCGCCCGTGGCGGTGGAAGCGGGCGCGGACATGCTCGGCATCTGCACGAACCCGGAGGCGGAAATCATTCGGCGGCTCGGGCTCACCATTCCTTTGTTGCGGCTCAGGATGGCTCTGGAAGTGGAGCTCGACGAGTCGGTTCGCGAGCTCGACCTGCAGGAACAAGTGGGCAGCCGGGAAGCGGCGGAATACCTGTCGGCGGCGGGAGTGCGGCGCGGCCGGCCCGTTGACGTTCATCTCGATATCGACACTGGCATGGGCAGGAGCGGTTTCTTTCCCGAGCAAATCGACGCCATCCGCGAGGTGATGCGATTGCCGGGACTGCTCATTGCCGGGGTGATGACTCATTTCCCGACGGCGGATTCGAACAGCCTCGCGCAGACGAACGCACAGATCGAGCGCATGGATCGCGTGTGCGCCGAACTTGGGCTGCCCGAAGACGTCCTCGTGCACACGCACAACAGCGCGGCCACGGTTCGGCTCAGCGGGAATCGCCATGCCATGGTGCGAGCGGGCGCGGCCTGCTATGGCGTGCGAACATCGCGCGAGTTCGAGAATCCAGCCGAGCTGCGGCCGGTGATGTCGTTTCGCACGTGGGTGGCTCAGGTGCGCGATGTGCCGAAGGGCCACACGGTGGGATACGGCGGCCTGTTCACTACCGCGCGGGACACGAGGATCGCATCGCTGCCGGTGGGCTTCGGCGAAGGCTATCCGCGTGCGCTGTTCAACAAGGGCATGGTGCTCATCCATGGCCAGCGCTGCCCGGTGATTGGACGGGTCTCGCTGAACGTGCTCACTATCGATGTCACCGATCTCGATTCCGAAGCGCGACTGGGGGATGAGGCGGTGCTGATCGGCTCGCAGGGCGATGAGGAAATCACGTTCGAGGAGATGGCCGACAAGTTCGCCAGCGTCCACACGGAGATCAATCTGATGGCAGGCAGCCTGAACACGATTACTTATGTGTGATCCCGGCAATCAGCGCAACGCAGAATACAGCGCCTGCTTCCAGCGCGGCGCATCGATGGCCCAACAGACTTTCGCGTTGGGCTCGCGACGGAGAAGATCGGACCAGATCGCGCGATTCCGCTCATTGCCCGCCACGTTTAGCTGATCCACAACGGTCATGCCGCGCGTGAGTTCGCTGGCGGTTTCGATGTCCACGTAGTGCCGGCTCCATTCGATGCCGATAGAAGGATCGAGCGCGATGGACATGGCCACCGGGTCGGGCAGGGAAATGCCGTCTTCACCGGTCTGCGCGCGGAACGCCTGCCGGGCGGTGCTGTTGCATTCGATGGCGAAACGGGCGAGCTTTGTGCCGATCCCCTCAATGAACTCGATGTCCGCCGGCCCGATCACGGCTGCGCCACGGCACAGTTGCCAGCCGACCATTTCAATGGGCAAGCCGCTGTGGAACACGATACGGGCGGCTTCGGGATCCACCCACATGTTGTATTCAGCCGCGGGCGTGACATTGCCAACGCAGCAGGGCGCACCTCCCATCACCACGCAGCGGCCCACGTGACGAGCAACATCGGGCGCCTGCGCCAATGCGAGGGCAATATTCGTGAGCGGACCGAGGGTGACCAGCAGAAGCCCCGGATTGCTTCGAGCCAGCGAGATGATCGCCTCAACGGCGTGCTGTTTTTCCGGGGCGCGGGATGGCGGGGGATAGCCATGATCGCCGAGGCCATCGCGGCCGTGGAACCAGTCGGCAATGGCGAGGCGACGAGTCAGCGGCTGTGCCGCACCCTTATATACAGGCGTGCGGGCGCTGCAGAGTTCCGCGGTATACAGCGCATTTCGGGTGGCCTGCTCGACGGCGACATTGCCCGCCACGGTGCTGATGGCGATAATATCAGCGCTCCGGGAGCGCAGGGCCATGATCAATGCCACCGCGTCGTCCGATGCGGTATCGGTGTCGATCAGAATGGGTTCGGCCACGCAGAACAGAATAACAGCCGAGGCGCAGGAAACTTCTCGCGCGTATGATTCGTCTTTACCAGAGAATGAAGACGTTGTTGGCGTGCGCAGCGGTTTGCCTTGGCGGGATTGGTCT
>JBEKFB010000454.1:0-2698 GCA_050013535.1 Bryobacteraceae bacterium | reverse complement strand
GCGCGGGATCGGCTCAGACTCGCAGCGGCCGTTCGCCATCGTGATTGTTGGCGGGCTGATGGCCGCGCTCATCCTCGGCATTTACCTGCTGCCGACGCTGTATGTCTGGGTGGCCGGCGACAGCGACATCCTGCCTGAGACCGATCAGAAGGTGGAAGAAGAAGTTTGATGGGTTAGGCGGGCTGGGCGGTTACGTCGTCGGGCGTCATAATGCGCTCGCGGACACTCTGCCAGGCACAGCGGATGGCTTTACGCGCCGGTTCCCACGTGCTGGGATTCCGTTGCTCCCAGTCCTGGTGAACCGCGGCTTCAATGTTCGCCCAGTCGAGTTCGCCAAAACGCCGGCTGATAGCGAGTTCCCCACCGTAGCGGTAAGCGGGCCAAAGCTGTTCGTACCGGTAGCCGGAATCCTGGAACGTCTCCAGGAAGCTGCTGCGCCATTCCGTATCGAAATCCAACAGAACGGCGTTGCAGATTTCATCGTCGGGCGCCCAGGCAAGCAGGTTGGTCGGCCGGGGTTTGGCGGGGTCGGCCACCGTACCGTTCCGCAGGTGCGCCGCCCGCATGCGGGATTCAACGTCCTGCTCCGGTTCGGTAGGTACGCTCTCGGCTTTGAGGGCGACAAGCAGGCTCCCGATGGCAGCAGATGGCATATAAGATCTATTCGGACGATCCGACCGAAATATCCAGTCAGAGTGTTATAGATGCCGACTCACGGGGGGATGTGTCAGCTTTTCGCGGGTCCGCCGACCCACGGCAGTAGTGTTGAACAAGGGAGAGAATCTCAGGGAAAGTACTACGTGGTCTCCGCCACAACCGGGTTACGCAGCTCACCCAGGCCATCGATCGTAATCCGCGCATCGTCGCCGGGCCGCAGCCAGCGCGGGGGGGTTCGCGCGAATCCGACTCCGGCGGGAGTGCCGGTGGCGACGATATCTCCTGGTTCCAGTGTGACCACGCTCGACAGAAACGCCACCAGCTCCGGAATTTTGAAGATCAGCTCGCGCGTGTTCGAATTCTGCATCAGTTCGCCGTTCAGGGTGAGCCGGATATTGAGCCCGTGGGGGTCTGCAATCTCGTCCGCAGTGGTGATCCAGGGGCCCATCGGTGCGAATGTATCGAACGTTTTTCCCATCAGCCACTGGCTGGTGGCCCTCTGGAAATCGCGCGCGCTGACGTCGTTGACAATGGTATAGCCGGCCACGTGCCGCCACCAGTTTTCCGCTGCGATGTGCCTTCCGCCACGCCCGACGACGAACGCGAGCTCGGCCTCGTAATCGGGTTTTGTCGAATTCTTCGGCAGCACAATGGGCCCGCCTGGCGCGGTCACGGTATTCGAAAACTTGCTGAAGATGGTGGGGACGCTGGGGATTTCCGAATGCGATTCGGCCGCGTGATCGCGATAATTCAGACCCACGCAGATGAACTTGGGAGGGCGGGGAATCGGGGCAAGCAGCGTGATCCGATCCAGCGGTGTGACCGCGTAATCCGGTGGCGAACCGTCCAGGAATTCCTGAATGCTGAAGCGCGATGTCTCATCGGCCGCCAGCACCGAGATCATATCCGTGAAGCCAAGCGGCGCCAGGCTCACTGCAGTGTCGGCAAGAAGCACACCGGGTTCCGGGTCGGCGCCGGCACCCCGGCGATAGGTGATCAGTTTCATCCATCGACCATGCTACAGGTTCCCGCGGCGGGCCTGCTCACGCTCAATCGCTTCGAACAACGCCTTGAAGTTGCCTTTGCCGAAACTGCGGCTGCCCTTGCGTTGGATAATCTCGTAGAACAGCGTGGGCCGGTCTTCCACGGGGCGCGTGAAGATCTGCAGCATGTAGCCTTCATCGTCGCGATCGACGAGAATGCCTAGATCGGCCAGGCGGTCGAGCGGCTCGTCGATTTTTCCCACGCGGGCTTCGAGCTCATCGTAGTACGACGTGGGCACGCGCAGAAATTCCACGCCCTGCGCGCGCAGCTTCGACACCGTTTCGATGATGTCGCCCGTGGCCATGGCGATGTGCTGCACGCCCGGGCCTTTGTAGAAATCGAGATACTCTTCGATCTGCGATTTCCGCCGGCCCTCGGCCGGCTCGTTGATGGGAAACTTAACGCGGCCGTTGCCGTTGGACATGACCTTCGACATCAGCGCCGAATACTCCGTGCTGATATCGGCGTCATCGAAGTGCTTCCACATCTGGAAGCCCATCACCTTCCCGTAGAACTCCACCCACCGATTCATCTCGCCCCAGCCGACGTTGCCCACCATGTGATCGATGTACTGCAGGCCGACTGGCCGCGACACGGCTTCATCCTTCTCCATTGCCACAAAGCCGGGCATGAACGCGCCATGGTAATCGGTACGCTCGACGAAAGAATGAATCGTGTCGCCGTATGTGGCGATACTCGAAATGCGCACTTCGCCGTGGTCGTCTTTGAGCGTAGTTGGCTCCTGCACACTGGCGGCGCCGCGCGCGGTGGTCTCTCGCCAGGCGGATGCGGCATCGTCCACCCACAACGCCACATCGCGAACGCCATCGCCGTGCCGCTGAACATGACTCGCGATCGGCGACTCGGAATCGAGCGGTGTCGTCAGCACGAACCTGATTTTGTCTTGCTGGAGGACGTAGGAGGCGCGGTCGCGCGTGCCCGTCTCCGGGCCACGATACGCTACCAGCTTCATGCCGAATGCCGCGCGATAGTAATA
>JBEKFB010000453.1:0-5792 GCA_050013535.1 Bryobacteraceae bacterium | reverse complement strand
GTGAAGAAGTCAGCGGCGCGTTGGGCGACGGCGGCATATTCGGGATCATCGAGAACCTGCGCGCCTTTTGCGAAGGCCGAGACCATGAGCCCATTCCACGCGGTGAGGATTTTGTCGTCGCGATACGGGCGCGGACGTTGCGAGCGAACGGCGAGAAGGCTGGCCATCGTGTCCGGGGAGACCGGGCGGGGCGAAGCCACATATAAGATGTTCTTGCCGGTGAATTCGCCGTGCGGGTCGTTATGGGCGTTGCCATCGCGCTCGAAGCCGAAGCGGGTTCGAACAACGTCGTCGACCTCATCCCAGTTCCACAGATAAAACGCGCCTTCGCCTTTCTTTGAGGGGTCCTCGGGCAGTGGACTGTCGGCGTCCTCGGCCGAATAGAAAGCGCCCTCGGGCGCGGTCATGTCGCGGAGCACGTAAGTGTGATCTGATAGGCCTCCAGATAAGAAATGGCGAGCTGCGCCTGATCGTAAAGCATCTTTTCAAAGTGCGAGACGAACCAGCGCTCATCGACGGAATATCGATGGAACCCGCCGCCGAGCTGGTCGTGCATGCCGCCATCGGCCATAGCACGGAGCGTGTGCAGGGCCATGTCACGGGCTTCATCATTCTTTGTGGACTGGGCATAGCGGAGCAGGAAATTCAGAACGACGGGACGTGGGAACTTAGGGGCGTTGCCGAAGCCGCCATACGTGGAATCGTAGGAACGGCGCAGAGCGTAGAAACAGGGATCGAGCAGGGTTTCGTCATCGAGGACTGTGGCGTGCGCAGGCGCCGCCGAAGTAGCCTGGCGCAAATGCTCGACGATGTCGCTGCCGGACGATTCGATGCGCGTGCGGTCGGCCTTCCACGCTTCGGCGACATGCGCAAGCAGAGAGGCAAAACCGGGGCGGCCGTAACGGTTATCTGGCGGGAAATAGGTGCCCCCGAAAAACGGCTTGCGGTCCGGCGTGAGAAAGACCGACATGGGCCAGCCGCCGCTGCCGCTGGTGGCCTGGACGAAGGTCATATAGATGCGGTCCACGTCGGGGCGCTCTTCGCGGTCGACTTTGATGGACACGAAGTCGCGGTTGAGGATGGCGGCGATGGCGTCGTTCTCGAACGATTCGTGCTCCATGACATGGCACCAATGGCAGGTTGAGTAGCCGATGGAAAGGAAGATGGGCTTGTCCTCGCTGGCGGCTTTGTCGAAGGCCTCGGGGCCCCAGGGAAACCAGTCGACGGGATTGTGGGCGTGTTGAAGAAGGTAGGGACTTTTCTCCTGGGCGAGGCGATTGGTGGGCACCCTAACAGGATCGCGCAGGTTGCCTCGGCGCTTCGACGCTAGAATCGGGTGATGTCATGCGTAGTGGAAGTGAAGCAGGTTTCCGAGCAACCGCTCGCCGTTGTGCGCGGCGTTGCCACCATGGCGAATCTGCCCGCGCGGATTCGCGCACTGTTCGACGAATTCTACGCCGGGTTCAAAGGCAAAGGCCGTTTGAACGTTGTGCTTTATCCCGGTTCGACGGCGGGTGAGTTTGAGATCGCTTGCGGCGTTCAGGTTGACCAGGGCGGCAATGCCGCGACTCCGGCGGGAACCGCAGCGACCACGGTCCACATGGGTTCTTATGATCGAATGAAGCCGGCCCACGAAGCGATTCATCAGTGGGCTCGCGAGAACGGCCGGCACCTTGCGGGGCCATCATGGGAGGTCTACGGGCACTGGAGCGACGATCCGGCGAAGCTCCGAACAGATATTTACTATCTGATCGAGTAGGGCTGAGGGTCATGGGCGTCGAGGACCACAGGGGCAGCGGGGCTGGAGCCTCGTAACGATGTACTTGAGTGACCTGAGCCCGATTATTCGATCAGGGCAGGTCCAGCGCAGGATAGAGCTCGGAAACCTGCTTGGTCGTGAGACGTGTCAGCTTGGCTGGCCCTCCACCTTGCATTGCTCCTCTGGGAAAGGTCCTTTCCCAGAAGGATCCATCTGATGGATTGCGGTAAAGTGTGGTCCACCCGCACGCTCGTTCCCCGAGCCGTGTGAAGCGCCCTATGAGTTCGCGGATCTGTTGTTCGGCTTCGTCGCCAACCACTCTTCCAGACTGATCAACAATCCAGTTGCCCATCAGTTCGTTTGATGAATCCACGGTACGACCCTTGTTTCGATCATGCTACTCGCTCGTGGTTGCGTCAAGCCATACAAGTACCGTTGATCCATTTCCTAAGGATCTTCCACTGTTTCAGGGCAACGGGCGTTGGCCAGGGCGATGGCGACGTTGCGCTGGAAGCCGGTGTAGCGGGCGCGGGTGACGGGGGTGCCGCGGAACAGGTCGCGGAATTCCGCTTCGGTGAGGGCGGCCGATCGAGCGGCGGAGCGATGAGGCGCGGGGCGAAAGCGGGTTCCTCGGTGAACGGCGCGCGGCGATTCCATGGGCAAACCTCCTGGCAGATATCGCAGCCGAAAATATGCGTGCCGATTGGCGAGTGGAATTCGGCGGGGATGGGGCCGCGCAGCTCGATGGTGAAGTACGAAATGCAGCGGGTGGCGTCGAGTTCGTAAGGCGTCAGGGCATCCGTCGGACAAGCGTCGATGCAGCGCGTGCAGGTGCCGCAACGGTCGGGCGGCGGCCCAGCGGGGATGGTTTCGATTTCGAGCGAGGTCAGCAGCTCGCCAAGAAGGAACCATGACCCGATGCCCTGGTTGATGAGGCAGGTGTTCCTGCCGATCCAGCCGAGGCCGGCCGCACGGGCCCAGGAGCGTTCGAGCAGAGGCGCGGTGTCGACATAGACGCGGTATTCGTGATCGGGCGCGATGAGGGCGGCGAGCTGTTCGAGGCCACGGCGCAGGACGTCGTGATAATCATCGCCCCACGCATAGCGTGAGATCCAGCCGAGTTCTTCGGAGTTGAAAGCCGACGAATACGGCTGCGGTGTGTTGTAAAGTTTGCCAACGACGATGACGGACCGGGCGGAGGAGAGCAGATTGCGCGGGTCCGAACGAACATCGGCACGATGATCTGTGAGGTAGCGCATCTCGCCGGCGAGACCGCGGTCAACCCAGTCCTTGTAATAAGCGAAATCCGGAGATAGCGTGGCGGGAGCGACACCGGCCAACTCGAAGCCGCAACGGCGGGCAAGGTCGCGGACTTCGAGCCCAGTCATCTATTTATTTGAGGCAATTACTGCCCGGATTTGGCCGAGGCCTGTGCCTGAACGAATGCGTCGAGGTTGGTTTTGTCGATCAGCGTTGTGCCGGTATCGACGAAAACGGGAACCGGTGAGAACGTGTCCTCAGACCAGACGCGAGTGAGAGACGCCGGCGGATAATGGTGCAGGTCGTCGAGCATCTTCACTCCATAGAAGGCCATGGTGAACGGCTTCTGCGCGATGGTGGCGGCGATGTTGCCTTTGCGAACCAGGTCGAGCGTGTCCTGATCGGTGTCCATGGCGACGATGGTAGCGCCCTTGACGTTGTTCCGGTTGAGCACATCGGCAACTTCCTTGCAGGATGACGCCTCCAGACAAACCCAGGCATCGGGTTTCAACTTGCCTGCCTGGACAATCTGCATGGCGTTGTCGAAAGCGGCGCTGGGGTCGCCCTTCATGTCCACCACCTGGACGATGTGAATTTGCGGGTACTCGGCGAAAAGGTCTTTGTAGCCATGGAGACGCTCGGCGAGATTGTGCTGTTCGGGGATGGTGAACACCACCACGTTGCCTTTTCCGCCGATGGCCTTCGCGACAACACGCCCGCCGATCTGACCCGCATCCCAGTTGTTGGTGCCGATGAAGCAAATGCGTTTGCTCGATGGCGCGTCCGAATCCATAGTAATCACCGGGATGCCTTGGCCGATGGCCTTGTCGATTTCCGGACCGAGGATGGACGGATCGGCCGGGGAGACGAGAATGCCTGAAGGCTTCTTCGCGGCCGCGTCGCGAAAGGCTTGCGCCTCGGCGGCCGGATCGTAGGTCTCGGGACCCACCATCTCGGATTGAACGCCGAGCTGGCTGGCGGCGTGGGTAAGTCCCCGGCCAGCGGTCTGCCAGTATTGCAGCTTCGAGTTGGCGGTGACCAGGAAGTACTTTTCGCTGGGACTATGCCGGCCACCACAACCGGTGAACGGCAACAGGACGGCGAGGACGGCAAGGATGGACATACAGCGATGCATCGGATGATTCCTCATCCCGATTATCGCAGTGTTGACAATGGCTTGCAGGGAACCCCCGGTGGGGCCGGCCCTGCACCCGCTCACCGCCGGAAATCCCCATACGACGATGAAAATACGCCATTTGACCGTTTGGCGTAGGCCAGGGCGGCCGGGGTATCCTATACTTCGTAAAATGGTTGTTCAGCTATTTGTTCAGTCATAGGGAGATCATGCCGAAGCCAATCAAATACGCAGAGAAAGCACTCACTCTTGCCGCCGGCGCCGCCTGGAGCGTTTTCGACAGACTGAACCGGATCAAGCCCAACCCGGGCTTCGTTCCCAAATGGTCGGATAAGCCTCTGCTGAAGAGCTGGGAAAAAGTTAAGCCGCCACTGGGGTGGCCGCGCGAGACGGATTCTCTCTGCCCGAAGTGCGTGCCCGAGGCGCGCGAGCAGATTCTGAACGGCGATGTTCCGGTGGACATCCTGCGCAGCGAGAAGGTGGGCGAGATCAAGGCCACCATCATTGAGCGCGACGGCAAAATCATCATGACCAAGGATTGTCCGAAACACGGACATTTCGAGGACGTGATGTCCATCGACCCGGCGTTCTTCCAGCATCTCGAAAAGGTTTTCCCGGGCCGCGATATCCGCGCGCACAATGACAAGGATCTGCACAAGCACGGAACCAGCACGATCACGCACGGCCGCGGGTCGGTGCTCACTATCGACCTGACCAACCGCTGCAACATGATGTGCGATCCGTGTTTGAACTGGGCTGGGAAGACATCAAGACGCTGCTCGACAACGCCATGCAGATTAAGCCGCACCGGCAGATGTCGGTGCAGTTCTCGGGCGGCGAGCCGACGCTGTCTCCGTATTTTCTGGACGCCGTGCGCTATGCGCGCAAGGTCGGGTACAACAGCGTGCAGGCGGCGACCAACGGAATCGAGTTCGCCAAGAGTCCCGAGTTTTGCCGGCAGGCGGCCGAGGCCGGGCTGCGGTATGCGTATCTGCAGTTCGATGGAATCGGCAACCTGGCGAATTCGCATCGCGCCGTCGGCAATCTGTTTGACGTGAAGATGCGGGCGATTGAGAATTTGTGGTCAAACGGCGTGGACATTGTGCCGGTGATCACGATTATCAACGGCGTGAACAACGAGCAGGTGGGCGCGGTGGTCCGGTTCGCTCTGGATAATCCGAAGAAGATTCCGTTCCTTTCCTTCCAGCCGGTTTCGTTCACGGGCCGCGACGAAGCCATCACCGACGAGCGGCGGCAGGCGCAGCGCTACACGCTCTCGCACCTGGCGCACGACGTGAAAGATCAGGTGGGAATTGGCGAGCCGGTTCGCGACTGGTTCCCCATCTCGTTCATGAGCACGTTCTCCGATTTTGCCGATCTGGTGCACGGGCCGGCGGCGGAGTGGGGCCAGTTGAGCTGCGGATGCCATCCGAATTGCGGCATCGGTATGGCGGTTATGTGCGACAAGGAAACCAAGGAAGCCGTTCCGGTGACCAAATTCCTCAACGCCGACCGGCTGGCCAGGGACATCGCGAAGATTAACGACGGCGCACGCAGCCGGAAACTCTCGGTGCTGGGCGTCACGCTGGCGCTGTTGCGGAATTACGATCCGTTCCAGGCGCCGACGCATTTCAAGCT
>JBEKFB010000452.1:0-2755 GCA_050013535.1 Bryobacteraceae bacterium | reverse complement strand
ACCGCGCGGTAATCACATGGGAGATACGAATCCCCATACAGAACCAGAAACCGCTCACCGAGTAGCGGGAGGGCGTTCTTCACCGCCCCGGCCGTGCCGCGCAGATTCGGTCCGTCCGGCGAGTAGCTCACGTGCACGCCGAACTGCCTTCCATCGCCCACACAGTCCTCGATCATTTCGCCGAGATAACCAACACACAGCACGACCCGCTCGATGCCCGCCGCGTGCAATAAACGAAGCTGGTGGGCGATGAACGGTTCGCCGTTGATGTCGATAAGCGCCTTGGGTATGGTCTCCGTCACGGGCCGAAGCCGCGTGGCCAGACCGCCGGCGAGAATGGCGACGGGAAGCATGCGCTCTCAGGACCGCGCCACCACGCGGGTGCCGTCGAAATCGAACCGAACGCGCACTTCGCGCAGCCCCGCTCCGGTCATCGCGCGCCGCAGCCGCGTCTTGTCCTCGGTGTACATCATCAGAAATCCGCCGCCGCCGGCGCCGATCAGCTTGCCTCCAATCGCTCCCGACTTCCGCGCCAGGCAGTAGTAATCGTCGATGGCCCCGTTGCTCATGTTCGGGGAACGCTGCTTCTTGTGTTCCCAGTGGACATTCATCAGGCGCGCGAACTCATGCAGATCGCCCTTCTCCAGCGCGCCCTTGCTTTCATAACCGAGCTTCTTGATGAAGGTCAGATTGTCCAGCATCGTCTGGTCGTTGCTGCTGCTGCGCGCGTGCTGGTCGCGAAGAATGCCGGAAGCGCTGCGCGTGAACCCGGTGAAGAACAACATCAGGTTGTCTTCGAGATTGCTCAGCGTTTCCGCTGAAAGCTTCAGCCGCACCGCGTCCACCTCTCCGTTCGGATGGATGGTGAACGCCGTGATGCCTCCGAACGCGGCGATGTACTGATCCTGTTTGCCGATCGGCTCCTGGAGAAGATCCATCTCGATATGGCACGCCTGCTCGGCGAGGACTTCGGGCTGCGCGCTGTCGTTCCTCAGCTCATGCAGTGCTCGCAGCAACGCCGTGGTAAAACTCCCGGAAGAGCCCAGCCCGGTGCCCGCCGGTATGTCGGACATGCTGGCGATTTCTATATGGCTGTCGATCCCGGTCAGCTTCAGGGCCTCGCGCACGATGGGATGCTTCACTTCATCGCGCTTCCCCACCACTTCCATCTGCGAGTACTTGAGGATGATCTGGTCCGCGAACGGCTCATGAACCGTGATGTAGACGTGCTTGTCGATCGCCGCCGCGAGCACGAATCCACCGCGATCCTTGTAGTACGAAGGAAGGTCCGTTCCGCCGCCCCCCAGCGAGATTCTCAAAGGGCTGCGCGTAATAATCATGACCGGGCCCCGGTGTTACCGCCGGGCCCTCCCGTTGCCGCCGCCCGCTGGTATGCGGTCATGCGCCGTTCTTCCCGTTGACCTGCGTCATGCTGCGCTCAACCTCCCGCTCCACCCGCGCAAAGAGCCACGCCTCATCGGTTTCCAGCAGTTTGGCGATGGATTGCCGCAGCTCCGCTCCGGGCTCCCGGTATCCGTTGACGATACGGCTCAGGGCCGTCTCGTCCATGCCCAGCATTTGCGCCAGCCGGTTTTGCCGGACGCCGGTCTTCCATAATTGCAACTTCAAATTCGGATACATAATCGCCACCCGTTTGTTCTATGCCTGTCCCGAAGTCACGCCAACCGGCGGCTCATCGCCTCGGCGGAACGCACGCACTCCACATCACTTGCGTCAATCTCCGTCGAGACCGATTGCGAAAGCAGAGTGACCGACAACACCAGCCGCGTCTGGTTCTTCACTCGCACCAGCAGCCCTTCCAGATTCTTCAACACGCCCCGTTTCACGCGAACCCACGCGCCCTCCTGCAGGAACGGATGAGCCAGGCATCGCGGCTTCGCCGCGAGCAGCCGCCGCAGGGATTCAATCTCCTCTTCCGGAACGGGCTCGATGCGCTCTCCCTGGCCAAGGATGTTGACTACTCCTTCGGTGCGCAGCACCGCGAGACGCGCCTCGCTGGAATCCACCAGGCGGGTGAAGAGGTATCCCGGAAAGACCGGCACCTCTATCTCTTTGTTCCGGTCCTTCCAGCGGTGCGTCTCGTGCAGAACGGGAAGATAGCAATCCACACCCTTGTCAAAGAGCCGGGTCCTGACCTTCACCTCGAATTTCGACCGCGTCCGCACCGCGTACCAATGAACCGCCATACACAGCTCCGCCCCTTCACTTACAGATTCCTTCGCAAGTGCCTGAATTCCTTACGTCGACCGAAAACCGTTTACTTCTTCTTCTTCTCAGCCTTGTTGTAGTAACCGTACCCATGCGTCTTCCAGAGAAACCAGTTCTCCACGCAGTTGAGCACAACGCCCAATAACTTCCCCTCCGGCACCACGCCCAGGGCAGTGCTCAGCAGCCCCCGCTCGGTGTGATCCTGCCGAACCACTAACACCACTCCGTCGCAGGCTTCCTGCACCAGAGCGTAGTCCGCCACCGCAGCCACCGGCGTCGCATCGACAATCACATACCTGTATTGCTGCCGGAACTCTTCCATAAGACGGACCCATTTCTCCGAACCGAGTAATTCAGCCGGATTTTCCTTCTTTTCTCCCGCCACCAGTACGCTAAGCCCCGGAAACTGCTCGGTTCGCACGATGGCGTCGCCAATCTCGCAGCGGCCGGCCAGCACGTCCGCCAGCCCGGGCGCGTCCGGTAAGCCCAGCAGGTTCGCAATCATGGGCCGGCGCAGATCGCCATC
>JBEKFB010000451.1:0-2804 GCA_050013535.1 Bryobacteraceae bacterium | reverse complement strand
TTTCAAATCGCTTTTCCAGCCACCGCCGCCAAAGCCGTTGTCCGCAGCCGCCGTTCCCCAGGTGGCGCCGTCGCAAGTGGTGAATCCCACGCCAAATCAGGAGCGCGTGGACATCGAAATGAACAACACCCCAGCAGCGGCGGGATTGCAGGTGCAGACGTTCGAAGCCACGCCGAACCCGGTTCGCCCGGGCCAGCGCGTGACTCTGAGTTGGGCGGTGGCGGGCGCAAGCGCGGTAGTCATCAGTCCCGCGATCGGTACAGTTCCGGCCCAGGGCAGCCGTGAGTTCAACGCACGTTCAGATGTACAGTTCGTTTTGGTGGCCAAGGCCGCCGACGGTCAAACCGTTTCGAAGACGCTTGATGTCCAGGTGGATCGCGGCGGGACAAACCGTCCGAAGCAGGAAACCTCGTCAGCGCCACCGCAACAGCCTCCGCAATCGGTGCAGACGCCGCCTTCGCAACAGCAGGAGACGCAAACCCCGCCGCCGGACACTCAGACCGCCCAGGCTCCGCCGCCACCGGTGCCTCAGAAGCAGGTGCGTGCCAGCCCGGTGATGAACCTCTTTCACGATCATGGTCCCGGCGTCCCGTGGCCACGATGCTGGGGCCAGTTGCAGATCGGCGGAGGGCGCGTGGTTTATCACGTCCTCGGCGCCAGCGACGGACGCCGCGACGATTTCGTGGCACCGGTTTCCGCGATCACGGACGTCAGAGTAAACATGATCCCCATTCGCGGCCATCCGGCGTTTCACATGCGCGTCAACGGGCAGGTATTCAATTTCATACCCGCAGCCGGCGCGCCCGTCGTGTATGTGAATGTCATTTCACAATGGCTGCAGGCAAGATAAGGTAAAGCAGGGAAGTACCGGATGATTGGAACCAGGGTCGCAGGCTATCAGATTACCGAGAAGCTGGGCGAAGGCGGCATGGGCGTGGTTTACAAGGCCGTCGATCTTTCGCTCGACCGCGTCGTCGCGTTGAAAGCTTTGACCGCTGAGTTGGCTAAGAATCCCGAACTGGAGCAGCGTTTCCGCGCCGAGGCTCGCGCGCAGGCCAGCCTGAATCACGTCAATCTCGCCACGCTCTACGCCTTCCTGGTGGAGGGCGATTCAGCGTGGATGGTGATGGAATTCATCGAAGGCCAGACCTTCGCCGGCATGATCATGCAGCGCGGCCCTATCCCCAGCACCGAATCGGTTCCGCTGTTCCGTCAGGCATTACTGGGGCTGGGCTATGCGCATCGCATGGGCATCGTGCATCGCGATATCAAGCCTGGCAACATCATGGTGAATCGCCAGGGCATCGTCAAGGTGATGGATTTCGGCATCGCCAAAGTGCTGGGCAACCGCGGCATGACGAAAACCGGAACCATGGTGGGAACCGCGTGGTACATGCCGCCGGAGCAGGTGATGAACCGGAGCGTGGATATTCGGTCGGACATTTACGCACTTGGCGTAACGCTCTACGAAATGCTGGCGGGCCGCGTGCCATTCGACGGTGACAGCGACTACCAGGTGATGACCGCGCAGGTGAACACACCGCCGCCGCCACCCACGCAGTTTTATCCGTACATTCCGCAGGGCGTGGTGAACGCCGTGCTTAAAGCGCTGGAAAAAGATCCGAACGCGCGCTTTCAGACAACCGAGGAGTTCGGCGCGGCTTTGGAAAACCCGGGTGAGCCTGGGTGGGTTCCCGCGGCGGTCGCCGTGCCAGGCATGGCTGCGGTTGCTCCGGTGGTTGCCGGACCCGTGCACGCAGGTATGGCCAACACGGCCCCGCTTACTCAACCGGGGTTCGTCGCGCCTCCGCCACCACCGCCCCCGGGATTTTCGTGGACCGTACCACGTCTCGCCCTGCTTGGTCTCGGCGTGGTGATTCTCGCAGGCGCCGCCGTGTTTCTCAAGCTGCACTCTTTTGCTCCGAAGCCCAGCGGAGGGTTGGTCGCGCCAATTACCGGAAACGCCAACTCGTCCGGCAGTTCTCAGGGGCAAGTGGATATTCCGCCAGTGCAGGTTCCGGGCGGTACTGCGCCTCCCACCGATGCTGGCCACGGTTCGGGGAGCATCCCGCCGGCGGCCTCTTCGAACCAGCAACAACCCCCACCGCCGCAGCAACAAGCGCCTCCGGCACAGAGCGAGCTGATTATACCGGCCGGCACCACTGTGAGCGTGCGCACGATGGAGCCGATTGATTCGGGCAGAAGCTTTCGTGGCCAGAAGCTCGCCGCCAGTGTGGATGCACCACTAATGGCCGGCGGCAGCGTGATTGTCCCGCGCGGTGCGAATGCGCAACTGGAAGTGGTGAACGCAACGTCGTCGGGACACTTCAAGGGCCGCGCTGAGCTGGAGCTGCGTCTTGTCGCTATATCGGTTCGTGGACAGTTCCGTTTCGTCCGCAGCGACATCTTTCTCCGCGAGGGTTCGCTTCGTGAGAAAACCGGCGCGGCGATGGTAGGCGGAGCGGCCGCGGTGGGTGGGGCTATTGGAGGAATGTTCCACAAGAGGAAGGGTGCTGCCGAAGGAGCGGCTGCCGGAGCCGGCGCGGGCGCAGCAGGCGAAGCGGCAACTCGCAGCGAAGTGATCATCCCTTCCGAGAGCGTTCTCGAATTCCATCTGCGAGCCGCAGTCCCGGCGTCATGAACGAACCGGTCGTGCTCATACACGGCCTGTTTCAGATGCTGGCTGTGCCTGACGCGGCAGGCTCCTTTGCTCCGGGTCGCTTGTTGATTCCCGATCTGCCCGGCTATGGACGCAATCAGGGCGCGGGACCAGTCTCGGTGGAGGCCGCCGCCGAACATGTCCG
>JBEKFB010000450.1:0-3406 GCA_050013535.1 Bryobacteraceae bacterium | reverse complement strand
CCGTCCAACTGGAACCGCAACACCGCCGACCCAAGGTGAATCTCATCGCCATGCTCCAGCCGAGCGCCTCGCGCCGTGCGGTGCACTTCCTGGCTTAGGCCGTCGCGCATGATCCACAGGCCGCAGGCGCCATTCCTGGCATTGCGGTCGTTGTAGATGCGATATTCGCCGGATTGCTTGTGAAAGAGCACATGAGCGTGCTCGCGTGAGACGGTACGGTTCACTTCGGATTCGCTGGCGAATGCAATATCGTTGATGCGTGACGGGCCGTCCTGCTTGAACACCTCCACCGGCCGACCGATGTTCGTTCTCGTTTTCTCCAGCACCACCTCGGGTTGACTGGACTCGCCGCGCACGACAATGAGACGCCCCAGCTTTATTTCTGCAGCGGCCCCAATGGTAGCCGGGGTTTCTCGCGATTCCACCTGCACCACCAGCCACTGTTCTTCAGCCGACGGCAATTGTGGAGTGGTCTCCACTTCGACACGCAGATCGGCAGGAAAGCGCACGCGTACTCTTCCCAGCCCGTCCCGCAGCTCCTGTTCGATCAACTGCCGGAAGAACGCTCCGTGAAACACGCCGGCCTGCTCTTCGCCCACACCGCGCACCAGCAGCTTAATTACGTTGTACGGGAACACCTCTCGTCCGGCCACGCGATGCGTCTTCGCACGAACTTCGTCCAGCACGGCCACGCGAATTTCAGCCATCCCCGGCGCATCGCGCACAAGCTGTTCGCCGCCAAACGGCGCCTCGAAAATCGCGCGCCCCAGCTTCTCCATCCAGTTCGTCACTTTGCGTCCCCCGCATTGGCTCGAATGATTCCCAAATCCCGCGCCGCTCCCACCAGTTCTCTTGCGATGGGCGCGGCCGTCTGCGCGCCATACCCACCGTGCTCCACCACCACCGCGAACGCGATGCGGTCGCCAGCCGGTGCATCCGCCGGAGCGAACCCCGCGAACCACGAATGCGGCAGACCTTCCTCCACCTGCGCTGTTCCGGTTTTGCCAGCGACTGCCACGTCCAAACCGGCCATCGCGTGCCGGGCCGTGCCTCCCGTCACCACCGCTCGCATCGCCGTCGCTATGAAGTTCGCCTCGTCCGGCGGCAGAATCGGCGACGGACCATCGCGCCGCGTATTCGATGCATCGGTAATCCAGCGTCCCTCCGGCATTTCTCCGTCCGCCGAAATCGTGGCCGCCACGCGCGCCATCTTGAACGGCGACATGGTCACCGGCCCCTGTCCATAGGCAGCGAACGGCAGCATCTTCTGCAACTCCTGCATCTCGCCCGTGGAAATGCCCATCATCGCCGCCGTGTCGTGCAGCGCCTGCGCCCCCACTTTGTACACGCCCAATTGCGCGAAATAAGCATTGCAGGACACCTGGATGGCCCGCGCCATGGCGAGTGTTCCGTGCGCGGAATCGCCGACATCGTCGCGCACCGGGCGGTTCCATCCGGGAATGAGCGTACCCGCTCGGCCATCGCGTAAACGCACGCAATGGAAGCTGGCTTCTTCCGATTTCGGATCGAGGCGCAATGCCGCGATTGCGGTCACCAGCTTGAATGTCGAACCTGGCGGATAGAGCCCATAGCGCGCGCGATCGAGCAATTGATCCGGTTGCGCGGGGCCCGTTGCCGAGGGATACGGCACGCTCACCAGCGCGAGCACGTCACCGGTTCGCGGATTCAGCACGGCCAGCGCGCCATCTGTCTTCCCGGCGGCAGCCAGACGTCGGCTCAGAATATCTGCCGCCTTCAACTCCAAGCCCGCATCGATGGTGGTATGCACACTGCGGTCGCGATTCACCAATCGTGCGAAGGCGGCATTCCCCGGCTGATGCCGGTAACGCACAACAGCGGCCAGCTCACGGTAATCCGAAAAGCCTCGCAGCGTCGTGTCCGAATCGTGCTCCACCAGCGACGCGTTCGTCGCGTGGAAATTGTCGCCGGTGCGTACGTCACCGAGGAATTGTGCGAGCGCCGGTCCCAGCGGATAACATCGGCTGTCCAGCCGCGAGCACGCCACATCGATGGACACACCCAGCTTTTCGTATTCCGCGCGATGCCGTTCCAGTTCGCTCCATGAGCTGATGGCGAGCGGCAGACCGTTGCGGTCGTAAATGGTCCCGCGTGTCAGCTCGTGCGCCAACGAGTTGAGCCGTGGATTGCGTTGGGGCCGCTTGTGCCCATCATCCTGCATCACGTTGCTTTCGCGCGCGATCAAGTCGTTGTCGTGGAACACCTGTATCGATGCCGCTTTGGCCAGTAACGCTCCGGCCGCCAACACCAGCACTGCGCCGAGCACTCGAACCGGCGTTCGGAATGGAATGCCGCCTGCGTCATCACCCTGCGCTGCATTCTTGTCGCACAATGCCAGCGCCAGCGCGAAGATCAGGAAGTTCGCGAGCATCGCTGTGTTCCCTGCGCTCAAAAACGGTGAAACCACGCCGGACAGCGGAATCGCCCCGAGCACGCCGCCGGAAATGAGCAGCATCTCCAGAGCGATAAGCGTCGCGAAACCGAGCGCCAGGAAAAACGCATAGTCATTCGCCGCGCGCAGTGCCAACCGCAATAATCTCCCCACCAGCCAAACGAACAAAAGTCCGACAATGAGTACGCCAACGAAGCCCCACTCTTCGCCAATCGCCGAGAGCACAAGATCGGTATGGCCGGGATCGCCCCAACCCGGCCCCGAACCAAGCGGTCCGCCGGTGGCAAACGCCCACAGCGAATGCGCCAGTTGATCGCCGCCGCGCACTTCGTTATCCCAGGGCGATTGCCACATTTCAATACGCTGCACCACCGTCTGCGGCGTGCGGTAGTGATAACCGATGGCGACTCCGGCAACCAGCACCACCACACCAATGAGCGCTAGTCCTGCCTTCCCGCGCGCGACGGCGAACATGGTGAGAAACAGGAAACCGGTGACCAATGCCGGACCGAGATCTTTCAGCCAAAAAAACATCGCCAGCGCGCCGGTCACCCCGCACATCACCGGCAGCACGTGGGCGAAGCGAGGCACATGTAGCCATCGCAGGAATTGCGGCACGCGCGGTTCATGCAACTCCCGCAACCATTCCCAGCGTTTCGCGAAGTATCCCGCCATGAAGAAAACCAGCAAAACCTTGATCACTTCCACTGGCTGGAACGGCCCCAGGTTCACCTTCGCGTCGCTTCCCGTCGGCCCTGAGCCGAACCCCACCAATAGAGCGAACAACGCGAAGGCCGCTATCAGGGGCGTGTACACCAGCTTCGAGTAATCGCGCGAGGCGAACGGCTTCAGCAACGGCAACAACAGCAGCAGACACCCAGCCGCTACGCCCCAGGCAAACTTGCGGAATTCGAGCGTGTCGCGTAATGGGTCCTTCAGACTGACCGCCAAAATCAGACCGATGGACGTCAGCAA
>JBEKFB010000449.1:0-2812 GCA_050013535.1 Bryobacteraceae bacterium | reverse complement strand
TCCCGAAGCTACGGCAACATGGAAGAACCAGCCACGAGCCGGTGAACAACCGAAGGTCAACGCATATCACATCGAACCATTCGCTTCAGTAAACGGGGTACCGCAGCCAAAATGTGCCGCGTCGGTCGCATTCAATGCTGCCCAAGGAGGGTACTTCGGCAACGTGAACATTGCCCGCCCTCCGTGGGTTGTAGATAATCTTGGCGGCATCTCATTTTCTGCCACCGCGGCCCAATCTGGCGTACCACTCGCCGGTGGGACAACTCCGTCGCCAAATCCGCCCCCGGCCAATTCCGCTCCGCCACAGTCGAAGGTTGTCGCTTCGGCTGCCGCCGCAAGTGACCCGACCTCGTCGCGCAATGTACGGATGCTTAGAAACGATGCCATTGAAAACGATCCGATGCTAGAGAAGTTATGCATCGACAGGACGTTGCACCCTCCAAATACCGTAATGGGCACGCTGTACACGGTTCCGTTCCTACTCGACAGTAGCTACCTGCTTCGTGTTCGAGCGGACAATCCAGATGCGACGTTTATCGCCGTTTCCAGTTCCCGCTCCGGCTTCGGTGGGCGACTGGTCGAATGCTCGCGTCTTTCCGGCGGCAAGTTCGGGCCTGCGACGCAGTCTCCCGAGGGGAACTGGTACTGGTCTCTGATAAAGCCACGGCAGCTTCGGGGTCCTGGGTGGATGTCGGTCGCTGCTGATCGTTGCCGTAGTGCTGCCGAGCGCAAAGTGGGCGACACCGGGATTGAGAGGTCCGCGTATTCCTCCGTGCAAGAGGTCGCGGAAGGGCGTCAGATTGCGGGGATGCTGACGGCGGCTTGGGATGTGGAGGTGAAGGGAGATGTCGTACTGAAAGGCCCTGGGCCGGACCTCCCAGTATTCAACTTTTCATGCTTGTTGTCGCCGATGCTCGAAGTCAGGGCCGTGACGCTACGCCGGAACTAAGGCGGGATCGGACAGCCGAGGTAGCATCAAAAAGGAGGCTGACTGGGTTCAAAGTTCAAATTCACTGTAGCGAGTTTGCAAGTCAAAGCTGCCAAAACTGCCGTTTTGATGCAAATTGCGCCAATCGTGCCAATTTAAAAATCAATAACTTATGCGTAATCAGATAGTTACGGACCAGCGAATCCCTCTTCCTCCGCCATTTTCAAATCTCCCGTATCGTCAGGCGTTCAGAATTGGGAACTGATGCGCCTCGTTCACTGGTTGCGCAGCCGGGTTCAGAAGCTCTCCGATCCTGCGCGAGAGGTCAAACGCTCTCGAAACTGGGAACAGACCCGCCGGACGATGTCTGCCCACCGCCGCCAGTCCCGCCGAGGCGAAGCAACCGCATTCGGCGCACACCGGCGAGCCACCGAACTGACAAGGCGTGATGCGAGTTTCGAGATCGGCGGAGATACACGTCGTGGCTCGCGCGAACAAGCATTCGTGCGGAGAAGCGGGCGGATGTGCATAGACTTCCAGCGCCTTGTCCGGGAGATAAACCTTGGGAATCAGCCGCCGCATGCTGGCCAATTCCTGGACGATCCAGGCGCGATCCTCAGCGGTCAGGCGCTCTTCGCTCTCTTGTCCCTGCTGCGGTGTGAAGAGGCTGAACCAGATTGCTTTCACCTCCTGGCGCGCGGACCAGAACTCGGCGAACTCACGCAGGTAGTCCGCTCGCGATAACAACTGCCGCGTGATGGTGCAGTGAATAACGATGCTGTGACCGGCGATGTGTTTGAGAATGCGATCATAGGTGGCCGGGGCGCGACGGCGGTCGTGCTCGGGCGCCAGACCGTCGATCGACACTGAGATTTGCAGGTTCGGCAGTTGTGCCCAGGCGGCGGGAATAGGCCGGACGGCGCTCGTCACAACCTGGACCTGCACTCCCATGTCATTGAGTTTCGGAAGAAGAGTGTCCAGCTCTCGATAACGCACCAGCGGCTCTCCGCCGACGATGGACAGGTGCATGGGTCGATGGCGGCGAACCAGACCTAAGACGCCATCCACGAGTGCCTGCCCCTTGAAATCGGCGAGTTCTCGCAGTGGAGTTCCCGCGCCCAGATGATCGGTCTCATACGCGTAACACCCCGGGCACTTCAGCGGGCATTCACGCGTGATCTCAATGGAAAGAAAGGGCCGATAACCGCGAAGAACACGGCCCCAGACTCGAAAAACGTCGCGTTTGGTCATGTGAAAAGGCGCGCAGTTTCGTCAACCTGCACGTCCCGTCCGGATTCTCCCACTTGCTGGTAGACGCGCCATCAGGGGAACAGGATGTCTGAATCTTTGTAAGACAGATAGCAGAAAAAGTTCAGGGCCAGGCTACTGGATGCTGATGTTCACAGCGTTGGCGTTGTAGCCATCCACCATGAGAATCACCGGAATCGAGCCCGCGCCGGCCAGTGTGCTCGGAATGGTCACAACGACCTGGTCGAGACCGGGAGTGCTGGAAGGCCCGGCATAAGTCACCGGCAGTGGGATGCCATTGGCCTCGGCCACGACATTAACCAGTGAGCTGCGGCCCTGGATGCCGGTCCCGTAGAACGTCACTGACAGGGTGTCCGTGGCCGACCCCAGGCTCAGGGGCGTGGCGGTACAGCCGCTGGAAGTGCACGTGAATACAGGCTCCGCCGTCTGTGTGCCGTCCATCGCCGTGAGCACGGCCGTGGCCGCAGCCACACCAGTTCCGGCTTGATTGGTTGAATACAGGCTCGGTCCGACGGTACCGATCAGGGCTCCGTAGACGGCGCTGCCAATAGTGATGGTAGCCACTCCCGGCGCGGTGTCCGGCGGGACCTGAAAGTTGACCTGCGTGGGCGAGGC
>JBEKFB010000448.1:0-2833 GCA_050013535.1 Bryobacteraceae bacterium | reverse complement strand
GGAACCGGCGGGACCGAGCGGTTGTTTACGTGTGGCGGGCACGGTGGAAAGCGGCTTCGGGTGAGTGCTGTCCAAAATGCTCGATCCGGCGCCACCACGGCCGCGCGTCGCCAGAATTGCCAGCGAGAGCGAGGTTACCATGAAGAGGACCGCGGCGATCGCGGTCGCTTTCGACAGCGCCGTTGCCGTACCGCGCGGGCCAAACGTCGTCTGAGACCCCATGCCGCCAAACGCGCCGGCCAGATCGGCGGCCTTACCGCTCTGCAGGAGCACCACAACCACCATGAAAACGCACACCAGCACGTGAATGATCGTCAAAATGACCGTAAGCATAGCTATATTGTTCGGGGTTCCAGACGGGCCGAAACTTCTATCATTATAGAACATAGAACAGCGCCCCCGATCACGCACGGTGTCTCGCGCCGAAGCCCTGTTACACTGAAGGGACCAGCCCATGGGCGAATCGATGGAGCAGACGGAAATCAGCGCTCTCGATCAGGAAACGCTTCCCGTTGAGGCCCCGGCGCCGGAGCCGGAGACGCCAATCCGGAGCGTCAATCACCGCAACACAATCGCCGAGTGGGCCATCACCATCCTGCTGCTGGTATTTCTCACCACGATGTTGGTGCAGGCGTTCGTCATTCCTTCCGGTTCCATGGAAGACACGCTGTTAATTGGGGACCACCTGCTGGTGGACAAGCTGGCTTACGGCCCATCAGGAATCGTCAGCCGGCACATTCTGCCGTTCCACGAGCCGAACGACGGAGACATCATCGTTTTCCGTTATCCCGTGGATATCAGGCAGAGCTTCGTCAAGCGGGTGATCGGCGTGCCCGGCGATCACATTCGCATCGTGAACAAGCAGGTTTTTCGGAATGGCATCCGGCTGAATGAGCCGTATGTATATCACAAGAGCGACATCGTGGAGGGTTATCGCGACAACTTCCCCAGCGAGCCGGACACGCATCTGGAAGCTCCCGCGATGACCATGCTGCAGAACAACGTGGTGAACGGCGACGTGGTGGTTCCGCCCGGCCACTATTTCGCCATGGGCGATAACCGCGATCTCTCGTCCGACAGCCGTTACTGGGGTTTTGTGCCGCGCGAAAACATCATTGGTAAACCGCTCATCATTTACTGGTCGTACGCTGCGCCCGGCGACGAGCTAACGGGACAATCCACCATTCCACACGTCCTTGATTTGTTCGAGCATTTCTTCACAAGAACCCGCTGGAACCGAACCTTCATGTTGATCCATGGCTACCGCAACTAAGAACGAGAAACCGAAACCCGCCGCCGCAAAGACAGTCGTCGCGAAAACGCAGCCTCCCGTGCGCGGATTCGTCGCCGAATGGGCATGGACCATCCTGATTCTGGTTTGGGCGACGACGTTTGTCGCGCAGGTGATGGCCATTCCGACGTCGTCGATGCACAACACGCTGCTCACCGGCGATCATCTGATCGTCGACAAGCTGGCATATTCGCCGCCGGGCGCGATCAGCAAGCACCTGTTGCCGTACAGCGACGTGCAGCGCGGCGACATCATCGTGTTTCGCCATCCCACGCTGCTGGATGAGAATTACGTAAAGCGCGCCATTGGCCTGCCCGGCGATCACATCAAGCTGATCAACAAACAGCTCTGGCTGAACGGGCACCTGCCGAATGAGCCATACGTCATCCACATCCGGCCCGAATACGATCAGTATCGCGACAACTTTCCCGATGGCGGGCCCGTGTTCGCGTTCGACCAAAAGATGTACGATCGCGAAACGGCTATGCTGCGCGACAACGTGGTGAACGGCGAGTTGGTGGTGCCGCCCGGCTACTACTTCGCCATGGGCGACAATCGCGACAATTCGCTGGACAGCCGCTACTGGGGTTTGGTGCCGCGGGGCAATATCATCGGCAAGCCGGCGATTATCCTGTGGTCCTATGATGCGCCCACCGAGGACCTGAAGGATTACAACGTGCACCACTTCATCGATCTGGCGCAGCATTTTTTCACCAAGACGCGATGGGATCGGACGCTGCGGCTCGTCCAGGGCTACCCTCTGCAATAGGCGCGCACGGGGTTTTGCCCGCGCGGTGAGCACATGAAATCGAACTATTACGGCCTGATCATGGCCGGCGGACGCGGCACTCGCTTCTGGCCGCGCAGCCGCCGCCGGACGGCCAAACAGGTGCTGCGGTTTATGGGCGAGCGGTCGCTCATCCAGCAAACAGTAGATCGCCTGAAGCCGGTGCTGCCGCCGGAGAGAATCTGGATCGTCACCAACGAGTTTCTGCGCGACGAAGTGGTGAAGCAGCTCCCGGAGGTTCCGCCCCGGCAGATTCTGGCCGAACCAGCGCAGCGCAACACGGCGCCGTGCATCGGTCTTGCGGCGCACATCCTGCAGTCGCTCGATCCCAACGCTGTGATGGGCGTTTTTCCCGCTGATCACTATATCGCCAAACCGGCACGTTACCTGCGCCTGGTGCGTGCGGCGTTTCGGAGTGCGGCTCAGGGAAAGATCGCGGTGCTGGGAATTCAGCCGCGCTGGGCGGAGACCGGTTACGGATACATCGAGTTTCCGCGTGGGACGGAGGCGGGAGCTATCGAACCGGCGCGGGTTTTGCGTTTCCGCGAAAAGCCGGATCTGAAAACGGCGAAGCGATTTGTGAAGGCGGGTAACTTCTATTGGAATGCCGGTATGTTCTTCTGGCGAACATCTGTGCTGCTGGACGCACTGCGGCGGCATCGTCCGCAAATGGCCACTGTGCTGGCTTCCCTGCCCCCGTTTCAAAGCCGCAATTTCCATGCGAAGCTGCGCGACACCTTTCCGCTGTGCGAGAA
>JBEKFB010000447.1:0-3947 GCA_050013535.1 Bryobacteraceae bacterium | reverse complement strand
CCATCACTGGCGTTTCATCGCGCGTCTTCAGTTTCGGCTCGGTGTCCGGCGCCTGCCAGGCGAGGGCAGCGGCCAGCAAAACGACAAACATCACGAAATAACATTAGCACGTTAATGTTTCTTTAGAATTGCCGACTGGTGTACTAAACTGGGACGGGAGAACCGGCTACCGATGACCGCGCCTATCGGACAGGGTATTGCTGTGAAAACCACCCTCGACAAAGCCGCCGGGACGCGGCCCACGCCCGAGGAACTCGTCCGCGCTTACCGGACAATGTACATGTCGCGGCGCATCGACGACCGCGAAATCCTGCTCAAGCGCCAGAATCGCATCTTCTTCCAGATCAGCGGCGCGGGGCACGAGGCCATCCAGACCGCCGCGGGCATGCTGCTCAAGCCCGGCCACGACTGGTTCTATCCTTATTACCGCGACCGCGCGCTCAGCCTCGCCCTTGGCTTCACCGCCGACGACATGATGCTGCATTCGGTTGGCGCGGCATCCGATATTTCATCGGGCGGACGGCAGATGCCGTCGCACTGGAGTTCGCCAAAGCTGCACATCGTGAGCGGGTCGTCACCCACGGGAACGCAGTTGGTGCAGAGCGTCGGGTGCGCGCACGCCAGCCGCTATCTGAAGCCGGATTCCGACGAGATCACCTTGGTGTGCACGGGTGAAGGCGCCACCAGCGAGGGCGAGTTCTGGGAAGCGATGAATGCGGCGTGCCTCGACAAGCTGCCGTTGCTGATTCTGGTTGAGGATAACGGCTGGGCCATCTCCACACCGGTGGAGCGCCAATCGCCGGGCGGAAACGTGTCGAAGCTACTCTCGGGTTTTCCCGGGCTGGCGCGATACGAAGTGGATGGCACGGATTTTATCGCGTCGTGGCGCACTCTGGAGCAGGCTGTCGCGTCTGTGCGTGAGGGCAAAGGGCCGGCTTTGGTACACGCGACGGTGATTCGCCCCTATTCGCATTCGCTCTCCGACGACGAGCGTCTCTACAAGACGAAAGAGGAACGCGACGCCGAACAGATCCGCGACCCGCTCCGCAAATTCCCGGAGTGGCTGATCGAGGAAGGCGTGCTTGACCGGCATGCCTGCAGCGCATCGCGCACGAAGTGGATGAGGAGATTGGCGCGGCCACCGACCGTGCACTTATGGCCCTGCCCCCGCCGCACGGTTCTGCTTTGCGGTTTCTCTATTCGGAAGAAGTGGACCCGGCCAGCGACCGCTTCGAAACCGAGCCGCGGTTCGAGGGGGAGCCGCGCACCATGGTGGATGAGATCAACCTCACCTTGATCGAGGAAATGGAGCGCAATCCGCACGTGCTGGTGTTCGGCGAAGACGTGGCCGATTGCTGCCGCGAGGAAAGCCTCTCGGAGGTGAAGGGGAAAGGCGGCGTGTTCAAGACCACCGGAGGATTGCAGATCCGCTTCGGCTCGGCGCGCTGCTTCAACACTCCCATCGCCGAGGCGTGCATTCTCGGCCGTGCGATCGGCATGGCCACGCGCGGTCTGAAGCCTGTGCCGGAGATCCAGTTTTTCGATTACATCTGGCCGGCGTTCATGCAGATTCGGGATGAGCTGGCAACGCTGCGCTGGCGGTCGCACAACGGCTTCAGCGCGCCTATGGTGATTCGCGTGCCCATCGGCGGATACCTCAACGGCGGCGCCATTTATCACAGCCAGTGTGGCGAAGTGTTTATGACGCACAATCCCGGACTGCGCGTGGTGATGCCGTCGAATGCGCTGGATGCCTGCGGTCTGCTGCGCACGGCGATTCGTTGCGACGACCCGGTGCTGTTCCTCGAGCACAAGAAGCTCTATCGCGAGCCGTACAATCGCTCACCGCATCCCGGTCCCGATTTCACTATTCCGTTCGGCCGCGCGAAAGTGGTAAAGCCTGGCCAGCGGCTGACCATCGTGACGTACGGCGCGCTGGTGCAGAAATCGCTGCTGGCGGCGTTGCAGGTGGAGAAGGAGAATCCCGAGCACACGGTTGAGGTGATCGACCTGCGAACGCTGTCTCCCTACGATTGGGCGGCGATCAAGGAGTCCGTGGAGAAGACCAATCGGGTGATGATCGCGCATGAGGATTGCATCTCCTGGGGCTATGGTGCGGAGATCGCCGCGCGCATCGCCAACGAACTGTTCACCTCACTTGACGCGCCCGTGGGCCGCGTGGGCGCGCTGGACACATGGGTCGGCTACCATCCGCAACTCGAGCACGAGACCCTGCCTCAGGTGGACGACCTGGTTAAGGAAGCGGAGCGGCTGCTGGGGTATTGAGCTTAACCCGGCGGATCGGGAATCGACAGCTTTCGGCAAATTCGTCGCGCCAGCAGATTGGCGATCTCGGTGTGCCTGGGAACTGCCTCGGCGTGACCCGTCTGCGGGTTCTCCCACAACGAGTGCTCCTTGCCTTCGCGCCGCACGACGCAGCCGTGCCGTCGAAGGTGACGCAGCAGACGCTCGCGCCTCATCCGACGACGACTAATTCCTGCTCCGCGTCGGATGGCATGGAGCGCAGCGAATCCTCGCGCCGATGGTTCAGCACCAGGGCAATAGCCTCCTTAAGATTCGCCAGGCACTCCTCACGCGTCTTGCCCTGGCCGTTCGCACCGGGAACTTCAGCGCAATAGGCGATGTACCATGGACCGTCCTGCTCGACGATTGCCGTGAATTCGTTGTGCATATGCCTCTTAGTCTAACCGGCGGATTGGCCCTTTTGGCGCCATCCCCATCGGCACGAGTCGGCCTCTGAATCTTACCCATGGTAAGATACATTCATGGAACAGGTTACAGTTTCCTCCAAGGGACAGATTGCGATCCCAAGAACCGTTCGCGACGCCCTGAACCTGTCCGCAGGAACCAAGCTTACCCTCGAAGTGCGCGGCCAGGATATCGTGCTCTCGAAAGAGCCCGCCTGGAAGAAGTTGGCGGGTGCCGCCGCTGGGCGCGGCTTGATGGAGACGTTCGCCGTCGTCAAACGTGAGGAACGCGAGCGTGAAGACTCGCGTTCTTGATTCGTGGGCGATTCTGGAGTGGATGAGCGGCCGGGAGCCCGCACGCGATTTCGTCGCAAAGATCCTCGAAGAGGCAGTAGAAGGCCATTCACGCCTCGTCATGAGCGCGATCAATGTAGGCGAGGTCTATTATGTCCTCTGCAAGAATCAAAGCGCGGATCTCGCCGAATCGTGGCGTGAGTCTTCGCGAACTCTGCCCGTGACAATAGAGGTTCCCACAGCCGATGACATCTGGCGCGCCGCTTCGCTCAAGGGCCGTTTCCCCATCTCCTACGCGGACGCATTCGTGGCTGCGCTGGCTCAAAAGCACAACTGCCCGCTGATGACCGGAGATCCGGAATTCCGGCGCGTCGACCGTTTGGAGTTGGACTGGATCGGCCCGCGTTAGCATTGGAAAATGCGTCGAATCGGCCTCCTCGCTGTTTGCTTCGGTGTCCTGTATGCAGGCCCTCCGTTTCAAACCGACGACCCCGAGCCCGTGGATTTCAAACATTACGAAGCTTACCTGTTCTCCGCCAGCGACACCACGAGCGTTGGTTCGTTTTACTTCGGCCCGGCGTTCGAGATCAACTGGGGCGCCGTGCCCGACGTCCAGTTGCACATGGTGATCCCGGCCGCCACGTTCGTGGGGAATCCAGGTCCGAGAGCATTCGGAATCGGCGACACCGAACTCGGCGTCAAGTATCGATTCGTCCATGAGAAGAAGTTTCGGCCCGAGTTCGGCATTTTCCCTTTCCTCGAACTGCCCACGGGGAGCGCGCGTGCCGGGCTTGGCAACGGCCGCTTGTGGGAGCGGCTGCCAGTGTGGGCACAGAAAAGCGCCGGACCATGGACGACGTACGGCGGCGCCGGCGAGGTTCTGAATTCAGCGCCGGGAATGCGCAACTTCGCCTTCGCGGGCTGGCTGGTGCAGCGCGACATCGG
>JBEKFB010000446.1:0-2854 GCA_050013535.1 Bryobacteraceae bacterium | reverse complement strand
CTGGAGACGCTGCGCGAGTCCGTGGAAACGCTGGCCCGTTATCATCGTGACGGCGCGCCGTGGCGCCTGCGCTGGGGACTCTACACGGGGAATCGACTCTATCCATCGGTCCGGCGCCTCTACTTCGGCCGTTTTCATTCGCTGATGTTCGGCACTACCCAGGCCGGTATGCTTTCCTGGCTCCAACGGCTGCCCGACGCGCCCGGCCCCACTGATGAATACACGCCCGCATACAACACGCTAAAGGCTTACCTCATCACCACTTCGCATCACGAGAAGAGCACGCGGGAGTTCCTGTCTCCGTTCCTTTACACGCACTGGCTGAATACGCGCTCGCTGGACACCGAAAGGGCAAAGCTGTCGCAACAGCAGTTCGATTTCTATAGCGACGAGCTGCGTTACGAAAATCCGTACTCATCCGATGAAGACACTCAGGCGGTGGCGCACGCGAGGCATTATCTGGCGCAGTTCGCCGCACTCGAACGAATCTATCAGGCCATGTTGGCGGAAGCTTCGCGGCGCAATCCGACGGTTAACTTCAACAAGCAGTTCGCCGGCTCAGCCGAAACCGTGATCAATAATCGCGATGTCGCGGGAGCGTTCAGCAAAGACGGCTGGGCCTTCATGGACGACGCCATTCATCACGCCAGCCGCTATCTGGGCGGCGAAGAATGGGTGCTGGGTCCGCAAGCCGCGGCCGCGATCGATCCCGACAAAATGGTGCCGCTGCTCATTGCGCGCTATCACTCGGATTTCATCGCGCAGTGGCGGCAATACGTGAACAATTCGTCTATAGTGCGCTACGCGAGCCTTTCCGACGCCGCGAACAAGCTAAGGATGCTCTCGGACAACCGGTCGCCGCTACTCGAATTGTTCTGCCTGGGCTCCGTGAACACTAACGTCACTTCGGACGACGCCAAGGCGCCGTTCCAGCCGTTGCAGTACATGACGCCGCCAGCCACCTGCATGACGCAGTTCATCTCGGACGCCAACAATCCGTACATCAGTGCGCTGCTCAATTTGCAAACGTCGCTCGATGCTGCCGCGCACGCCAGCGGGCCCAACGATCCTGCCATCAGCCAGACGCAAAGCGTGGCACAGAACGCGTTGATGGTCACCGGACAAGTGGCCAACCACTTCCAGCCAGACCCCGGCGGCAACGTGGATCAGATGACCCAGAAGCTGATGAAGGACCCGATTATGTATGTCCTGGCTCTGCTGGGCAACATCGGGCCGGCGCAATTGAACGGCGCGGGACGCAACTTCTGCAGCGCGTTCAACGGAATCGTGAACAAGTACCCGTTCAACAGCTCTTCCCCGCGCGATGCGACGCTGGAGGAAGTCGATGGCATTCTGCGTCCGCCCGACGGCCTGCTGTGGACTTTCTACGATCAGAATCTGAAGCAATATCTGACCAAGGTTGGTTCGCAATACGTGTTGGCTTCGGGATCGAGCGTGCACCTGACACCGCAGTTTGTGCGCTTCTTCAACCACGCCGCTACGCTGTCTCAAGCGTTCTACGCCAACGGAGCGAAAGAACCGCACCTCACGTACAGCATGAAAGCGATGCCGTCGGAAGGATTGAAGACGATGACGCTGGTGCTCGATGGCCAGACGCTGAAGGCCACCGGACAGGGTGGACCCACGGGACAATTCTCATGGCCGGGCAGCACGCACGCGGCGCACCTGAATGGGAGCCTGGGCGGACCTGAGTTCGGCTTCGAGAGCTACGATGGTCTTTGGGCGGTGTTCCGATTCTTCGGGGATGCCGACAAGTCGACGCCATCGGGCAGCGGATACGTATTCGAGTGGGTGCCGCGGCAGGGGCAGGCGCGCCAGCCGATGACGCTTGAAAACGGCAAGCCGCTCACGGTGCGTTACTACCTGGAGATGAACCCGCCGATCTTCCAGAAAGGGTTCCTGGCGGGCTACGATTGCGTGTCGCGCGTGGCCCAGTAGTTGCGTCGTGCAGGTTCGGCCCGGGATGCATCGTTGTGGGATCATAGCCTCATGGATCGAGAGGCTTCCTACGATGACGCGAAGCTGATTCTGCAGCTTTATGATCTGCGCCGGGAAGAGCGGTTGCGCGAGGCGCGCAAGTGGTTCATGACGAACTTCTACTGCCGGACATTCGAGGAATCGATGGCCTTGTGCCCGGCGAATTCCGAGGCGAGCGCATCGCTGCGCATGGTGACCAGCTATTGGGACATGGTGGCCTCATTCATTACCGGCGGCGTGTTGAATGACGAATTGTTCTTCCAGAGCGGTCAGGAATTGCTGCTCACGTGGACGCGCATGAAGCCGGTGGTCGCTCCAATTCGGGATGCGTTCGGAAGTCCCGGGTATCTAAAACACCTGGAAGCTGTGGGCGAGCGCTTCATTGAATACTGGGAGCGCACCGCGCCCGGCGCATACGCCACATTTGTCGCGCGCGTGGGCGTTCGTCCCGCCGCTGAGGCCGCGAAAACAAGCTAACGATGAAAAAACATGTAATCACAGGGGGCGCGGGCTTCATTGGCTCCGCGCTGGCGAGGGGAAGCCTGGCAACCGGCGCACAGGTGGTGGTGATTGACAATCTGCTCACCGGGCATGAGCGCAATCTCGAAGAGATCCGCGGCAAGGTTGAGTTCCACCGGCTGGACATTTGCGATTATGACGCGATCGCGCCGGTGATTCGCGGCGCCGACACCGTATTTCATCTGGCCGCGATACCGTCGGTCCCGCGATCCATCAGCGATCCGGTACCGTCGCATCAGGTGAATATCGACGGGACTTTCCAGGTATATCGCGCGGCCGCGGAGGGCGGAGTGCGGCGCGTCGTGTATGCGGCTTCTTCGGCCGCCTATGGCGATAC
>JBEKFB010000445.1:0-2883 GCA_050013535.1 Bryobacteraceae bacterium | reverse complement strand
ATGGAACTCGTCCGGTCCGTCGATCTCGCCCGCCCGCCGCGGACCCGTGAGGATCGATGTATAAACGGTGAGCGGCTGCCCCGTGGCGCTGCGCCCCAGCAACTTCAGAAAGACGGGAAGATCCTGCGCGCGGGGGATGACCTTCTCGATACCGGCAATAGCGACGTGGATCCTCGGCGCCGACGAGCTGAGCCGTGCGTTCCCTTCGTTCTCCACCACCACCACGGCCCCGGAATCCGCAACCAGGAAGTTTGCGCCGGTAATGCCGATATCGGCAGCCAGAAACTTCTCACGCAGCACGCGGCGAGCGATGCGCGTCTGGTTTTCTATCACCACCTCGCGCTCCACGCCCAGCCGCTCGCTGAATAGATCGGCTACATCGAAGCGCGTTTTGTGCAATGCCGGGGCGACGATGTGGTACGGCCGTTCGTGCGCGAGTTGCAGGATATACTCGCCGAGATCGGTCTCCACCGCTTCGAGGCCGTGGTGCTCCAGCCGCTCGTTGAGATCGATTTCCTCAGTGGTCATCGATTTCGATTTCACGATGAGCCTTGCCCCGCGCTGTTTCGCCAGGCTCAGGATGAAATCCGCTACTTCTTCTCCCGTCTCACACCAGACTACATGGCCACCGTGCGCGACGACGTTCGATTCGAGTTCCTCCAGATAGTAATCGAGGTGATCGACCGTATGCCGTTTGATGGCGTTCGCGCGGTCCCGCAGGTGCTCAAAATCAGGAAGGGAATCGGCGCTGGCCTTTCGTTTGACAATCAGCCGGCCAGTAGCCGTGTAGGTGGCGCTCTGCAGGCTGACGTCGCTGAGGATGTTCAGGAAATTTGGCCTTGATGTCACCGGATAATCTCATTGACCATATCATGAGTGACGATGCCGTTCCTCGCGAAAACACGACCTCGATCAACGCTGTTAATTCGTGAACATCGCGGGAGAATGATCGAACGGATTCAGAACCTCAACGTCACCATAGCGCCGGCCGCTCTGGAAATCCTCGGAGAGCAAATATCGCGCGCCTGAGCGTTGCGCCGCCGCCAAAATCAGTGCGTCCCAATAAGAGAGTTGTGCAGCGTCCATCCACTGCCAGGCCTGCTGCACGACTCCCAGAGAAACCTCCACGGGCCTCCAAGAACTGAGGTCCTCCACGATCTCGCGCGCGCTTGTCGGCGCCAGGCGCATCTTCCTTACTGCGTTCCAGTAGAATTCGTGAAGCACTTGCCAGCTTAGCCGACCCGTTCCCGCTGTCCACAAGACTTCCAGCCACTCCTTAGCTTGCAGGCGTTTTTCGCGATTGGTGGGATCGACGTAGTACAGGAGGAGATTCGAGTCGACAAAGAAGCCGTCATCGGCGCTCATGCAATTCCTCGCGCGTAAGGCGTTGGGCGGCGCCCCTTACAGCCCGCGGTTGGTTCTTCTTCCAGCGGTCGAAAGCTCGCCAGTACTCGTCGGTAAGGCGCATTTGGCGTTCAAGCATCTCGCCCACCAGCCGGGACATTGAAGTGTTCTCCTCCGCCGCCTTCCGCCGCGCCCAGACGGCCGCTTCATCGGAGATTCGGATTGTGACGTTCCTTGCCACGAAGTCAGTGTAACACGGGCATCGTGCAATTGGGCAGATCGGTGAATCGCGCAAACATAGATCCATGGCTCTCGAATTCACTACGTCCTACCTTGCCGATGCCCTCGCCGTTTACCGTCAGTACAAGAGGATGGCCGAGCGCGCCATCGAACAGATTTCCGACGAGCATCTCTTCACTCTGATCGACGATGAGGCCAATTCCATCGCGATCGTCATGAAGCACATGGCTGGCAACATGCGGTCGCGCTGGACCGATTTTCTCACCAGCGACGGCGAGAAGCCGGATCGTAATCGCGATGCCGAGTTCACCGATCCACCATCCACCCGCGAAGCCCTGCTTGCCGTATGGAACGACGGCTGGCAGCGCGTCTTCAGCGCTCTGGAGCCGCTGACCGACGCCGATCTGTCACGCACGGTGACCATCCGCGGCGAAGCGCACTCGGTGATGCAGGCCATTAACCGTCAACTGGCCCACTATGCGTGTCACTGCGGGCAGATCGTTCTGCTGGCGAAGCATTTTCAGGGCGGAAGTTGGGAATCACTCAGCATTCCTAAGGGAAAATCAGCCGATTTCAACAAACGGGTTGCGGCCGGGGAAGCCAGCCAGCGATAGCTCAGGCCGCGTGGTATTCTGTAACAACGATGTTTCAGAACAGCAGGAAAGAATCGAAAGCGTTGATGGCCATCGGAACGCTGTGCCTCGCGCTGGCGCTTCTCCTGCGTCTGGCAATGCCGCCGCTCGCGGGAGACTTGGTGCACGCGGTCATGGGAATGCTCCTCGGTATCTCCATCGTGTTCAATATCGCGGCTGTCGTGAAGAAACGGCGCAGCGCCTGCTTCCGGCGATAGTAAAGACGCGACCTCCCACATCGCTGTAAGCTATCCTCAAACAAAGCTGTGCGTCTGGGAATCGACTTCGGAACCACCCGAACAGTAGTCGCCGCCGTCGATCGCGGCAATTATCCCGTTGTCTCGTTCGAGACGCCGGACGGGGAACACTATGACTGGTTTCCGTCGGTCATGGCCGTGTGCCGCGACTGGCGCTTGTACGGCTGGGACGCCTGGGCGCCGCAACTGGAACCGAGCTGGACAATCGTCCGCTCCATCAAGCGGGTGCTCGATAACGCTGGACCGGACACCATCATCCACGCTGGCAGCCAGAAACTCCCCCTCGCGCAACTGCTCCGTGAAATGGCCGAGGCGCTGAAGTCTTCACTCCTTGAGCACTCCAGCCTGCACATCCGAAAGGGCGACAAGCTCGAGGTCATGCTCGGCGTGCCCGCGAACGCCAACAGCAA
>JBEKFB010000444.1:0-2885 GCA_050013535.1 Bryobacteraceae bacterium | reverse complement strand
GGATTGTGCACCGCCGTCGACCCCATCGTGAACACGATGGGCCCATCTCCCGCCGCAAGAAAGGCTGTCAATTCGGCCGGCGCGTCATCGGCTGCATCCCGGCCATCGAAGAAAACGAATCCGGGTTGAACGGTCTGGCGAGGCCAATCGGGCTGCGGTCGCGCGAGCAGAGATGAGAAGAGCGCCAGTACCAAATTGGGCGAAAACTTATCGCGAAAGAGCGGGTCGCAATCGGGCCGCAGTCCCTCTTCGCGGCGCAGTTGCCGCACCGGATCCCACCAATGCCGCGTGCCCAGGCGGCCGACGTTCATTACCGCGCGATAAACGGGCCAACCGAGCTTACGGAGGTGGATCATCCAAGGCACATTCACCAGCACGGACGGATCGTGGGCGGAGAGAAACGAGGCGGGTGAAAGAGTCGCCGACGCCCATCGCAGCCCCAGCTTCTCCGATACCAGCGGAGCGCCATACACCAGTTCTCCCGCGATCATCAGATCCGCCTCGCGGGCCGCCGCGAGAAGATCGTTATAGGTGGCGCGCAGATGCGGCAAAACGATCCGGCGGATGAGCACTTCCGGTCCGGTCTTCAGGTCCGCGCACTGGGCGATGAGTTCGCGATCGCTGGGATTCCAGTCGGGACGAAGCGGCACAAAGCCAAGGCCCAGAGCTTCCACCTTTGACCGGTAGAACCCGGTAGAAGCGATGGTCACCCGATGACCGCGCCGCGCCAGTTCCAGCCCGAGTGCAAGACACGGATGCAGGTCGCCAAGGGACCCGATGGTCGCGAAGAGAATCCGCTTCACGGCAATATTGGCAATCCGGGAGTGATCACGGGTGTGTTGAAGTGAGCCATTAATCGTCGGGTGGCGGCGCGACCCACCACCTTCACCAGCTCCTCTTCGCCAGCCAGCCTGACCCGCTCCGTGCTGCCGAAATGGCGTAGAAGCTTGTTGAGTGTCTTCTCACCGACACCGGGGACGCTCTCAAGCTCCGACGTCATTCGCGCAGCATTGCGCCGCGTGCGGTGGAATGTCACCGCAAAACGATGGGCCTCATCGCGCACCGTCTGGATGAGGTGCAGAACCGGCGAGTGATGATCCAGCCGAACCGGCTCGTCCTCGCGGCCCAGCACGTACACCAGCTCCTCGCGTTTCGCGATCGCCGCCAACGGCTGATTAATGATTCCCAGCGCCTCCAGCGATTCGGCCGCCGCGTGAAGCTGGCCCAGACCGCCGTCGATCAGGATCAGCCCCGGCATCGGCTTGCCCTCCTCCTTCAGCCGCGAATACCGGCGCGAAACCACCTCGCGCATGGACGCGAAATCGTCGTTGCCCACAACGGTGCGGATAATGAACTTGCGGTAATCCTGTTTCTTCATCCGCCCGTCTTCCCACACAACCATGCTGGCCACTTTGTCGGTGCCCTGGATGTGTGAAATGTCGAAGCACTCGATGCGCTTCGGCGGCTCGGCCAGATCGAGCGCGTCGGCCAAGGCCTCCTGAATTGCCTTCGAGGTCGGCCGCAGCACGCGAAATCGCTGCATAAAGCTATGCCTCGCATTGGTCTCGACGAGCGCGAGCATGGCCTTCTTTTGCCCGCGCTGCGGGGTGTGGATCTCTACTTTGCGCCCGCGCCGTTCCGCCAGGAATTCCTCAAGCGCTTCGCGGTCCTCGAAATCCACGGGCACATGGATCAGCGCCGGGATGTATTGCTGGCCGATGTAGACCTGCTTCAGCAGCGAAGAAAACAGCTCGGAGGGATCGAGCGATTCCTGGTCTTCCCAGAAAAACTCCCGCCGGTCGACGATCTTCCCAGCGCGCAGGTGAAAGAGATTCACGGCTACCAGCGGAGGCTCGGCGTAGAAAGAGAAGATATCGGTGTCATCGCCGGCGAGCGTGGCCATCTTCTGCTTCTGTTCCAGCTCTTCCACGGTGGTGATCAGATCGCGCAACGCGGCCGCCTGTTCGAACTCACTTCGATCCGATGCCGCTTGCATGCGCGCCCGTAACTGCCCCGCAAGATCCTTAAGATGTCCTTCGAGGAACAGCTTCACGTCGTGCACGGCTCGCGCATAATTCTCATCAGTGGTGAGCCCCGCAACGCACGGTCCCTGACAGCGGTGGATGTGATATTCAAGGCACGGGTATTTGTGCGTGCGCGAAAAATCCACACGGCACGACGGCACCTTGAAATGCCCGTGAATAAAATGTACCAACCGGTGCGCCAGATTCGCCGGAAAATAGGGGCCGAAATACGTCGAGCCGTCTTTGATCAGCCGCCGGGTCACGTACACGCGCGGGTATTTTTCGCTGGTCAGCTTGATGTACGGATAAGTCTTGTCGTCGCGAAGGAGGATGTTGAAGCGCGGCTTGTGGCGCTTGATGAGATTGTTCTCGAGCGCCAGCGCTTCCTTCTCGTTGTCGACAAGTATATAGTCGACACCCGCGGCCTCCATGATAAGGCTGCCGGTCTTGGCGTCGGCCAGCCGCTCCTCGACGAAGTAGCTGCGGACGCGGCTGCGCAGACTCTTCGCCTTCCCGACGTAGAGGACCGTTCCGTGGACGTCCTTGTAAAGGTAAACTCCTGGAAGGGCGGGCAGTTGCGCGGCTTGTTCCTTTAGTTCGGGCCGCGGTTCCATCGCAAAGTTATACTCTTATTGTGACACGCGCGTTCCTGCCAGCCGTCTTTCTTGCTGTTCTGATGCCGCTGGCGAGCGCGCAGGACCAGCCCGCCTCAACCGAACAGCCCAGGTACAAACCACCGGTGGAAGAGGATGTCCAGGAGAATCCCAAGCCGAAGGTCTACGCGTTCAATCCCATGCAGGCGCAGAAAGAACTGACCATCGGCAATTTCTACTTCAAGCAGGGTAAGTTCCGCGCGGCGGA
>JBEKFB010000443.1:0-3321 GCA_050013535.1 Bryobacteraceae bacterium | reverse complement strand
CATAGCCGTCCCTTATCTTGGCCTGCGTGAGCGACTCGCGATAGACAAGCTCATGCCGGACGCCGATGCTCGCACTGTTGTCAGACGCCTCAAGTTGCGACTAAGCGACAATTACTGGGACTCCGTTCTGGCAATAAGCAACTACATGGAATTCTATCAGTACGTACCGCAGTTTCTAAAAGTGTCTGTCTGAGTGGCTCTAACCGGAGATAGGGTGAAAAAAGGTATTGCCAATCCGGCGGTAATCGACTTATTTTGTGGGATTGGAGGTCTGGGCCTTGGCGCAGCGAGAGCAGGTTTCCGTTTGGCGCTAGCCGTGGACAAAGACTCGACGCTCTTGGATGTTCACAAGATAAATTTCCCTCAAAATGAGCATCTTGAGTCGGATATATCGACGCTCTCCGGCACTGAGATACTTACGGCCGCGAAGTTCGACGGGAACTGCTCCTTCGGGCTTATAGGCGGCTCGCCTTGCCAGGGTTTCTCGAGAATCGGGAAACGGGACGCCAACGACGCGCGGAACGGCCTTTTTCTGCACTTCTTTAGGCTCGTATTCGAACTACAGCCGTTATTCTTCGTAGCGGAGAACGTGCCCGGAATAGTGGATATCCAGAATCTCCCCCTCGTTGATCGGGCACGCGCGATGGTCGGGAGCGGGTACACCATCCTCGACCCTATAGTTTTGGACGCATCGGACTTCGGTGCCCCGACGATTCGGAAGAGGGTCTTTTTTGTCGGTTACCTTTCGGACCGATTTGAGCGGTTGGAGGCGGCGGATTTTTACAAGGGGAAGTGGACGCGCAAAACCAACGTCGAAACGGCACTTGCCGGACTTCCGCGACGAATAAAGGCAACTTGGCTGACGGACGATCTCGGGTGGCGGCCTCTACGGACGATCGAGCGTGGGCGATACTGGACCAAAACCTATGGCGCGATCCCGAGCGCTGTCGGTGATCGGGAGGCGCTGAAAAGGTTTCGAGAAGGTCGTCTCGTATCGGGCTGCGTCGCCACAAGGCACACAAGCGAAGTCGTTATGCGCTTCGGCCGACTCCCCGAGGGCGAGGTCGATACGGTCTCTCGTGCCCAGCGCCTGCGTCGAAACGGCCACTGTCCAACGCTACGCGCCGGAACAGGTCCTGATCGAGGGTCGTTTCAGGCACTGCGCCCAATACACTTTAAAGAACCACGCGTAATCACACCGAGGGAGGCGGCGCGGCTTCAGGGCTTTCCGGACTGGTTCCAGTTTGGCCCAACGAAATGGCACGCGTTTCGCGGGATTGGGAACAGTGTCAGCCCATTCGTTTCGGAGGCGATCTTCAGGACGATCCACGGCAAGCTGATCAATGACGCCGTCCTTCCTTGATACGAGAGGCTCGCGCAGGAAGCTTGCTTGTCGCGCGGTGATTGGACGATGTCGCGGTGCCAGGGAGAAGGCCGTTAGCCGCGGTCCGTGTTCGTGTATCTTCAGGACCCTCCGCCTGGTCCCGCCTGCGGCGTTACCGGCTCGGGCAATAACACAATCAATTCCAGTTGCGGGTTGGGGAAATCGGCGGGCGCATAGACCGCGATATTGCGTGAGCGCAGCACCGCTTCCCACGCCAGACCAGACCGGCTCAGGCTGAAATATTGGTGGTTCACTTTCACCGGGATGGTGGCGGGCGGCTGCACCACGTGGGTCATGGCCATGCCCGGCAGCGCCTGACGGATCAGGTGCTCGATATGATTCGCCGAACACACTTTCATCAGCGCGGGGCTTTTCGTGATAATGTCCGCTTCACCCATCTCGGCGCTCACGGCGAGATAAAGCTGCGTATCCTGCAGGTATTTGTCTTCGGTAAGCGACGCCGCGTAGATGGACGGCCGCACCAGGCGCAGCGCCAGCGATACGAAATTGCTCGGAACCACCGTTTCCAGCAGATGGTGCACCATCTCATCCAGTTCCTTGAAGCAGCGGCCGAGGTCGTCGTGATCGTACACGGGCAGGTCGCGCGGCTTGATGTCGAGCGAAAACGTGGTGAGCGCGGAACCGAGCGACGCCATGATGGCGAACAGCTCCTCGGGATGGCCGCGGCGCGTCTCGAACAGATGGCGGAGCTGCGGGAAGTGGGTGTTGATGGAATAGAGCAGCCAGAAATTAGCGATGTCGGCGACGGTGAACTCGGCGAGGCTCTGGTTCTTTTGACGGCGCATACCGGAGAGCATGCTGCTGCGTGCCGAGAGGTTTTCGATCAGCCGGCGGGCGATGGAGATCAGATAATCGCTGGCTGAGATATCCAGCAGCGGGGCGACGAAATGCGGGTCAAGCTGGTAGGTTTCCGCTTCGGTCTTCTGCACGCGCGCGATGCGCAGGATGGAATTGCCCTGGCGGCTTTCGCCCTCCACCAGGATGCGCATGTTCTTGCGGGCAATCTGCACGGGGCGCTCGCTGGCGTTGGTGTTCTCATCGCGGAAGGTCTCCACTTCGGCGAGGTAACGGGTGCCCAGCCCGCGCGCGGCCATGGACACGTTCAGGCCGTTCTCCTTATACGAAGGGATGGCGAGATAAATATCCAGCGTATTGGAATCGGGCGGGAAATATTCGGCAATGGGGCGGGCCGGCGGGACCGGGTCGGATTCGGGAATCTCAAACGGCAGCCCGTCTGGAAACATGCCCTGGGCGCGATGAATGGCGAAGACGCCGTTGGCGAGCTGCTCCTGGTTGAACTGGAGCTGGCTGAAACCCCACGGACGGAAACTAAGCGCGTCCAGACGGAACTGCAGAACGCTTTCGAAGCGGTCCTGCGCCTGCAGGTGTTGGGGACTAAGAAAAGTGCCCTTCGCCCAGATGACCGGTTGCAACGTTCTCATCTCGGTACAGTATGATACATCTTCGCAGTTGCACGCTTGGCATGTTGTGCACGCAACGGCGGATCAGTTTTTCGGGATGGCCGCTGCCTGGCTGGCATCGAGAGCGCAGCGGAAGCCCACGTCGTCCTGGCGGGCGCGCGCGGGAAGCGGGACAAAATCCCAGACAAGCGCCGCAGGATCGTTCCCCGGCAGGATCGCGTAGCTTCCACCGCGACTTTGATACCAGGGTTCGGTGCGCGACAACGGCGGATTCAGCTCGTGGAGATACTGCGCATAGGCGGCGAATTCGGATTCCGGCGGCGCGGGTGCGGGCGCGTCTACCCACTCCCACACGTTTCCCACCATGTTGAGCGCGCCGTAAGGGCTGGCGAAGGTGGCGTGAGAATCCACGTTTTCAAGATGTCCCGGCTGACCGGCGGCGGCAAGCAGATTCGCCGCGCCGGGGTTGAACGCGCCACCCCAGGGGAATGCTTG
>JBEKFB010000442.1:0-2904 GCA_050013535.1 Bryobacteraceae bacterium | reverse complement strand
AGCTGCTTCTGGCCGCGGCTGCCGAGCTTGTCTCGCCGTTTTTGCGCCTGAATATCGCGTTGTGCAACTTCTGCGCGCAGCCGGCGGAAATGCTCCAGGCGATCGGCGGTGATGTGACCTTCGACGATGGCCTGCGCGACAGCACACCCGGGCTCTCCCTGGTGCGCGCAGTCGCGGAACCGGCACTCTGCGGCGATGGCCCGCAGATCGTCGAAGACCATTTCCACAGATTCCTCGCTCGCCCACAATTGCACCTCGCGCAGGCCTGGCATGTCGATGAGCAGCCAGCCCTGAGGTAACAGAAACAGCTCACGGTGAGTAGTGGTGTGGCGTCCGCGGTTGTCGCCCTCGCGCACCGGCTGCGTCCGCAACGTGTCGCTTCCCAGAAGGACGTTGACCATGGTGGACTTGCCCACGCCCGAACTGCCGATGAGTGCCGCAGTGTTGCCAACCCCGACAGCTTCACTGAGAGCAGCGGGCCCCGCAGGATCCCACGCGCTCCATAAGATCACCGACGTTCCCGGTGAGGCGCTTCGCGCGGAATCCAGAATCCGCTGGCGGCCATTGGCGTCGAGCAGATCTGCCTTGCTGAGAACGATCACTGGATCGGCCCCGCTTTGCTCGGCAAGCACCAAGTAGCGCTCGATACGGCGAACGTTGAAATCGCCGTCGACGCCGGCCACGATCAGCAACACGTCTATATTCGCCGCGAGCACCTGAAGGCCGAATGTGGAGCCGGGTTGTTTGCGCGCCAGCTCGGTTTTGCGCGGCAGCACCGCCTCCACTCGATCCACATCCGGCGCGAGCACCAGCCAGTCGCCTACCGCGATTTCGACGAACCGGCCCGAAAGCGAGGCATCCAGCTCGCCGTGCTCGGTCACCACTCGGCAGCCGTTTTTCCGGACGGCGACCACGCGGGCCGCGCGAAACCCGCCGGCCTTCCATTCCGCAAAGTCGCGCGCGAACCACGCGCTCCATCCATATTGATCCAGGTTCAATTCCTTGTCCTCGGTGAAAGCAGGTGCGGGCATGGGCCGCTACTTCGGAGTGCGCGCACACCACCAACATCCCGCTGGCGGAGGCGGAGGGCGCAACCCCGAGCTACTGGACAAGAACAGTCAGAGGCAGATCTCAGTGTAACGCGAGCGGCCGCTCCGCTAAAATAGGAGCACGCCATGAGTGAATCGGATTTTCTGCCTCCCGCTTCGTTCGAGTTTCTGGTCCTCTCCATCAAGATGCAGGCTGAGGTGCAACTTGGATTGATGCACTTCGGCGAAGAAAAGGACCGGCCCGAGCCCAACTTGCCTCTGGCACGTCACAGCATCGACATGCTCGCCGTGCTTGTTGAGAAGACCAGGGGCAACCTCTCCCCGGAGGAGCATCGACTGCTCGAAAACGCCGTCACGGAACTGCGCTTCCGATACGTCTACGTAAGCGAGCAGCCTAAGACAAAACCCAGCGAGAGCGCCAGCGAAAACGCGGACCAGGCCGGGGCCTGATGGCGGATGGCCGGCTGACGATTACGGTGCTGGGGTCGGGCACCAGCGTCGGCGTGCCCACCATTGGCTGTCACTGCGCCGTCTGCACCTCAATCGACCCACGCGATAAACGCCTGCGCCCATCCATTCTGGTTCGCTGGAATGGCCACGCGGTGCTCATCGACACCGGGCCCGATTTCCGGCAACAGGCGCTCGCCGCGGGAATCGAACGGCTGGACGCGGTCCTGCTCACCCACGCGCATGCGGATCACATCATGGGTCTGGACGACGTGCGGCCCCTGAATTTCCACATGTCCGGTCCGATTCGTGTTTACGGCTCGGCGGACACCATCGATATTATCCGGCGAACGTTTCACTATATCTTCGACACGCGCCCGACGGAATCCTCTATTCCGAAGATTGAAACCTGTATTTTCGGCGACACGCCCATTCGCGTGGGCGATCTCGATTTCGAACCGATACGGCTGGCTCACGGTCACGGCATCGTTCACGGATTTCGCTTCGGACCCGCAGCCTACCTTACGGACCATAGCGGCATCCCACCCGAGAGCATGGAGAAACTGCGCGATCTGGATGTGCTGTTCCTCGATGCGCTGCGCCATCGGCCGCATCCGACGCACTCTACAGTGGAGGGCTCGCTTAAGACTGTGGCCGCGTTGAAGCCGCGCCGCGCGTTCTTTACGCACATCTGCCACGATCTGGCGCACGAAGCGACGGAAGCAGCTCTCCCGGCGAATGTACGGCTGGCGTACGACGGCCTGGTGATCGAGGTGGACAATCCGCCCTTGCACAAATTCCGCGTGTTCCGCTCGCTTCAGGAAGTTCCCGCGGATTTTGGTCCCTGTGCGTTGACCATCGGTAATTTCGACGGAGTTCACGCCGCGCACCGGTCCATCATGCGACGCGTGGCGTCGGTTGCGCATGAGTATGGCTGGCAAGCCGCGGTGTTGACTTTCGATCCTCATCCCGCCATGGTGGTGGCCCAGGAAAAAGCTCCACCACTGCTAACGAGCATCGAGCAGCGTTGCGAGCTGATGCGCGAAACGGGTTTGGATGAAGTGTTGGTCCTGCCATTCACGAAGGAGCTTGCCGCTCTCTCTCCCGAGCAATTCATTCGCGATATTGCGGTGGAGCGTCTGGGCGCCCGAGCGGTACTCGTGGGCCACAATTTTCGCTTTGGACGAGGCGCCGCCGGGGACACGGCGATGCTGCAGGAGCTTGGTCAGCGCTACGGTTTTGAAGTGGAGACCTACCCGGCTGTAGATTGCCGGGGAACCCTCATAAGCAGTACGCAGATTCGGAGACTCATTTCCGCCGGCGAGGTAACGGACGCCTGGAGAATGCTGCAGCGGCCATTCGCGCTGGAGGGAGAAGTCGTGCCGGGCGAGGGCATCGGATCGCGACA
>JBEKFB010000441.1:0-2907 GCA_050013535.1 Bryobacteraceae bacterium | reverse complement strand
CAAGGCATTCCGGCGAGCCGAGGCGATCTTCACGAAATTCACCTTCGGGTAATACAGGCGAGGCGGAGAATGAGTACCACGACACAAGAGTCGCTCGCGGTCGGCAGGCCTTTCGTACCCTCGTTGCCGCGCACTCATCGGGCATGGCACGGCGGATTGTTGGGCTCGGAATTCGCATGGGCAATCGCGTTCGCGGTGCCCTATGCGCTCTTGTTCTGCGCCTTCGTGATTTATCCGGTCGCCTACGGGCTTTGGCTGGGGAGCAGCCCGGCACTCTATACCGAACTGTTCTCGGACCCGCGATTTCTGACCGCGGTGGTTAATACGTGCCTTTATGTAGGCATTGGCGTGAACCTGAAGATGGTTCTCGCCTTTCTGCTGTCCGGCTTCTTCATGCGCAAGCGCTGGTGGGTCAAATCGCTGCTTGTCATTTATATCCTTCCCTGGGCGGTGCCGGCTCTACCCGCGTTCATGTCGATCCACTGGATGCTGAACGGGCAGTGGGGCTTCCTCAACAGCGCGTTGTGGATGTTGTTCGGCATCGACGGTCCGACGTGGCTGAATTCGCACTGGCTGGGAATGGGAGCGAACATCGCCTCGTACATCTGGAAGAACATGCCGTTCTGGACGGTGATTTTCATCGCCGGTCGGATGGCGATCCCACAGGAACTGTATGAAGCGGCCGACATGGATGGCGCCACCGGCCTACGCCGGTTCCGGCACGTCACATTCCCGCTCATGGCCCAGTTGTATTTGGTGTCGACGTTGCTTTCGACGATCTGGTCGCTGGGTGATTTCAACGCGGTGTTCTTCGTGTCGGGCGGCGGACCCGCGATGTCCACCGAAGTGCTGGCCACGCTTGGCATCCGTTACGCATTCACCATCGGCGATCCGCGGCTCGGCGTGGCGTGCGTGATGTGCGCGCTGCCGCTGCTGATCCCGATCGTGGTGCTGCTGATGCACAAGATGCGCAAGCAGGAGGTGCAGCTGTGAGCGCCACGGTCATCATGCGGGCGACCGCAGCGTCCGATCCGTCGCCCGCGAGAGAGGCGCCGATTCCGCGGACGCGCCGGCCGCGTTACTGGGTGCGGAACGTCGTGGTTGAGACGCTGTGCCTGGCGCTTGGCTTCGTGCTGATCATCTGGTCGCTCATGCCGATCTACAACATGATCATGATCGCGTTGAGTGAACACGGCGACGTGTTCAGCGGCGACATTTGGCCGCATCACCCTTCGTTCCAAAGCTTTGTGATCGTTTGGACGGAGGGCTTCTGGTATCTGGCGAGATTCTGGGAGCAATTCGGCAACAGCTTTTTCGTCGGCCTGATGACGATGTTCATGACACTGTTGATCGGTTCGCTGACCAGCTTCACCATTGGACGTTTGCGTCTGCGCCACGGCTGGCTACTGACGAACGCGGCGCTGCTGACCTATGTCATACCGGCGTCGTTCCTGGCGATCCCGTTCTATCGGATCATGCAAATCTACGGCATGGGCGATAACCGGTGGTCGGTCATCGCGGCAATGGTGACGTTCGCCACCCCGTACGCGATTTTCATCTTCCAGCAGTACGGCAAATCGATCCCGATGGAGCTCGATGAATCGGCGCGGATGGACGGTGCGACTCCGCTGCAGATTTACGTGCGCATATATTTGCCGCTGATGGCTCCTGCTCTGGTCGCGGTCGGCACGTATGCGTTGTTGCTGGCGTGGAACGAGTATCTCTACCAGTTCTTGCTGCTGTCCTCGCCGGATGTCATGACCGTGCCGGTGGCGCTGGCGCAGTTCCTCAACAGCGACGAGTCGCCGTGGAACTACATGATGGCCACCGCCATCGTCTACGCGTTGCCGCCGATCATCATGTACTACACTTTCCGCCGCTATATGGCCGCCGGTCTGACCATGGGTGGCGTGAAGGGCTGATCTACACGCCGCTCGCCGTTTTTGGTGGGATCGCGCGATGAGCAGTACGCAGCAGACTCTCGCAGCCGGCCGTCCGATGGCGGCCAATCGGCCGTGGCGTCCTGTCTGGCCCGGAGGCCTGCCGATTGGCTGGCGAGGCTCGGAGTTCTGCTGGGCTATCGCTTTCCTGGTACCGTACCTCGCGGTGTTTCTGGCCTTCGTTGTCTATCCGGTGGCGTTCGGACTTTGGATGGGCGCCAGGCCGGAACTTTACGCCGAGTTGGCCGCCGACCCACTGTATGTTCACACCCTGGTCAACACGCTGCTGTTCGTCGGTATCGGCGTGAACGTGAAGATGTTTCTGGCGTTCCTGCTGTCCGGGTACTTCATGAGTCGAAGCCGGTGGATCCGGGCTTTGCTTGTTCTCTACATGCTTCCCTGGGCTTTGCCGGCGATCCCCGCTTTCCTCGCCGTTCATTGGATGCTGGTGGGCAAATGGGGATTTCTCAATAGTTTGTTGTAGACGATGTTCGGGATCGAAGGGCCGATCTGGTTCAATTCGTACTGGCTCGCGCTGGGTGCGAACATTCTCGCTTATATCTGGAAGTGGATGCCGTTTTGGACTTTGATCTTCATGGCGGGAAGAATGGCGATCCCGCGGGATATTTATGAAGCGGCCGACGTGGACGGCGCCACACCGGTGCGTCGATTCGTCTATGTGACGTTTCCGCTGCTGGCCGGCCTGTATCTTATCTGCACGTTGCTTTCCACGGTGTGGATGATCGGCGACTTCACCACGGTCTATTTCGTGTCCGGCGGGGCACCGGCGCTGACCACGGAAGTATTGGCGACGCTCGGCATGCATGAGGCCTTCGACAGCGGCAACCCGCCGCTTGGCGTGGCCGCGGTGATGTCGGCGCTGCCGCTGTTGATCCCGCTGACGATCGTGCTGATGCGCAAGGTCCACGTCTCGGGGGTGCAACTGTGAGCGCGCGGCGAACACTAA
>JBEKFB010000440.1:0-4311 GCA_050013535.1 Bryobacteraceae bacterium | reverse complement strand
CATCCAGTTGCTGCGCGAGCGTTCGCACCAGGCGGAGGCCCAGCGATCTGGCGTTCACCCAGTCGAACCCGGGAACCAGCCCAACGCCGTCGTCCGCGATAGTGAGTTCAGCAGTGCGGCCGGCGGTCTCGCGCAACTCCACGTGGATTTCGCCCTCTCGTCCCTCCGGAAAGGCGTATTTGAGCGAGTTTGAGATCAGTTCATTGATGATCAGGCCGCAGGGCACGGCGGTATCCATGTTCAGGAAGAGGCGGTCGAGCTCGAAGCGCAGGCGGATCCGCTCCGCGGTTACGCCGTAGGACCGGAACAGATGATCGGCGAGTTGTTTTATGTATTCGGGGAAGTCGATCCACGCCAGATCGTCCGACTGATAGAGGCTCTCATGAAGCAGGGCCATCGAGTGGATGCGATCCCGGCTCTCCTGAAACTTCTTCCTTGTGGTTTCGTCCGTCACCGAGCGGGCCTGCAGCGCCAGCAGACTCGAAATGACCTGCAGATTATTCTTGACGCGGTGATGGATTTCCTTGAGCAGCGCTTCTTTTTCCTGCAACGAGGTTTTGAGCTGCTCCTCGGCGACAGTGCGCCGCGTAACGTCACGCATGATGACGGTGAACATGGTCTTGCCGTCGACATCAACCTTGGAAATGGATGCTTCCGCCGGGAATTCAGTACCGTCGCGGCGGCGGCCGTGGATGACGCTGCGTTCGCCCATACGGCGTGCCGTCACATCGGATTGGTGAAACTGGTGGATGTGCGCGCGGTGAATTTGAGCAAGGCTGGCCGGCAGCAGAATGTCCAGCGGCTGGCCCCTCATCTCCTGAGCGCTGTACCCGAACATGCGCTCAGCGCCATGGTTGAAGAGAATGATGTTCTGCTCGGTATCGATGGAAATGATGGCATCGTCGGCGAGGTCGAGAATGCGCGCCACAGGGTCGGACCGGTTGAGGAGCATTTCGCTTTCCGCAGGCTTCCATGGTAGCGAAAATCGCCGCGCGCCCCGCTCCGGCAGCCTTGGTTAACGACACCCTTGTTAACATAGTTGTTTTCCCTCACGATGCTGCGATTTGAAACGGCGGGCGAGTCCCATGGAGAGTGTCTGGTTGCCACGCTGACGGGCCTGCCCGCGGGAGTCCCGGTATCGCTCGATTCGGTGAATCGCGAATTGTGGAGGCGGCAGCAGGGATACGGCCGCGGCGGCCGGATGAAGATCGAAACCGACACCGCGGAAATCGTCGCCGGTGTCCGCCATTCGAAGACGATTGGCTCGCCCGTGGCCATCATCATACGCAACCGCGATTGGATGAACTGGACCGAAGCGCTGCCCGTCGAGGACGCGGATGGGGCTGACGACAAGCGCAAGCCGGGGGGCTGACGACAAGCGCAAGCCGGTGACGCGCCCGCGGCCGGGCCATGCCGATCTGGCTGGCGCACTCAAGTACAACTTCAAAGACGCGCGTTACATACTGGAGCGGGCCAGCGCTCGCGAAACGGCGGCACGCGTGGCGCTGGGCGCGCTCGCGAAGCTGTTCCTTTGGCAGTTTGAAGTGGAAGTGCTGAGTCACGTGATTCAGGTGGGGAGCGCGCGGCTCAACAGGGCAGCCTCGTGGGAAGAGCTGGTCGGGTTAAGCCAAAAAAACGAGGTGCTGCTGGGGTGCGTCGACGCAGAGGCAGAGCAGCGCATGAAAGCCGTGGTGGATGAAGCTTACCGCACTGGCGACACCGTGGGCGGCGTGTTTGAGGTAGTCGCGCACAACGTGCCTCCCGGACTGGGATCGCACATTGCGTGGGACACTCGCCTGGACGGACGGCTGGCACAGGCGATTGTGTCCATGCAGGCGGTGAAGGGAGTAGAGGTCGGCCTGGCCGAAGAAGGAGCGGCCGCGTTCGGATCGAAGGTGCAGGACACCATTCAGTACAATCGCGACGAGCGGCGGTTCACGCGCGGCGCGAACCGCGCCGGCGGACTGGAAGGCGGCATCACTAACGGGCAGGACGTTTTCGTGCGCGGTTTTCTCAAGCCGATTTCCACGCTGCGGCGGCCGCTTGAATCCGTGGACCTGAAAACGAGGGAGCCGGCGCTGGCTGCTTACGAGCGCAGCGACGTGGCCGTGGTTCCCGCAGCCGGCGTCATCGGCGAGGCCATGGTGGCGCTGGTGCTGGCGCAGGCGTTCCTCGAAAAGTTCGGCGGCGATTCGCTGGAGGAGACGAAGCGGAATTTCCTGGGATTTATGGAGCAGGTGAAGAGTTTCTGATGGTGTATTCGATCGTTAAACTGGGCGATCCGGTGCTGGAGACTGAAGCCGAACAAGTGAAGGAATTCGATACACCCGAACTGCACAAGCTGGTGGAAGACATGTTCGAGTCCATGTATGCCGCTCGCGGCGTGGGTCTGGCGGCGCCACAGATCGGCATCGGGAAGCAGATCGCGGTGATCGACACCAAGGTCGGCGAGGACGACGGGGACAAGCTGGTGCTGATTAACCCGCAAATAGTCGGCAGAGAAGGCTTGCAGACGGGTGAAGAGGGATGCCTCAGCCTTCCTGGATTTCGTGAGCAGGTGTCGTGTCCGCAGAAGGTTACCATTCGCGCGCAGGACGCGAAAGGCGAGTGGTTCGAGAAGACCGGTGACGGGCTGCTGGCGCGGGCGTTTCTCCACGAAACCGATCACCTGCACGGAAAGCTCTACATTCACCGGGTGAGCGCGCTGAAGCGCGACCTGATCCGCCGCAAAGTCCGAAAGCTGCAGAAGGCCGGCGACTGGTAGCGTGCGCGATGCGCATCGTGTTCATGGGTACGCCGGAGTTCGCGGTTCCCACGCTGGAGCGCGTCGTGGAGGCCGGGCACCGCGTTCTTTTGGTGATGACACAACCGGACCGGCCTAAAGGGCGCGGCGGCCACGTGGCGCAATCGGCCGTGAAAGAAGCGGCGCTGCGTCTGGGGTTGGCGGTTTCTCAACCGGAGCGAGTGCGGCGTCCTGAAGTGGTGGAACTGCTGCGCGCGCTCGAAACCGATGCGATGGTGGTGGTGGGCTACGGGCAGATCATCCCGCAGGCGATCATCGATCTTCCTCGATTCGGCATCATTAACGTGCATGCGTCACTTTTGCCGAATTATCGCGGCGCAGCGCCGATACAATGGGCGGTCGCCAATGGCGAGGTCACGACGGGCGTAACCACGATGCGTATCAATGCGGGGCTCGATACCGGCGACATGCTGCTGACGTACGAGACTGGCATCGGCCCCGAAGAGGATGCACTTGCATTGGGCGCACGCCTGGCGATTGCGGGAGCGGATTTGTTGGTGAAGACACTGGACGCGCTGGAAGCCGGCACTGTGCAGCCCATTCCACAGAATGACGGGGCCGCGACGCTCGCACCGATCCTGAAGAAGGAAGATGGCTTGGTGGATTGGAGTGCTCCGGCAGCGGTGATCTTCAATCGCGCGCGCGGATTCCTGCCGTGGCCCGGGGCATGGACCTGGTTTCGCGGACAGGTGTTTCACATCTGGAAAGCTCAACCCGTCGAAGCGGGGACCGGTCCGTGCGGTGCGCTGATCGCGGAGCGCAAACGGCTGTTGGCGCAGTGTGGCGCGGGCGCCCGTCTGGAATTGCTGGAAGTGCAACAGGAAGGGCGCAAGCGGATGAGCGGTGAAGCGTTTCTCAATGGGCTTCACATCGGCGACAATGACATCCTGGGAGTGAAGGCATCTTGAATCTTCCGGCCGGTTACCGTTATGCCGCCACGTATGCGGGCATTCGCAAAGATGCGCGAGACGATCTCGGGCTGATTGTTTCCGATGCGCCGGCTGCGGCAGTGGCCGTGTTCACAAGGAATCGAGTGCAGGCTTCGCCAGTGCGTGTGGCCCGTGCGCACCTGGAGAGGTCCCGAGGGATGGTGCGAGCCGTGCTGGTGAATGCCGGAAACGCGAATTGTGCCACAAGAACGGGCGATGCCGTTGCCGAGGCCTGCTGTGACGCGGCCGCTGCGCAATTAGACGTGCCCGCCGATCAGATTTTTCCCGCATCGACGGGCGTGATTGGCGTCGAGCTGGACGCTTCATTAATCACGAACAAACTGCCCGATCTGGTTGGCGCGCTTTCCGCCGATCGTTTCGAGGATGTTGCGCGGGCCATCCTGACCACCGATACGCGCATGAAGACAGCCAGCGCGACAGTCGAGATCGGCGGCAAAGTCGTCTCGATTGCGGGCATGACCAAAGGTTCGGGAATGATTCACCCGAACATGGCGACAACTCTGGGGTTCGTCGTCACCGATGCGGCGGCGGCGCGGGCGGATCTCCGGGCCATGCTGA
>JBEKFB010000439.1:0-2960 GCA_050013535.1 Bryobacteraceae bacterium | reverse complement strand
ATTCCGGATGTCCGCCCGATGCTCGGGCGCAGCTTTCTACCCGAAGAAGATTCGCCGGGCGGCCCGCCAGTCGCGATGATCAGCTACAACCTATGGCAGCGGCGCTTCGCGGGAGATTCGCGAATCGTGGGTAAGACGGCGACGCTGGCGGCGACGCCGTATACCATCATCGGAGTCCTTCCGCCACATTTTCAGTTTCCGTCTCCCGATCTGGACGTATGGATGACGGATCCATCGGACTGGCCCCTCATGCCGCCTCGGGTCAGAGCACTCACTCCCTTCCTGACCGTGTTTGGCCGTCTGAAGCCGGGAGTGAGCATTGGACAGGCGAACGCGGAGATGAAAATCATTCGGCGCCAATACGCGATGGCTCATCCCGCGATGCTCGACGCCAGGCCGAAAACCCCCGTGGAGGTTGCGGCGATGAAGGACGACCTTGTGGCGAATGTGCGCTCCATGCTTTGGATGCTGTTCGGCGCCGCCGGTTTTGTCCTGCTGATCGCGTGTGGGAATGTGGCCAGCCTGCTGCTGGCGCGAGCCACCAACCGTTCGCGGGAGTTCGCGGTGCGGGCGGCACTGGGCGCCGCTCGCGGCCGCCTCATCGGACAACTTCTGGTGGAGAGTCTCCTGTTATCTTTTGCCGGAGGAGTACTAGGCGCGGCGCTGGCCGCCTGGATTCTGCGCGCGGTTCCACACATCACGGCTATCGACCTGCCTCGAGCCGGTGAAGTTCAGCTGGACTGGATGGTGCTCGCGTTCACCGCGGCGCTTTCCATGGCAACCGGCATAATCTTCGGATTGGCGCCCTCGCTTGGCGCGTCCAAGCCCGACCTCATCGAAACACTCCGAGCCAGTGGAGAAGCAGCCACTAAAGGAGTCCCCAGACGAATTCTGCCGAGCGTGAACGCGCGCGGACTGCTGGTGGTGGGACAGATCGCGCTCTCAATTGTGTTGCTGATCGGCTCCACCCTGCTGGTGGAAAGCATCGCTCGAATGCGGAATCTCGATCTCGGGTTTAACCCGGCGAACCTGCTCACGATGCGTGTTTCTTTGCCGCCGTTGCGGTATGACACGGGCGAGAAGAAAACGTCGTTCTTTCGGGAACTCGTTGAGCGAGTGGAATTGTTGCCGGGGGTGCATAGCGCCACGGCATCGTTTTTCCTTCCAATGATGGGTTATGCGGGAACGCCCATTCAGGATGCCGCAAAGCCGCCATTGAAATTGAACGACCGCCCCATCATTACCATCATGATGATCACGCCAGGATACTTTCGCACTCTCAAGATTCCGGTGATTCGCGGAAGGGTATTTGCCGACCAGGATACGGCGGACGCGCCTCGCGTGGCGGTGATCGATGAAGCCCTGGCTCACCGTTTTTGGCCCTCATATCCCAATGGCGTGGATCCAGTCGGGCAGCGGCTTCTGATTGGGGGCGTCAATCTAAAGCAGGCGGAAATTGTCGGCGTGGTCGCCAACATCCATCAAACCATTGAGAAGAGCTCCTGGCCGGAAACCGTATATACCGCCTTCGCCCAGAATCCTCAGCCGTTCGCAATGCTGGCCATACGGACCACCGGCGACCCGCTTCGCTATACCAAGTCCGTCCGCGAGCAGGTGCTTGCGCTGGACCGGGATCAGCCCGTTGCCGACGTGCGAACCATGGACGATCTGGTGGAGGAGCAGGTGGGAGAGCGGCGCTTGTTGACGATCGTGTTGGAATTGTTCGCCGGTATGGCGGTACTGCTCGCGCTGATCGGGATCTACGGCATCATTGCTTATTCCGTGGCGCAGCGCACCCAGGAGGTAGGGATTCGCCGGGCATTGGGCGCCCAGCAGAGCGACATCCTGTGGCTGGTTATTGGACAGGGCCTCGCGCTGACGCTGGCGGGAATCGCCATCGGACTGGGTGGGGCTTTCGCAACCACGCGGGTGCTACAGACTTTCCTGTTCCAGGTCAGCCCGACCGACCCCGCGACCTTCGCCGGAATCGCATTGTTCTTCCTCATGGTGGCGCTTGCCGCGAGCTACATTCCGGCGCGCCGCGCGGCCAGAATCGATCCGATGGCGGCTCTGCGGGTTTGATAGTGTCATTTCCCGTGCAAGGGCTTGATCCCTAACTCGATGTGCAGGCGTGCACTGTAGACCCACACCGGCCCGCGGTCATGGTTGTATGCCGGGTTCGCGTAGTGCTGCGCATCGAAGGTGGCGAAGAATCCCGGGAACAGCCGCGCGCTGTAGTAGCTTTCCCAGGTATACTCCGGAGCGTAGTTCAGCTTGCCGTCTCCGATCAGAAAATCGAGGCCACCCGCGGCAAGATACTGCTCGTGAACGGCGGAAAGGCCACTCGCGGTGAACGAGCTCGCAATCACATCGTCCTTTCGCCGCCATCGCGTTCCCTTGATCGATATGCCGCCGGTCGCCAGACGATCAATCGCTGTGAACGCGAAGCTCTCGGTCTTCCCGTCGTTCCAGCCGAGGCGTGAAAACACGCCCAAATCGCTCGTGATTTCCTGTTCGAAGTTAACACCGGTGCCATACTTCAATGTCCCGACTTTGCGGGTTGCGACAACACTCGGCGTTGTCGCCGTTTCTTCCGCGATTCGCAGCGCTTCGCCATAGTTGCCAGCGTCGGCGCGATTCGCGTATTCGAGCAGGCGAATTGTGCCTGCGTGGTCTCCAATTTTATATCGCCGCTCCACTTCGTACGTCTGGCCGTGATCGCGGAGCAGGCGGCGATCGAACTGGGAGCCGTTGGCGACCCTGGGCTCGGCCGCAATACCGTAGCGCAACGCCCAGTTGCGGGTGTGGAACTCCTGTACGATCCCCCACGTGTAACCGCGCGTGTCGGCCGGATAATCCCAGGCGCCGTTGTACATCACAGCCCATTCCATGAACTGGGTGCGTGGATCGTGCGTGTAATCGTTATTGTCGAAGAAGTCGGACAATGAGAAGCGGCCGGC
>JBEKFB010000438.1:0-4231 GCA_050013535.1 Bryobacteraceae bacterium | reverse complement strand
CTGCTCGCGGCGCATGTGCATCGCGAGAGTCCGTTTGCCGACGGTCCCTTCGTCAAGGTGAACTGCGCGGCCATTCCCGGCGAGCTGCTGGAGAGTGAATTGTTCGGCCACGAGAAAGGATCATTCACCGGCGCGGTTACCGCACGCAAGGGCAAGTTCGAGCTGGCCAACGGCGGCACCATTTTCCTGGACGAAGTGGGCGACCTGCACGCGTCTTCGCAAGCCAAGCTGCTGCGGGTTTTGCAGGAGGGCGAGTTCCATCGCGTGGGCGGCGAGCAGGCCATCCGCGTGAGCGTCCGTGTGATCTCCGCGACTAATCGCAACCTGGCTGACCTTGTGGAGCAGCAGAAGTTTCGCGAGGATTTGTACTACCGGCTCTGCGTGGTGCCCATTCGCGTACCGTCGTTGCGGGAAAGGCCAGGCGATATTCGTACGATGGCCGAATACTTCCTCGAAGAATTCTGCACGCGCAACAATTTCCGACCGAAACAATTCGATGTCGACGTGTTTCCGCTGCTCGAATCGTGGCACTGGCCAGGAAATGCCCGCGAGTTGCGGAACGCCGTGGAACGCATGGCGATTCTCACGGCGGGAAACCTGCTCACTGAAGAATCGATACCGGTGGAGATTCGCATCGCCCTCGATGTGCCGCCGCCATCGAATCTGAAGGAGACCCGCGCCTCAGCCGAGCGCGAACACATCGTCCGTGTGCTGGAAGAGACGAACTGGAACGTCTCCGGCGCCGCCCGCGTGCTGGGCATGGAGCGGACCAATTTGCACAAGCGCATCCGCGCCCTCGGCATCGTGCGCGGCAAGGTGCACGGGGTCGTGGAGTAGGAGAACGCGCGACGAACGCTGCGCATGTTCTGTCACTGAGGCTAAACGGGGCTTCCGCCGCGTGTCCGTCCATCTGGAACAGGCCTGATCGGAGATAATGGCCGAGCGGCCATGCCCCTCCCCTACAGCAAGCGCGAGCAGCGCGGCTGGTACATGTACGACTGGGCGAATTCCACCTTCGCCACTACCGTCGTCACGCTGTTCCTGGGGCCGTATCTCACCGCTCTCGCGAAAGCGGGCGCCGGCGCTGACGGGCGCATCCATCCGCTGGGCATTCCCGTCGATCCTCGCTCGTGGTGGAGCTATCTGGTCTCGCTCTCGGTGCTCACTCAGGTTGTGGTGCTGCCGATTCTGGGAACGGTGGCGGATTTCAGTCCGCACAAACGGAGGCTGATGGGCGCGTTCGCATACATCGGCGCGCTGGCGACCACAGCGATGTTCCTGCTCACCGGCGCAGCGTGGCTGGCCGGCGGGCTGCTGTTTCTGATTGCGAACCTGGCGTTCGGCGCTTCCATCGTCATCTACAACTCGTTCCTGCCGGACATAGCGCCGCCCGAGGACCGCGACGCAGTGTCGTCGAAAGCGTGGGGGATCGGATATCTCGGCGGCGGCCTGTTGCTTGCGCTGAACCTGGTGCTGTTCGCAAAGTCCGCTGCGCTCGGGATCTCCGAAGGGCTCGCCGTGCGCATCAACCTGGCGTCGGCCGGCGTTTGGTGGGCGGTGTTCACACTGATTCCGCTGGCCTGCCTGCGGGACCGGCCGCCTGGCCGTATACGCGATGCCAGTGAGGGCCTCACCAGCACGTTCCGCGCATTCGCGGCGACGCTGCGCGAGATGCGCCGCTACCCGCAAACGCTGCGATTTCTGATTGCATACCTAATCTACAACGACGCCGTGCAGACGGTGATTACGCTCTCGGCGCAGTTCGGCAACGACGAGCTCAAGCTCCCCATGGCCGACCTGACCATGGTGATCCTCATGGTGCAGTTTGTCGCGTTCTTCGGGAACATCCTGTTCAACTGGATCGCGCAGTGGATTGGGGCGAAGCTGGCAGTGATCGTCAGCCTGGTGATCTGGACAGGCGTGCTGGTGGATATGTACGTCTCGGTGCGGGACCGCACGCAATTCTTCATCGCGGCCGCGGTGGTGGCCATCGTTTTGGGAGGCACGCAGGCGTTGAGCCGTTCGCTGTTTGCGCAGATGATCCCGAAAGGCCGCGAGGGCGAGTACTTCAGCGTGTACGAGATCAGCGACAAGGGCACAAGCTGGTTGTGCCCTCTGCTGTTCGGTCTGGCGCTTCAGTTCACCGGGAGTTACCGCCTGGCGATTCTTTCGCTGGTGACGTTCTTCATCGGAGGCCTGCTGTTGCTGGCGACGGTGAACGTACGGCGCGCCACCATCGAGGCCGCCGCAGTTTAATTGCTATGGGCCGGCCTGCCGCTTAGTTCGTGGCTGCCTGAGTTTGGCGGATCTGCGCCCGTATTGCCTTCATGCGCTCACGCATCGCCGCCGCGCGTTCGCGGCCGGACGGCGTTGCATCGATCAGCTTTTCCAGGTTAATCAAATTCCGCGGTCCAAAGGACTGGCGCATCTGATCCAGCAACGGCTCTATCTTGGCGAAAACGCCGATGTGCTCGCCATTGGCATCGTCGAAGAATTCGAGACTGATGGCCCCGTTATTCACAAGAGCGGCGGCCATGTCCCAATAAGTCCAGACCATTCGCAAATGGCCGCTGTGGTCTCCGAACATAGCGCTGTTGACATCGGCGATCGACTCCGGATTGAACTCCCGGAAATACCAGTCGCGCGCCGTACGCATGGTCGCTTCGCGGCGCAAATCGTATAGCTTCAGAATGAGATCGGCTTCGTCGTGTTTCGACATTGTTCCTCTCGAAATTATGGCGGTACCGCGCTACTTACTCGGTTGTGCGGAGGGCGGCGGTGTTCTCTGTTCGCTGCTGGGCGGCACAATGCCCTTGATGCGGAGGACAAGTTCCAGACCCTTCGCGTCGGTCATCCCATCATAGGCCTTGCCGCAGTATGCAGCCGCATCTTTCAGCGCCTGCACCAGATCGGCTTTGGTGGTTTTGGTCTTCTCCACGCTGGTGGCCGGCGGCGGATCGCCCATGACAAGCGCACAAAACATGTTATTCGCGTCGGCGAGGTGGCCGACGAGTTGACCGAACGTGCGCACGTCCGGCGTCGGCTGGAATGAGTAATTCGCTTCCGGCATTTTCTCGGCGCCGGCAATCACGTTGTGCGCGAAAAAGCCGTATACGGCTTGCTCGCCGGCCGTGAGCGGATTCGCGGGAGGAGCCTGCTGCGCGGAACATGTCAGCGCAGCCAAGAAGAAAGACATCAGGGCTTTTTTCATGTGGGTCTCTGTGCGATTATGGCACACAGCGACCAACTCAAAAGGAGGCCCATGAAGAGCCTGACAATTGCCTTACTATGCGCGTTCTGCGCCGCGTTCGCGTTTGCCGCCGACGCGCCAGCGAACCATCCCGATGTGTTCGCGAGCCACTGGAAAACCGCGGGCGAGTACACCATCGCTATCGCCGAACAGATGCCGGCCGAATCCTACGGGTTCAAGCCGGTTCCCGAAGAAATGAGTTTCGCCGAGCAACTGCTGCACATCGCCGAGGCGAATACCTACTTCTTCTCGACAGTCACCGGCGACAAATTCGCTGAAGCGAAACCAACGAGCCTGGATAAGGACTCCGTCCTGAAGTACGTGCGCGACTCATTCGACTGGACCAATGCCGAGCTGGCGAAGGTCACTCCGGACGAGATCCGGAAATCGTATCCGCTGGAAGGGCAGCAGATGTCCGGCCACGAGGTGCTGATGCTGGCGTGGGATCACACCACGCACCATCGCGGACAGTTGATCGTTTATTTGCGCCTCAAGGGCATCAAGCCGACCGATTACAAGTTCTGATCACGGCTGCGCCGGCGCGGCCGTTTGGGTGCGAATGGCGTTGATGTTGGTGCCGATGATTTCACCGGACACCACCAGCTCGACACGCCGGTTCTGTTGCTTGCCCGCGGCGGTATTGTTATCGGCGACAAAGTTGGTCTTGCCGAAGCCCTGCGCGCTGACATTAGCGTCGCTGATGCCCTGAGACACCAGGAAGTCGCGGACGGAACCGGCGCGCCGCTCGGAGAGGCGCTGATTGAAGGCGTCCGAGCCGACGTTATCGGTGTAGCCTTCCACTTGCAGCCGCAGGCCGGGATGCGAAAGGATGATGCCGGACAAACGCGCCAGCTTCTCACGCGTGACCGGCTTCAGGTCCCAGCGGCCGGTGGCGAACAGCACGTCGGACATGTTGATGATCAGGCCGCGCGCGGTATCGCGCGTTTGCAGCACCTGATTGAACTCATCGAGAAGCTGCTG
>JBEKFB010000437.1:0-3058 GCA_050013535.1 Bryobacteraceae bacterium | reverse complement strand
ACCTGAGCCATTTGGGGACAGAGGGCCACAGTCTGAGTCAGAGGTCACGAATCAAATCGGCAGTAAGCGGGTTTGCCCGATGGCTCATTGAAGAGAAACGCCTGCTGCACCGCAATCCCGCGCGCCGGATCTCGCTTCCGCCGCCGCCGCTGCTGGCGCCGCGAGAATTGACTCTCGACCAGCGCTATGTGCTCCGCAGCCTAGTGGAGCGAGCTGACGACCTCCGCGGCGACGCGCTCTTCGCCCTGGGCTACTGGGTCGGATGCCGGGTCAGCGACGTCGCCTGGCTCCGTTTCGAAGATGTTCATCTCGGTCCGAAGGTGGGATGGATCCACATCGGTCATAAAGGAGGCAAAGAGCGCGACCTCGATTTGCTCAACGCCGCACGCAAACCGTTGTATGAATATTTGCGGGCGGGCGGCCAGGATCCGGAAAGCCCTTACGTCTTTACCTCGCAGCGGGCCGAACGGCTGAGCGAAGCGGGCATCCATCATTGGTTGCGCGCGCTGAAGGCCGGGGCCAATAAGAAGGAATGGGACCTGATCCATGACATCACGTATCATGACCTGCACCACGACTGGGCGCATCGCGCCCGCCAGGCCGGATGGAACATTGAAGAGATCGCCTATTATTTGGGTCACGTCACGCGGAAGGGCACGCCGGCCATTCAGACGACGGCGCGCTACACCCAGGTCAGCCGCCAGGCCGTAAAAGAGAAGCTGCGCCTGCTCGCTTGATTCAATCCCTCGATGCCCGTTGATTTCCTGACCGACGAAGAGGCGCGGCGCTACGGCCGCTACGCCGGCGAGCCAGCAGCCGCCCAATTGGCCCGCTATTTCTACCTGGACGATGCTGATCGCGCCCTGATTGCCATCCGCCGCGGCGATCATAATCGCCTGGGCTTTGCCCTCCAACTCTGCACCGTCCGGTTTCTGGGAACTTTCCTGAGCGACCTCACGGACGTGCCCACCGGAGTCGTCAAGCATCTGGCCGCTCAGCTTGGCATCCACGATCTCACATGCCTGTCACGTTATCGGGAGAGGGCCACGACGCAGCGCGAGCACGCAAGCGAAATTCAGCGCCGGCTTGGCTACCGCGACTTCACCGATCAACCTGAACATTTCCGTCTGGTTCGCTGGCTGTATACTCGGGCCTGGCTCAGCGCCGAACGACCGATCGTGCTTTTCGATCTCACGACGGCACGGCTGGCCGAGCGGAAAATCCTCCTGCCCGGCGTGACGGTTTTGACGCGCTTGATCGCCAGCCTGCGGGACCGTGCGGCGGCGCGGCTGTGGCGCTCCTTAGCACGTCTGCCCTCGCCGAAACAGCGAAAGCGCTTGGAGGGCCTCTTGACGGCGCCCGCCGGGGAGCGTCTCTCCACGCTCGATCGGCTGCGCCGAGCGCCGACGCGGATCAGCTCGCCCGCCATGGTGGGAGCCTTGGAGCGCCTCGACGAAATCCGGATCTTGGAAGTGAGTCAACTGAACCTTACTCCGATACCGCAGGGGCGCCTGACTGCTCTGGCACGGTATGCGGCCGCTGCTTGGGCGTACACCATCGCGCGCATGTCAGAGGAACGTCGGATTGCCACGTTGGTGGCCTTCGCCTACGTCTTCGAGGCCGTCGCCCAGGACGACTCGCTCGATTTGCTCGACCAGTTGATAATGGAGTGTCTGACGCGTGCGGAGAAGCAAGGCCAGAAGGATCGCCTTCATACTTTGCCGGAGCTCGATGCTGCTGCTCTCCGAATGCGAGAGGTTTGTAAGGTGGTTTTGGATCCGAAGTGCCCGGACCCGAAAGTGCGCGCCTGGATTTTTGATCTAATTTCCCGCAGTCAGCTGGAAGCGGATGTGGACACCGTGGGTGAGTTGAGCCGAGCGGAGCAGGACCGCAAATATTACGATCGCTTGCTCGGGAAATACAGCACGGTGCGCCGCTTCTTGCCGGCCCTGCTGCGGAGCATTCATTTCAAAGCGGCCGCCGCGGGGCAGCCTGTACTCAACGCCCTTGAATTCCTAAAGAAGATCGAAGGCAAGCCGAAGCCCGACATGGACAAAGCGCCCAGGGAGATTTTGAATGCGGCATGGAGGAAAGTTGTGGTTCAGCCAGATCGGAGAATCGACCGCCGATTTTACACCTTCTGCGTGCTGGAGCGGCTGCAAGACGCTCTAAGCCGCCGTGATGTCTACGTGACGCCGAGCGAGCGCTGGGGGGACCCGCGTGCCAAACTTCTCCGCGGTCAGGCTTGGGAAGCGGCTCGGCCAGACGTTTGCCGGATGCTGGATCTCGCTCCGCAGGCCGAGCCCGAATTGGCCAAATTGGGCAAGCAACTCGACGAAGTTTATCGCCGGGCCGCGGCCAACCTTCCCCACAACCCGGCCTTCCGCATTGAGCGCGTGAAAGGGAAAGACCGGCCGGTCCTGACCCCTTTGGACAAACTGGATGAGCCCCAGAGCCTGATCCGATTGCGGAGTGCGGTCGACGCGCTGCTGCCTCGGGTGGATATCACCGACGCGATTCTGGAAATCCACGGTTGCACCGGCTTTGCGCATGAGTTCACGCACATCAGCGAGAGCAACGCCCGCGTGCACGATCTCGATATTAGTGTCTGCGCGGTGCTTGCCGCCGAAGCCTGCAACACCGGCCTCGAACCGTTCGTACGTTCCGACGTGCCGGCACTGAGTTACCGGCGCCTGCTCTGGGTGCAACAAAACTACATCCGCCCGGAGACCCTGATTCGCGCCAATGCTTGCCTGGTAGACGCGCAGTCCCGGATTCCGCTGGCGCAGGCCTTTGGTGGCGGCGAGGTCGCTTCCGCTGATGGGTTGCGCTTCGTCGTTCCGGTGCGAACGTTAAACGCTGGTCCCAGCAGCGAATACTACCCCGGCCAGCGCGGGCTCACCTATTACAACTTCTCGAGCAATCAGTTCTCCGGCTTTCACGGCATCGTGGTGCCTGGCGCCGTGCGAGACTTGCCGTACGTTCTGGACGGGTTGCTGGAACAGCAGACTAGCCTGCAGCCCGTTCAACTCATGACGGATACCGCGGGTTATTCCGA
>JBEKFB010000436.1:0-3507 GCA_050013535.1 Bryobacteraceae bacterium | reverse complement strand
ACCGGGCTGTTCGTGGGCTCAACGGCCACCGACAGGATCGGCTTCTTCTTCTCATGCTTTATATAGCGTGAGACCCCGGTGATGGTACCGCCGGTGCCCACGCCGGAAACCAGCACGTCGATCTTTCCTTCCGTGTCGTCCCAGATTTCCGGGCCGGTGGTGCGCACGTGGATTTCCGGGTTGGCGGGATTCTTGAACTGCTGCAGCAGGACGTAACGCTCCGGGTCGCCCGCGAGAATCTCCTCGGCTTTTGCGATGGAGCCTTTCATGCCCTGCGCGCCCTCTGTCAGAATCAGATTCGCGCCGAGCGCCTTGAGAACCTTGCGCCGCTCCAGCGACATGGTCTCCGGCATGGTCAGGGTGATCGGATAACCGCGCGCCGCCGCAACGAACGCCAGCGCGATGCCGGTATTGCCGCTGGTTGGTTCGATAAGCTCCTTGCCAGGCTTCAGCACGCCGCGCTTTTCGGCGTCCCAGATCATGGCTGCGCCAATGCGGTCCTTCACGGAATAGCCCGGCCCGCGGCCTTCAATTTTGGCCAGCATGGTGACGGGCGCGCCGTCCGTGACGCGATTAAGACGCACCAGCGGGGTCTTGCCGATGCTGAGTGAATTATCTTCGAAGAACATTAGATCTCCCAATTGGGAATGTAGCGCGCCTGACGGTCCTGCCAGACGCGGCAGAGTTCGGAAAAAGTGGTGCGGTCGACAATATCCGCTATGCAGTGGTCAATGCGGCGCCACATGTCGGCGAAGGGATCATCCTCGCGAGCGCCTTGTTTCGGGGTGCTGTTCTTCCCGGTGCCTTCTATGAACCGAAGCACTTCTCCGACGGTGATCGCATCGGCCGGGCGGGCCAGCAGGTAGCCGCCTTCCGCGCCACGGCGAGATTCCACGAAGCCGCCCTGTTTCAGTCCGGCGAGTATCAACTCCAGGAACTTTTGTGGGATCTTCTGGCGTTTGGCGATGCCGGCGATCTTCACCGGTTCACGAGTGCGCTGCAGGGCCAGATCGAATAACGCGTGCAAGGCGTATTCGCCCTTTACCGAGATGTGCATAGACCTTCTCTCGATCTCCTCGGGTCTAGTAGAGATTGTATGCCACCGCCGGCCGGGCGCGCGACGGCGGACCCAACCCGAAACAAATTCCCTCGCTCCCGTTTCGGGAAACAGGTACTCTGTATAGGAAGTGGCCATCGACTGGTTTCCACTCTGGCTCAGTTTGAAGGTCGCGGCTGTATCCACAGCGGCGGCTGTCGGGATCGGCCTTTGGATCGCGTGGCTGCTGGCCAATCGCGAGTTTCGCGGCCGTGAGTTGCTTGATGCCGCAGTCACGCTGCCGCTGGTGTTGCCTCCCACCGTGCTCGGCTACTATCTGCTGGTCCTGCTGGGACGTGCCACACCATTCGGCCGCGTTTACGAATGGCTGTTTGGATCGCCATTGGTCTTTACCTGGCAGGCTGCCGTGGTGGCGGCATTTCTGCACGCCATGCCGCTGTTGGTGAAGTCGGCTCGTGCTGCCTTTGAGAGTGTCGATCATTCCTATGAGCGGGCCGCTCGCAGCCTGGGCGCATCGGAGCCTTTGGTCTTTGCTCGAGTCACTTTGCCGCTGGCCCGCCGTTCGATTCTGGCCGCCGCCGCATTGGCGTTTGCCCGGTCATTGGGAGATTTCGGCGTCACCATCATGTTTGCCGGTAACATTCCTGGACGAACCCAGACCGTGGCCGTGGCTATTTACGACGCCGTCGAATCCGGGAACGGGGCGCTGGCGCGGACGCTGGTGCTGGTGGTTTCGGCGGTTTCGCTGGCCATCCTGTGGTTCGCCAATCGCGTTGCCGCGCGTTCCCTGGGTGGGCGCGCCCCCGGGACGTTCTGATAGCCATGTTGCGCGCGCGCTTGCGAAAACAATTCCCGGCCAGCCCAGGATCCGCGGCCTTCTCGCTGGATGTGGATCTCAGCGCCGGGCCGGGAGTCACTGTGCTCTTAGGACCGAGCGGCGCGGGAAAGACGTTGACACTCGATTCCATCGCCGGATTCGCGCGGCCGGACGAGGGACGAATACTGCTGGACGACGAGATTCTTTTCGACGGAGCGTCCCGCGTTTGCCTTCCGCCGCGCAGCCGTCACTGCGGCTACGTTTTTCAGAATTACGCGCTGTTCCCAAACATGACGCTGCGGAAAAATCTCGAATTTGCGCTGCACCGCCGGCCGCGCCTCGAACGGCATCGCCGTGTCAATCAAATGATGGAACGCTTCCACCTTGACGATTTACAGGGCCGCTACCCGCACGAGCTTTCCGGTGGACAAAAGCAGCGGTGCTCCATCGCGCGCGCGCTGATTGGGGCGCCCCGCATTCTGCTGCTGGACGAACCGTCACGCGGTCTGGACGCGCCATTGCGAACTGAGCTGTACGGCATTATTCGGCAGGTTCGAGAAGAATACCGTATCCCCGTTCTGCTGGTGACGCACGATCTGGACGAGTGCATTGAACTGGGCGACGAACTGGTGGTGGTGCGGGATGGACGGGCGGTGCAGGCGGGAAAGCCACAGGAGGTCTTCGATCGTCCCGCGAACGTTGAGGTGGCGCAGCTGCTGGGTCTGCACAATTTGCTGTCCGTGGAGATCCTGTCGCTCGACCCGGGGAGGAATGTCAGCCGCTTGCGCTATACGGATTGTGAATTGGCTGGCCCCTATCTGCCTGGACATCTGATCGGCGACCGCGTGTGGTTGTGCATTCGCCCGCGCGATCTGACCGCCGCGCCGCGAACCGGCCGGCCTGCGACGAATCAGGTTCCTGTCACGATGGAGCGGGCGGTGGAGCGTGTTCACGGGCTGCGGCTGGAATTCACGGATGGTCTCGCGGTGGAGGGCCACAGGCATCACCGATTCCGCCGAGGTTGCCGCACGGGCCGCTGTCTGCGGTGTGGACATGATCCAGGTGCGCGCGAAGAATTTGCCGGCGCGAGAGCTATTGGTGATGGTGAAGCGTGTCGTTGCCAAAGTCATGGGAGTGCCGGTGCTGGTGAACACCCGCGCGGATATCGCGCTGGCATGCGGTGCACAGGGCGTACACCTGCCGGCCGATTCTCCGTCACCCGAACACATTCGCGCCATCGCGCCCGTTGGGTTCCTGATCGGCGTCTCCTGCCACAGTATCGATGAACTCAGGCGGGCAGCACGTGAAGGCGCCGACTTCGCTGTCTACGGCCCGATTTTCGCGACACGGTCTCACCCGAATTCTCAGCCGATCGGTCTCGATGCGCTTGCCGCCGCTGCTCGTGCTGTCCGGCTTCCGATCTATGCTCTCGGTGGCGTCACCGAAAAGAATGCTCCGCTCTGTATTGCGGCGGGCGCGAGGGGAGTGGCAGGGATTTCGATGTTCGAATGAAGAGTGGGGCAGGTTCTCAACCTGCCGCCCCTACCTATAATCAAGACAGCAGTGCCCTGCATGAAGATCTCCGCCGCGATCATCACTCTGAACGAAGAGCGCAAGCTGCCCCGCTGCATTG
>JBEKFB010000435.1:0-3094 GCA_050013535.1 Bryobacteraceae bacterium | reverse complement strand
CCGATCTGCCGCGCCGGAATGCCGAGCGCCTTTTCTCCCGGCTCGCCCACCGCGATGGTCTGTCCCGCGCCTGGCCCGATCATAGCGAGCGAGGCGAGGTCGGCTTCCTTCAGCGGGAGCACGCCGCCATCGTTCTTCAGCAGCACCGCGGCATCGTCGGCCGTCTTGCGCACGATGGGCGCATTCTCTTCCACCGGGACGGCCGTGACGTCATGCTTCCCCTTGCCGTCCAGCAATCCGAACTTGTCCATCTGGACCAAGATCCGCCCCACCGCGGCAGTGATCGTCTCCTCGGTGATCAGGCCGCTCTTGACGGCGTCCAGCATTCCCACCGCGGGCGGCGGCTTGTGGAAATTGAAATCGAATTTCGCAGTTGGCTCTTCGGGAACCGGGCCCCCAAAACCCTGATCGCCAAAGTCGAAATTGGGGGGCAGTTTGGGTGGAGGCGGAGGCTCGGGAAGGAAATATGTTGGAGTCAGACCGTGGCCCGGCATCTCGAGGTCGAGCCCGTGATTGATGAAATCCGTCGCGTGCGTGGCACCCCAGTCGGATGTCACGAATCCCTCGAACCCGATCTCGTTCCGTAGGATCTTGATGAGCGTGTCCGAATTCCCGCAGGCGTACGGTCCGTTGACCTTGTTGTAGGAACACATGATGGACGACACGCCGGCGGACACCGCATCCACGAACGGCGCGACGTAGATCTCATGCAAAGTTTGCTGGTCGACAAAGTTGTCGTTGCCGCCGTCGTAGGCCACGTAGTGCTTCGCCTGGGCCATGACGCCCTGAGCCTGCGCTCCGCGAATGAAAGCCGCCCCGATCTGTCCGGTGAGCACCGGGTCTTCGCCATAGGTGTTGTAGCCGCGCCCGAACGTGATATCGCGGTCGATATTAATGAAGGGCTGCAGGATGACATCGATGCCCTGCGCGCGCGCATCGCGGGCGATCAACGCGCCGTTCTGTTCAGCATCCTCGCGGCTGAAGGTCGCGGCGAGTCCCATGGTTGCGGTGGGTGCGGTGGAAGGCACGCGGGTGAGCACGCCGGGAGGCCCGTCGGCCATGCGCAGGTAAGGAATGCCGAGACGCCGCAGGCCTCGCCAATAGCCCGGCTGGCCCTGATCCGTGTCCGGCGGCTCCGGGTCGCCGTGGATCATGGCGATCTTTTCATCGAGCGTCATCTGACTGAGCAGCTTGTCGACGCGGGCATCGCCGGTGACGGCCGGCACACTGGTTTGCGCGATCAGCGCGGAGGAAAAGAGAAGTACAGGAATAAGGCCGTGCGATGTTTTCATGGAGTCGCTCCCGTGGACCCGGCGCGCGAAACCACATCGTTGCGCGCGCAAACATGTAATCTATCACTGTCCCGACGGGAGCGGCGGCCGGTTCGTTAGCGGGGCGGCATGAGTGATGAACTTCCGGCAGGCGCTTGCCCACCGGTTCCGGGAGTAGATAGTGTAGTGGCTGGCATGGCGGGTTTTCATTGGAGGGCCGCAGAATTACTGGCGAGCGTGGTTCTTGTCGGTTCGGCGGCGTCCTGCACATGGGGCATGAAATCCGCCCCACAATCGTTCGCGGCTGCTAACTATAACGTCCTAACCAACACCAATACAGACGAGCTGACGGTGTTCCCACCCGATGGGAACACCGTGACTATGACTGTACCCTTCCGCCTTCGGGACGTGGCATTTGGCGCGGACGGGCGATCAGTGTATGGAATTAACGTAACCAACCAAAACGGAGTCATACAAGACACGGGAGGCCTATCGAAAGTCGAGTTCAACCCGATTCGCCGGGTTCCGGTGCCCGGCACGGCCAAGTTAGGCATCTGGAGCTTTGCATTCTCCGCGGGCGAAGACAAGGTTGTCATCTCTGGCTACCACAGGGAAACCGGAGTGCATTGCGGTGTCACGGATGCTACCGGAGTTCATTGCGCTGTTGGGGATGCGACCCAAGTGCATTGCGGTCTCTTCGAGATTCTCCTCCCTTCTGGGACTGTTAGACAGGTTCTAAGCTCGGCCTGCTATGACCACTCGTCCTGGGGCGCGCTCAGCCTCTCGCCAAATGGCGATGTTGCCCTAGCAACGGTAGGCGACAAACTTGAACTCGTCGATTTGGTTAACGCAACTACGAAGCCAGTATCGGGCGAAGTCCAGCAGGGAGTGTGGTCTCCTGATGGGAAATGGATCGCAGCGTTTCCGTATCCAAAGACCAGGATCTTTCTGATCGACGCGGGCGATTTCTCAAAGCGAACGGACCTTGGCGGTGCCCCTTGGAGAAGGCCCGATTGGTCGCCGGATTCTCGTTACCTTTTGCTTTGGAAGTATCAGTTGTTTCGGTGCGGAGTGTTCCTCGATGTCGATGGCCCCGCAACGTTGGAGATGCTCGATATTCAGAGTGGCCGACGGTCAACGATCCCGAATTCTCAATGCCGGGTAGAACACGGATGGAGCGGCTGGATCAGCGGCGAAATCGTGAAGTGATCAGCGCTCGCAACTCGCGCATGAAGCGCACCACATTGCAGCGGCCGGAATTAAGCCCGGGTACTCCTCGAAGGATACGACGGCTTGACAGCACGCACAATGATGCTCCCGCCGACCGTCTCGAAAACGAGGCTGTCGCCGGGCCCGACACCGAGCAGGCGGCGGATTTCGGCGGGAATGGTAATCCGGCCTCCACTCGTGATCTTCGCTTCGTGCCTCGTACTATTCATCCCTTCGTACTTTACACGACGACGACCATTAAAAAAACGGGGCCTAGCGGCCCCGCTAAAAGGTTGAGATTTGCTCCAGGGAGGATTGAGCCCTTACTGCGGCTCGCACCTGAAAGCCATATCGGCGTCACGCGGCGGATGCAATAGGGGCGTTCTGCGTTAAATCGAGCCGCTCCCGCAAACCGGGCACGGCCACCCGCAGCACGTCCTCAATCCGGTCGGCGAAGATGAACTCCATCTCCTTCCGGACATGTTCCGGCAACTCGCGCAGGTCCTTCTGGTTGATCCGCGGCAGGATCACTGTTTTGATACCGGCTCGCCGCGCGGCCAGCGTCTTTTCCTTGATGCCGCCGATGGGCAGCACCAGCCCGGTCAGCGTGATTT
>JBEKFB010000434.1:0-3096 GCA_050013535.1 Bryobacteraceae bacterium | reverse complement strand
AATTCCGCCTTCACCAGGTTGGGACCGCGTTCGCGTATTTGCAGCGGATACGTCTTGGCCATCGCCTCGAAAGTCCGGATGGCGTGCGCGGATCTGAGTTCGAGGGTGATCGTGAGATGGCCGGCGGTCTGGACGCCATAAACATCGGGCTTCAGCGGAACCACCAGCTCGGATTGATACCGCTCCACGGCAACCGGGTGCTGGTATTCGATCTCGATCCGTTTCGTGCCGAACGCGGGAATGGGGACGATGCGGGCAGTGAATTCCTGGCTGGGCCTGACCGGTGCGCCGTTCTCACCCGCTGTGCGCTCGCCCATTTGCAGCAATCCCGGATCGATGGCCTGGGCTTTTGCCTGTTCGTAGATTTCGCCGGCGCGGCGCCGCTCCAGAATGACGCCTGGTATGCGCGTGACATCGTCCCAGACGGTGAAATCCGAAATGGTCGCCTTGTCGGGCAAAGCGAACTCGTAGACGCCTTCCTGGATGGCTGCGCTGTGGTTGCCGAAGATCTGCCGCACCCGAATACGCGCGACGCCGTTATCGATCAGGATTTCGAGGGCCATCTCGTCGAGCGAGAAAACGGCCGGATTGGGCTGCTGCCGGTCTCCCTGTATGAGCACGCCCGTGTCAGCCGGCAACGAGACGGCGAAGGCCAGCCAGGCAATCGAAAGTCTCGCCGTAACCGAGGCGCCCCTCATCGCAGTGCTCCTTCCGTCATGCGCACCAAACCGTTGTCGGTTCCCACGTAGACATAGCCGCTGCCGGCCGCTAATGCCGTGACGTTCCGCGACGGCAGTCCCGCCGCCGTATTGGTCCAACGGCCGGATGCGCGGTCGAAAACGAACAGGCCGCGGTCCAGGCTGCCAGCATAAAGCTGCCCGCCGCTTACCACCATCGCATTGGGATTCACCACGAAGCCGCCGTTCAGCTCGGGAAACGAGTGCCATTCGCCCGACGCATCCAGCCGCAGCACTCCAGCACCATAGGTTCCCACAAACCAGTCGTCTCCCACGCGCGCCAGAGCCGTAATCCAGTTGTGCTTTAGATGCGAATTGGCAGTCGTATAGTTCGTGCGCACCGTATCGCTATCGAGGACCGATAATCCGCCCAGCGTCCCCGCTACAACCCGGGCGCCTTCAGTGGCAACCGTGTAAACGTGATTGTTCACCAGGCCGTGAAAGGCGTAGAGGCTGCGCACGCCGGAGCGATCGACGAACGACAGGCCCGCCGGCGTGGCCACCACCATGCCTCCCGCGCGAAACGCGACGTCCGTCACGTGATCGGCGAGCAATCCGTCTTTGCGTCCCATCACCTGGCGAGGCTCAGCGCCGGAATCGAACAGCACCAGGCCGTTAGCCGTGGCTACCGCCGTGCGCCCATGTTCCGTGTCCGCCACGATGCGGTTGATGCAGAAGAGCGTGTCGCTCTCGTGATGCACGGCATGTTCCAGGCCGGCATCCACGACGTCCAGCCCGCGATCGAAGTAGCCGATCCACAAGCGGCCGCCGCTGAGGGCCAGCGATGCCACGTTGCGGTCCGCCATCAGAGCGCTGCCCGCCGTTAGCACGCTATTCCACCGTTTGGACGCCATATCGTACCGGTAAACCGCACCGTCGCTCACCGCGTACATATCGCCTTCCAAATTCGCGAGGCGGATAATGGGCATGGACGGCGTACCCGTATCGGATGGAACTCGCGCTCCCTGCCGCGACTGCAAGGGCACATCCACGATGCCCTCATCCTGGGTGCCCACCTGCAAGGTTTCGCCATGGCGCGCTATCGCGCGCGCAAAGAAGCCGTCGGCGAGAACGCGTAGGCGCTGTCCGCCGCGGAACTCCACCACTCCCAGCGGCGTGCCGACGTACGCCGCATCCTCGTCCACGGCGGTGCCCACGGCGATCGATAACACTTGCGGATCGGGCAAGGCGGCAACCAGTTGGTCGAGTTGTCCAGCGCGATGATGGAAGACGCCATCCTGGAGGGTGCCAATCCACAGATTGCCGTCGCTGCCGGCGAGGGCGGTAATATGCGCAGCGTTGAGGCGCGGGTGGAACTCCGCAAGCCGGCGGCCGTCGAATACCAGGAGTCCCTGGCGTTCGGTGCCAATCAGGATCCGTCCGGATCCTAACGCCAACACTGAAGTAACTGTTCGCAGGTGCGCATCCGCGGGGAGAATCTGGCGAAAGCGCGCGCCATTGAAAGCCAGCAGGCCTTCGCCGCGCGTCGCGATGAAGAGTTCGGGCTCAGCCGAACCGGCGGCTATGCCCGCGGACATGGAACCAAGTTCGGCGGGTGGCAATTCGATGCCCACGCGATATGAACGGATCAGCGCGCCATTCCGGCCGTACAAGAAAAGCCCGGCGCGCGCGCTGACCACGATCATTTCCTTGTAAGCCGCGAGATCGCGGAAGCCGGGGACCGCCGCTACCGGCTCAACGCCTGGAGGCGCGACTCGGTCGACGGTTAAGACACGATAGGGGAACTCCGCTTTCGAGAGAACTTCGGCGGCCGCTTCTTCCTTGGCATGCGAAGCGCGCCAGAGCACCAACGCGATGGCCAGCACGGGCGTGATTAGAACAATGGCCAGAATCCCGCCCGACCGGCGGGACAGCCACGGCACTCGAAACATGTCGATGTCCTCAGCATATTCGGTAGCATCCAGTTACTCAATCCGCTGTCGAATCGCCTTCCTCGGGGATTCCATCGGCATTCCGCATACCATCACGCGTTTTTTCGAGCACGGGCTGGTGAGAGGAACGGCGAAGCGCAGCTTTATCTATGCCGCCGCGTCATTCGGCCGCTTCGGCTTCCGTTTGCAGCCGGTCATGGCGCTGTGTCCGGGTTTAGACGCATATAGCCGGAGCGACACAAGGGGACGTCAGGAGCGCCGGGATGAGGGCTTGCCGCAATGCTGTTCCCTAATGATGTTCCGGTGGGGCAGGCGATCGTTTTATGTCGCCTGCCAACGCTCCCAGAAGGCGGCAGGGTCGAAAAACCCTCCCCTTTTACGCCGGGATGCCGGCCGGGATTGCGCCGCCTTCTACCCTATAGCCGAGTTTGCGGAGCTCCTTGATCATGCGAGCGGTGCGTGTGCGC
>JBEKFB010000433.1:0-3110 GCA_050013535.1 Bryobacteraceae bacterium | reverse complement strand
CGGCCGATTTGGCTTTCCTGGATGTTATGCCAGTGAATACCGATGAACGCCTTCGTATCCGGCGGCGCGAATTGCCACATCGTGGCGGCATCCTGCGCGCGAAGTGGGCCACACGCGGCAAGAATTGTGAAAATGGCAAAGGCGCGATTGATCATCACTACGTCCAGTCCATTCATCGGCTGAACGACGCTATTCCTTGAGGAGGATAAGATGCTAATTGACATTCGGGGGCTGGTACCGCTGGTGCAGGTCTTCGACATGCCCACGTCGCTCCGCTTCTATCGAGATGTGCTCGGTTTCGAAGTGGCCAACACGTCCGGGCCCGGAGACGATTGCGGTTGGGCGCTGCTGAAACGCGGTGGCGCGGAGCTGATGTTGAACACGGCCTACGACAGCGATGAGCGGCCGGCGTCTCCCGAACCCGCGCGTGTGGCCAGCCATTCGGACACGGCCCTGTATTTCGGATGTCCGGACGTTGACGGAGCATACGTGCATCTGCGCGACAAGGGCCTCGATGTGAAGGCGCCCGCTGTTGCGTATTACGGGATGAAGCAGTTGTATGTGAAAGATCCCGACGGCTACGAGTTGTGCTTCCAGTGGCCGGCGAAACAGGGACATGCGGCGTAAGCCGCGTTATCGGGCGGCCTGAGAGGCCCGGCCCAGAGGGCACCCAGGCCGAGAGCCTGACCCACAGTACACTAATGTCTTAGCCGATCATGTCCATTCCCGGCCGGCATTTTGCGCGCATCCTTGTCGAACGCCGCGCCCTATTGTTCCAGTTGGTCCGCCGCGACTTTCAGCAACGCTTTGTCGGTTCCGCCGGCGGATGGCTATGGGGGTTCGTTCAGCCTCTGGTGATGCTGCTGAGCTACGCCTTCGTTTTTCAGGTTTGCATGCACACGCAGTTGCGGCCGGGCGAGGTGACCCAGAATTACACTCTGTTTCTTTTCGCCGGGTTTCTGCCGTGGCTGCTGTTGCAGGAGACGGTCACGCGGTCGGCCGCATCGGTTGTGGAGAACGCCAGCCTGGTGACCAGGACGGTTTTTCCCGCGGAGGTGCTGCCAGTCGCGGTGTTCCTCTCGTCGGTGGCGAATCACCTGATGGCGCTGGTGCTAATGCTGGCGGCCGTGGGCATCTGGGAGCGGAGCTTCAGTCCCTGGGTTTTTCTGTTGCCGATGTATATGCTTCTTCTCGGATTGCTGGCGGTCGGACTTGGGTGGATTGTCGCCGCGCTGCAGGTATATATTCGTGACACCTCGCAGATGCTGTCCGTGGTGTTAACGCTTTGGTTCTGGACCACGCCTATCCTGCTGGATGAATCGCGCTTTCCGCGGTGGGCGCACCCGTTGGTGCGATGGAATCCGCTGGCGTATCTGGTGCGCGCGTATCGCGACCGGCTGCTTTCCTGGCGCGTGCCCAGGCTGGACGATCTGGGCATCCTGGCCGCTTGTTCGTTGGGTGTGTTTATCATGGGAGGGTTCCTCTTCCGACATCTCAAGCGCGGGTTCGCGGACGTCTTGTAACCATCATGATCAACCGAAGAGAATTTCTCGCGGGAGCCACGGCGATGGCTGGTCTGAGTGCGGCGACCCAGGCCGCACCACCGATCAGCATTGTGCTCGTCGCCATCGACGATCTGGGCGCGTGGATGACCGGCGTTCACGGCGCGCCCGACCTGCGCACGCCCCATCTGGATCTGATCGGGCGCACCGGTACCCGATTCGCGCACGCGGTGACCGCGGCTCCCGCAGCGCAGCCGGGGTTTGATTCGCTGGTGACCGGCTTGTCGCCGATGCAGGCTGCGGCGGGCTCGGCCAATACGGTCGACAAGATCCTTGCCTCACACGGCTACCGTACGGCGTCGCCTGTGGAAGGCGACATGGCCTCGATCAGTGAGCAATTGCTGCATTTCCTCGATCAGCAAACCACCGGGAATCCCTTTTGCGCGGTAGCCAGATTCGCTCCTCTGCGCGAGATCGGCAAGACGCCGGAGAAGTACCAGCGGATGTTTGCGGATAACGTGTTCACTGCGACCGGGCGTATGACCGTGGCCGACAACGCCACCGACAAGAAGGCGTTCGAGTTCATCATCGGCCACCTTCGCGAGACCGCTGCGGCGATTGCGGCATGTGACGATCAGTTCGCGGCTTTGCAAAGAAAATTGCAGGAACGGGGGCTTGTCGATAACACGCTGCTGATCGTCGCCGGCACCAACGGCGTGCTCCTTGGCCATCACGGGTTGTGGGGCGACGGCCGCGCCTCTGCGCCGCCGAACATGTTTGAAGAAGTGGTGGGGGTACCGCTGTTTTGGAATTGTGCGGCGAGAGTGCCTCCGGGGTCGGTGAGGCCGGAGGTGGTGAACCTGTACGATGTGCCGGCCACCATTTGTGAATTGACCGGAGCGCCCATACCCGCGGGCCCGGGGCGCAGCATCGCTACCGCCGTACTTTCGCGTAAGTATCCGAAGAAACAGCCATGGCGCGACCGAGCCTATGCGGAACTGGACGACACGCGCATGGCGCGGGACAGCCGCTACAAGCTGGTGCTTCGCGCGAACGGGCCCAACGAGCTGTACGATCTGGACAATGATCCCGGCGAGCAGAACAATCGCGTGGACGATCCCGAATTTATTGGCGCGCGCGGCGATCTGACCCGCGAACTGAACAACTGGAAGTGAATCCGATGAACAGAAGAAATTTCCTGATGGGCACGGCCGCGGTTGCGGGCGTGGCGAACATCTCCGCGCAGGCGGGCGCGAGCGACACCGTCCACATCGCCTGCGTGGGCCTGCGCAGCCGAGGCACAGACCACATCAAGGCGTACCTCAAGATTCACGGCGTCGAGATCGTCGCGTTATGCGATATCGACGAGAGCATCCTGAACGAGCGTGTGGGTATGGTGGAATCGGCGACGGGGAAGAAGCCCGCGGCCTACACCGATTTCCGCAAACTGCTGGAAGACAAATCGATCGAGGCCGTTTCCATCGCCACGCCGAATCACCACCATACGTTGCAGACCATTTGGGCGCTGCAGGCCGGCAAACACGTCTACGTGGAGAAGCCCTGTTCGCACGACATGTTCGAGGCGAAGCAGATTGTTGCCGCGGCGCG
>JBEKFB010000432.1:0-3558 GCA_050013535.1 Bryobacteraceae bacterium | reverse complement strand
GTCGCGCAGATCAAGGTGAAGTCGGATCCCGAATCGATCCGCACCGGAGCCGAACAGTTTCTCAGCAAAACGCCGCCGGCACGCGAAGGACTGATTCGCCTGGTGATGGAAGGCCACCTGCGAGGCATCATCGGACAGCTCACCGTCGAGCAAATTGTGAAAGAGCCGGAGATGGTGGCTGACCGCATGCGCGGCACCTGCGCCGACGACATGAGCAAGATGGGCCTCGAAGTGATTTCGTTCACCATCAAAGAGGTCCGCGATAAGAACGAATACATCACCAACATGGGCCGGCCCGATGTCGCCCGCATCAAGCGCGATGCCGACGTAGCCGCCGCCGAAGCCGATCGCGATACAGCGATCAAACGCGCCGAGGCTATGCGCGCATCAGCGGTGGCGAAAGCTCAGGCGGACCAGGAACGGGTGCTCGCGGAAACGCTCTCCATGGCCAAGCAGTCTGAGGCCCAGCGCGATCTCGATATCAAGAAGGCGCAGTATCTGGAGACCACCAAACGCCAACAGGCGCAGGCCGACAAAGCCTACGACATCCAGACCAACATCATGCAGCAGCAGGTGGTGGCGGAGCAGGTGAAGGTGATGCAGATCCAGAAGGAGCAGGAGATCAAGGTGCAGGAAGCCGAGATTCTGCGCCATGAGAAGGAACTGATCGCCACCGTGCTGAAGGGAGCGGAAATCGAACGGCGCCGCATTGAGACTCTGGCCGAAGCGGAGAAGATGCGCCGTACGACGGAAGCGGAAGGTCATGCCGCGGCCGTGCGGGTGGAAGGCGAGGCGGAGGCCGACATCATTCTGCGCAAAGGCGAGGCCGAAGCGAAGGCCATGAACGTGAAGGCTGAGGCGTATCAGCAATGGAACCAGGCGGCGGTGGTGGACAAGCTGATCACCGGGCTGCCGGAAATCGTCAAAGCGCTGGCTGCGCCGCTGGCGAATATCGACAAGATTACTATCGTCTCGACTGGCGATGGGAACGCCACAGGCATGCATAAGATCACCGGCGACATGACGCAAATGGTGGCCCAGATTCCCGCGCTGTTCGAAACATTGTCGGGAATGCAGATGAGCGATCTGCTGGGCAAGGTCCGCACCATTGGAGAGAAGAACGGGACAACCGACAAGCCGCAGGCAGGCTTGCAGAGCTGAGGAGCAGGAGGCGGGGACAGGTTGAGGCCTGTCCCCATTCATTGAGGATCACAACGAAGGAGGCAGTGTTATGGCATTGATGGAACGCGTGGCAACGCTCGTTCGAGCGAATTTGAACGACCTGGTGGATAAGGCCGAAGATCCGGAGAAGCTGATCAAGCAGGTGATTCTGGATATGGAGAATCAGCTCATGCAGGTGAAGACGCAGGTGGCGATCGCGATTGCCGATCAGCATCTGCTCACCAGCAAGCAGGCCGAAAACGCCGATAAGGAGACCGACTGGAAGCGGCGGGCCGAACTCGCGGTCGACAAGAAGGAAGACGACCTGGCGCGGGCGGCGCTGGAACGGTCGCTGAGTTTCCGGCAAATGGCCGTCAACTTCCGGCAGCAGGCGGACGATCAGACCGTTCAGGTGGAGAATCTGAAGACGGCTTTGCTCAAGCTGGAGCAGAAGCTGGCGGAAGCGCGGTCGAAGAGTGAGCTGATCATCGCCCAGCATCGGCGTGCGCGGGCGCTGAACAAAGCGGGCGACGCGCGCCTGGCGATGGACGGCGAATCCAGCTCGCACGCGTTCGATCGCATGCGCGAGAAAACCCGCCACGCGGAGGCGATGAGCCAGGCCAAGGCAGAGTTGCTCGGCGACAACGTGGAGGACAAGTTGGCGGCGCTCGAAAAGCAGGATGAGATCGAGCGGATGCTGGCTGAGATCAAAGAGCGCAAGGCCGCGCCGGCGAACAACTAAGAGCATTACTGCTCATGCAGGAAGATGAGCAGCGTCTGGCTGTGACACAGTACTTCGCCGGATGCGTCGTCAAATTCCCGGTTACCGTGCTTCTCCGCGGCCGAAACGGGCTCGATTCGGCCGTAAACGAGCGCCCAGCGATCGTAGTCGGTGCTGCCGAAGCGGAAAGTTGCGAGATTGGTCGACCTCCGAACCGCGGCGAGCTTTCGGTCCGTGGCGGCGGTGTCCACAGAGAATAATACCGGAGGCACCGGGCCGTTTTTTCCATCGAACAAGACGTGAAGGACGCATCCCTTCTCGCTCAGGAACCGGCCGTAATCGCGAAACGAGAAGCGTCCCAGCAGCAACACCGGCTTGCCCGAATAGGTTTCGGGATGAGCGAGCGCCTCACAGACTGTCACGGGTTGAAGCACGGCGGGAGCATCGGCGGCAAGCGCGGGCATGCACGCAGACGCCAGTACAAGGAGAACGGTTCGCACAAGATGAGGAGAAGAGACGCCCGGCGATCGACGATGGTTATTAAAGAATCGTAAAGCGCAACGGGGCTGGTATGCTCGGAAGGAATCGTGACGCGCGCGCTTGCTTTTATGTTGACTTCGGCGGCTCTCATGGCCCAACCTCAGGCCACACTCGTCCTGCTCAACGGCAACATTCATACGATGAATGCGTCATCGGCGCACGCGAGTGCCGTAGCGGTGGTTGGATCTCGCATCGTCGAAGTGGGCGGCATGGACGAGATCCGACGATGGATTGGCCCTGGAACGCAGATTGTCGATTTGCACGGCAAGCTGGTAGTTCCCGGCTTCAACGATGCTCACGTGCATTTCTTTTACGGCGGGGCGGCGCTGGCAAGTGTGCAGTTGCGCTCGGCACGCAGTCCGGAGGAGTTTCGCTCGCGCATCGCCGAATTCGCTTCGCACGTCCCGCCGGCCCGATGGATTCTCAACGGCCAATGGGATCACGAAAACTGGTCGCCCGCGCGGCACAATCGTCCACGATGACCACGGCGAGCCCACCGGAGTCCTGAAGGACGCGGCCATGATCGCTGTCCAGCGCGTGATCCCGGAGCCGAGTCTCGATGAGATCACTGGCGCGATTCGCGCGGCCATGCGCTACGCCGCCCAGAATGGCGTCACCAGCGTGCAGGAGATGGCCAGTTCATCGGACGCGTCTCCTGCCGGGCAAAAGCTGCGCAGCGACGTGATGCGCGTGTATGAGGACCTGTTGAGTTCCGGCGACCTGACCGTCCGCATTTCCGTTCACCGGCCGCTGGCGTTGTGGGAGCAACTCGCCGCAATCGGCATCACCGCGCCATTTGGAAGTGAGATGCTGCACATCGGCGGGTTGAAAGCGTTTGCCGACGGTTCGCTCGGGTCGAGCACGGCGCTCTTTTTCCATCCGTATCTCGATGCCCCACAGACCTCCGGCCTCGCCGCCGAAGACATGATTCCGGTGAGCAAAATGCAGGATCGCATCATTGCCGCCGACGCCGCGGGACTACAGATCGCTATTCATGCGATCGGCGATAAAGCAAACAAGACCATCCTCGACCTCTATGGAGAAGCCGAACGCCGCAACGGGTCGCGCGACCGCCGTTTTCGCATTGAGCACGCGCAGCACCTCCGGCAGGAGGACATTCCGCGATTTGCCGCGCT
>JBEKFB010000431.1:0-3645 GCA_050013535.1 Bryobacteraceae bacterium | reverse complement strand
TATGCCGGCCCTGTTCTTTACCCGCTGGAACAAGCCGCCGAGGTGCTGCGGTTTTTCCGCGACTTCATGCGAACCGCCCCGCGAGAGCTGAGCGCCTTCTTCGCATTCATGATGGTTCCTCCAGGACCTCCGTTTCCCGAACTGCTCTCGGGGAAAACGGTTTGTGCCATTATGTGCGCCTGCACCGGCGAGATGTCCGCGGCCGAAGCCATCACCAGGCCGCTGCGGGAATTCGGGCCGCCCCTGCTGGCCCTGCCCCATCCGATGCCCTATCCGTTTCTGCAATCCCTGTTCGACGGGCTGTTGCCGCACGGATTGCATCACTATTGGAAAGCGGACTTCGTGCACGATCTGACCGAGGAGGCGATCGCGGAGCACGTGAAGTTTGGTCCGCGAATTCCCACCATCCACTCCGCCGTCCATATCTACCCGATGGATGGGGCCATTCATGATGTGGGCAAGAATGATACGGCATTCGCATATCGGGACGTGAGGTTCGTGCACATTATCGCGGCCACGTCCCCTGACCCCGCACCCATGCCAGTGTGGCGCGAATGGGTGCGGGACTATTGGGCCGCCTTGCACCCTCATTCGGCCGGAGGCGGCTACGTGAATTTCCTGATGGATGAGGGCGAGGGACGAGTCGCGTCCAGCTACATGGGAAATCACGAGCGACTGGCCGCAGTCAAGGCGAAGTACGATCCGGAGAACCTGTTTCGAGTCAATCAGAACATCAAACCAGCCCGATGAGCCACGGTTAGTTCGCCTCGGCGCTGGCCGGCTCCATCAGATGGCGCACAGCCGAAATCCGGTTGGCGGGAGCACCGACTCGCCTGGCGTGTTCCAAAATAAGTTCCGCGCTCGGAGCCCAGTAGATGCAATACACCTTGTTGTCGGTCACATAGCTGTGCAGCCATTGGATTTGCGGCCCCAGGTCTGCGAGCACGCGGAGCGACTCTCTTGCGGCAGCCTGAAGCTGCTCCGGTGTCATCTGACCGGCTCCGGGGATTTCCCGTTCGATGACAAACTTGGGCATGGAGGTCATCTTACCATCCGCGTGTGTTGACGACCCAGGTTCTAATCGCCCGGAAACGTGACCTTGCGCAACAGCAGCAGCACGAGGCCAGCTCCGATACAGAATCCCGAAGCAAGAAGCCCCAGGACATCGGAGCCGTGCAGAGCCTGTAGGCGCGGATTGCCCATCATTCGCAAGAGCGCGAACGCGCCGAACATCAATAAGAAAACAGCAGCGATGGTTCTTCTGCGTCGCATGAATTCTCCCTCCTGTACACCTTCCACCCAGGGCACGAGAATAAACGATGCTCTGCCGTTTGCCGACGGCCTTCCGGGTGATCGCTACCATCGGGTTTGGTATTCGGCGCCATCATGGCGCTAACGAGCCCTTAGACCCGCCGTCTGTCTCTTCAGATGCGCGCGCCAGGCATCCATCAGTCCGCGGTTGAGGGTTGGGTTAACCCGATTTGTGGTCAGCATTCCATCCATCTCTTCACGGTGCAGCAGCCTCATGGAACGGTTCAGATAAAGCATCGTTGAATTCCGCATGGATTGGAATCCCCCGGCGTCTCCGGGCCTTACAGGGTCGACGCGCCCGTTTACCAGTTGGGGAAGGCGTTCGAGGTCCTTGTGCATGTCCCCCTGCATTTTGTACATGAAGGCCTGGAACAACTGGATGCCTCTGCCCAAACTATCCCTGTAACAGCCATCGATTTCCCACGTCTCGGATGGACGGTACATCGCCGGATAGCCGCCGGACTGAACGATTCGCCGGAGAAAGTACTGGACCAGCATGACGTCGATGTGCTCGTTCCTGCAGGTTTTGCCTACCGGATTGTCGACGCTCCAAATCAGAGGAAGATTAGGCATCGACGTGTCATATACCGAGGCCATGATCCCTCCTTGGGTAGATACAGAAGCCGGTAACGGCGTCGACAGGATTATTGGGCTGGTCTGACCCGACCTTGCTCCATGTGTTCATGAGCGCCATAGATTTGCCTCCTGATTGTTGCTGGATTTCCAGCGTTGTCAATCTTCGGTTCAGCCAAACTTATTTCGTGATCACCGGCAGCGACGAGAACGCGTTGTTGCCGATGAAGCGGAGCGCAGTCGCCGCGACGCTGGCGCTGGCCACGCAGTCGATGGTTCCACGCATGCCCGTGAGGGCCGGGAACAGGTAATTGGCCCAGTGCCCGAGCGGGCTCAACTCAGGAACCGGAACCGCATCCGGAATCACCGCGCCATTCTGATCGCGCGCCGTGCAGATGAGATCCGCGGGACTGCCACTGAGATTCGCGATGGCGACGCCGGTGTAGAACGGTTGCCCATTACCCGCGAACGTGGTGGCGTCGAAGGGGAACAGGAATTCCTGACTCCCGGAGCTGGACGGCACCGCCGCCTCGTGATACTGTCCGTTTGAATCGTCGCGGAACAGCGCCTGCACCACGATGGAGGGATCGGCGGTGATCTGTGCCGAGCCGGAGGCAAGGGAAGCTTGTGGATTCCCCGCCTCGTAATATGCCGACCCGTGCGCGGGCACGCTGCCGGAGAGCGTGCTGGTGGAACCTGTGCTGAAGGGAAGAGCCACCGAATTTCCGTTGTCGTCGTGGAATGCCATGGAGAACTGGGCGGTTGACGCGCCCGTGTTCAGCACGAAGAACCCGGTGGTCCAGGTGTCGCCTGCGGCGAAGTGGGCCAGAGCCGCGCTCGATCCGCCGCTGAAGCTGGCCGGGTTGGCGACCACCGGCAGCGAAGAGAACGCGCTGCTGCCGATGAACCGCAGGGCGATGCCGGCGATGTTGGTATTGCTGGAGCAGTCGATGGTTCCGCGCAGGCCGGTCAGCGCGGGGAACAGATAGTTGGCCCAGTGTCCCAATGGACTCAGCGCGGGCACCGGGATGGCATTAGGAATCACAGTGCCGCTCGAGTCGCGGGCAATGCAGCTAATGGTGGCCGTTGACTGATCCAGGTTGGCCTCGAAGGGGATGAGAAACTCTTTACCGCCCGCGGAAGATGGTACGGCCGCTTCATAATACATGCCGTTGGCGTCGTTTCGGAACAGCGCCTGAATCACGATGGACGGGTCAGCCGTGATGCGTCCCCAGCCGGAGACCAGCGCGTCCAGCGGATTCGCTGCTTCGAAGTATGCCGACCCGTTGGCGGGAACGTTGCCCGCGAGCGTGCTCGTGGCGCCGCTGCTGAAGGGAAGAGTCGCCGGATTGCCGGCATCGTCGAAGAACGCGATTGAGAAGTTTGCGGCCTGGTTGCCGGTGTTCACGACGAAGATTCCGGTAGTCCAGGTGCTGCCCGCCGCGAAATGCGCCAGTGCGCTGGTGTTGCCCGCGCCGGAGGCCTGCACGGTCTCGGTCAGGACTCCTGACGTGCTTCCCGTGAAGTTGGAATCGCCGCTGTAGATCGCAGTGATCGAGTGCGCGCCGAGCGAGAGAGCTGAAGTGTTGAAGACCGCCTGCCCGCTGCTCAGTGGCGCGCTTCCGAGATCGGTTGTGCCGTCCTCAAAGGCGACCGTCCCGGTGGGCGTGCCCGAACCGGAGGAGCTGACCGTCGCGGTGAACGTGACGTTCTGGCCAACGTTCGCCGGGTTGGGCGAACCGGACACGGAAGTGGAGGTGG
>JBEKFB010000430.1:0-3182 GCA_050013535.1 Bryobacteraceae bacterium | reverse complement strand
AAATCGCCATAACGCATGCCGGAGAAGTGCGCCTTCACCTGGTCGTCTGTCCACTCGCTGAAGGCCTGGAAAATCGTCAGCAGGTTCGCTACTCCCGCGCCGAGCGCCGCGAAATCCACCGCGGGACTCGAATCGGTCGTCGCCCGCATGATCTTTTTCCGAATCACCGCAGGCTCATCCAATAACGCGATGGCATGCCCCGAACCCTGCGCCGACTTGCTCATTTTCTTGTCCGGCTCGTCCAGCCCCATCACTCGCGCGCCTACCGATGGCAGACTCGTCTCCGGCACGACGAACGTCTCGCCGTACAGCGTGTTGAACCGCTGCGCGACGTCCCGGGTCAGCTCCATGTGCTGCGATTGATCGTCGCCTACCGGCACAATCGCCGCCTGATAAAGCAATATGTCCGCGGCCATCAGCACCGGGTATTGCAGCAGTCCATCGCCTACCGTTTCCTGCGCTTCGGCTTTTGCCTTGAATTGGGTCATGCGCTGCAGCCAGCCTACCGGTGTCACGCAGGTCAGCATCCATGCAAGTTCGGCGTGGCCGTGCACAGCGGACTGCACCATGATCGCGGAATGTTTCGGGTCGATACCAGACGCGAGGAACAGCGCCGCAATCTCCTCGATTTTGGCCTGCAGCTCCGCGGGGTTCTGATAGACCGTGACGGCATGCAGATCCACGATGCAGAAAATGCTCTCGTAGTCGTACTGCATCTTCACCCAGTTCCGCAGCGCGCCGAGATAGTTGCCGATGTGCAGATCGCCAGAGGGCTGGATGCCCGAAAAAACTCGTTTTCTCATGTTTGCGGGTAAGACTTCATCCTAGCAGCGGCAAAGTCCGCGGGATGTATACTGTCTTCTTCCTGCCATGAGGACCTTATTGTCTGTCAGCCTTGTCGCTATGTTCAGCCTCTCCGCCCAGCAGTACACGCGCGGTATTGGCGTGTATCCGGGAGATCCGCAACGGTATTTCGGACCATCGATGCAGATCGATTCGTCCACGTATCGCAACCTCGCTTTGCATCGGCCGGCGTGGCACTCCAGCAGTTACGATTTCAACCTGACCGCGCAGCTCATCACCGACGGCATCAAGACGACGGCAATACCGCGAACTGTGGTAGTTTCCACAAGCACTGATGGAACGCTGCCGAAGATCGGCCGCGAACTGGCCTTCGACGACAACCTGGCGACTTCTATCGACCTCTCGGGCAAGGACTCCTGGATACAGATCGAACTGCGTGGTGGCGAGCAGGCTCCAGAAATTGACCGGTTGGATGTCGACGCCGCCGGCGGAACGCGGACCGGAGACATGCAGGTGTGGGACTGCTGGCTCAAGGGCTCCGACGATGGCCGGACATGGAAGGAAATTGGACACGCTGAAGGCATGGCGCGCCCTTTGGGTTATGAGATCCCGCCCTCCATCCGCCTGCCCAAACCCGTGCGCCATCGTTTCTATCGAGTGGAGTTTCACTGCGGACGCGCGCTGTTCTGGCACGTGAATGAGCTGGCATTCTTCGATGGCAACCGCAAGGTCAACATCGGAGGTCCGTACGATTTCACCAGCGCCTGGCTGAGCGGAGCGAAGCCGAGTGGAGAAAAGTTGAATGGAGACGCACCCAGCCCGAACTTGAACCAGCAGTGGGTCTATGTCGACCTCGGCGCGCCCTGCACGTTCGATCGCGTCGCGCTTTACTGGATTCTTCGCGCGGCGGAGGGTTCCCTTCAGGTGTCCGACGACGCAGCAAACTGGACCACGCTTCAGCCTCTGCCCACTTCGGGCGGCAACGTCGACAACATCCATCTGGCGCAGCCCGCGCACGCCCGGTACGTTCGCCTGTTGATGACTAAGCCGAGCTCTACCGATGGCTACGCGCTCAGCGAAATGGAAGTGTGGGGCCGCGGCGGGCCGGTCCTCCAGGCCAAACCTGCGCCCGCAATCCGTCCCGATGGCCGTCTCGATCTGGCGGGCGGCGCATGGAGGTTACAACGGGATTCGCTGGTGCATGCCGGTGGCCCCGAGCTTTCTCGCCCCGGTTATAAGGATGACGATTGGATGATCGCCAGCGTCCCGGGCACTGTGCTGGCCAGTTATTACAACGCGGGCGCTCTGCCGGACCCGAACTTTGGCGACAACCAGGCGATGATCTCCGATTCATTTTTCTACGCCGATTTTTGGTATCGCGATGAGTTTGTCGCGCCTGCATCGCTCGCGGGACGCCACGCCTGGTTAAACTTCGACGGCATTAATTGGAAGGCCGACATTTATCTCAACGGCGAGAAGATCGGGCACATCGATGGCGCGTTCACGCGCGGCCGTTTCGACGTCACCGGCAAATTGCATTCCGGCGTGAAGAACGCCATCGCGGTTCGCATCATCAAGAACGCTACTCCGGGCAGCATCACCGAAAAAACCATGGACAGCACCGGCAAGAACGGAGGCGCTCTTGGCGCGGACAACCCCACATTTCACGCCTCGGTTGGCTGGGATTGGATTCCGACCATTCGCGGCCGCAACACCGGCATCTGGAACGATGTTTGGCTGCTTGGCAGCGGTCCGGTCACTGTCGAAGATCCGTTCGTCAAAACCACCCTGCCGCTGCCCGATACCAGCAGTGCGGATGTGTCGGTGGACGTCACGCTTCACAATCACGACGCGAGGCCGGTGAGTGGAACGCTGCGCGGCCGCTTCGGCGAAATGACCTTCGAAAAGGCCGTGACGCTGGCTCCCAATAAGAGTGAGACCATCAACCAGGTTCTGCATCTTCAAAATCCAAAGCTCTGGTGGCCGAACGGATATGGCGATCCCAATCTCTACGACGTCGAGGTGAAGTTCGAAATCGGCGGCGGCGTCTCGGACATGAAGACGTTTCAAGCCGGCGTGCGCCAGTTCACTTACAGCGAAGATGGGGGCGCGCTCCGAATCTGGGTGAATGGGCGCCGCTTCGTCCCACGCGGCGGCAACTGGGGTTTCGGAGAATCGATGTTGCGCTATCGCGCGCGCGAATACGATGTGGCTGTTCGCTATCACCGCGACATGAACTTCACTATGATTCGCAATTGGGTGGGCCAGGTGGGCGACGACGCATTTTTCGAAGCGTGCGACCGCTACGGCATCGTCGTATGGCAGGATTTCTGGCTGGCCAATCCCTGGGATGGTCCGAATCCGGATGACAATGCCAT
>JBEKFB010000429.1:0-3193 GCA_050013535.1 Bryobacteraceae bacterium | reverse complement strand
GTCTCGAAGTCTCTTGGCGAAAGTTTAGGAAACAATGATCAACGAGCCATAGTGGGACAACGGAATAAACTCATTGATCAGTTTTACGCCGCGTCGAGGGATCTCCGTACCATTGATCCACACGACAAGAATGAAAATGAGCAAGCGCTTCAGACAGCGAGGCGTTACGTCAGCGAAGGAATCGTGTTTTATATTCTTGGTTATGGTTTTGAGCCCACAAACAGCAAGAGAATCGGTTTGCAACAGATCGCACAAGCAGACAGGTCAGATTCTGCGAAGCAAGCGATGTTCACGAACTTCCTTGACGATAACGTTATCAATAAGCGAGCATCTGAGGTTTTCAATCTGGAGTACGGGAGGTTTATAGGAAACAGCGTATATGGACAGCCGTTTCGAATTGAGAAAATTAACGGCAATACGAAGATCAAACGGAACTACTATATAGAGAAGAGTGCCAGGACAACTTATGACGCTCTTGCGATCGATTTTCATGCCTTAGAAGGGGACGGTTTGGGTCAGGACGTAGATGCAGCACCGCCATGACGCCAAGAGCATGTCCGCGCGCAACCCTCTGTGTAGCAGTTGCCGTTCATGCGATAACGCAGGTATAACGAATATGCTTGCGTATCTAATCGTCTCTACCGTTTGAGCGGACTCTCGCACATGTGGGATTCATAGCTTGCTTGGAAACACCCGCAGCGCTTGGGTAGTACTGGGGTGAGCATCCAACGGATGTCTGACTTAGCGTCACCGACAGGTGGAACTGGCCCTGAACAGGTTGAGCCCAATCGGAGCCCAGGTTTCGATACCGTTTTGGTGAGACATCGAAAGGGTTGGAGCGGGTGAAGGGAATCGAACCCTCGTATGCAGCTTGGGAAGCTGCCGTTCTACCATTGAACTACACCCGCGCGTGGCCGCCACATTACCACGCCGCGGCCGCGCCGCAACAACGTCATTCCGCCGCGCGCGCCACCGGCGCATCGCCCAGTTTCACACCGCGCACGGCGTATTCCGCCGCGACACGGATGGCCTCGATCATGCTGACCGCGCTCGCCTTGCCGGTGCCGGCGATATCGAACGCCGTGCCGTGATCCACGCTCGTGCGCAGCACGGGCAAACCCAGAGTTACCGAAACGGTCTTCTCGAAATCCATCATTTTCGCCGCGATGTGTCCCTGGTCGTGATACAGCGACAGCACCGCGTCATAGCGTCCGATCCGGGCCAAATGAAACACTGAATCCGCGGGGACCGGACCACTGATCTTCAACCCCCGGGCACGGGCTTCCGCGATCGCGGGTTTGATCCCTTCGATTTCCTCGCGTCCGAACATTCCATCCTCGCCGCCATGCGGGTTCAAAGCGGCCACCGCCAGGTGCGGCTCCTCATATCCCAACTGATGCAACGCCTTGATGCACTGATTGATCCCCTTCGTCACCCGCGGAACCGTGATCGACGCGCACGCCTGGGCCAGCGACATGTGGCGGGTGAGGAAGAAGATCTTCAATCCGACGATGGTGAACATCGTCATTTCTTCCGTGGCGCCGGTGTATTCCGCGAACATCTCGGTGTGCCCGATGAACGGGATTTTCGCCGCTTTCAGCGACTCCTTGTTGATGGGAGCGGTTACCACGCCTGCCACGCGGTGGCTCATCGCCAGATCGATCGAGGCCCGGATCGCGGCGAAAGCGGCTTCTCCTCCCAGCGGTTGGACTTCCCCCATCCGCAACTTAGCCGGGTTGGCGCTGTCCTGATGCAGCACATCGATGACGCCAGGCTTGTCCTGCAACCCTCCCGGGAGCGCCTCCGGCCCCTCGATGTGGTGGAGGGTCGCATCCAGGCCGCAGACCTGAAGCGCCCGCTGCAGCACGCGGGCGTCGCCGATGACGAACGACCGCGACACGTCGCGGACCTCGGGCGAGAGCAAAGCGCGGACACAGATTTCCGGGCCGATGCCGGCGGGGTCGCCCATGGTCGCGGCCAGGATTGGTCGGTTGGTCATGGTGGGGCACTCCTTGGGGTCGCCGCTAAACTACGCCCGCCGCGGGCGTAAGTGCCAGCGCGGAAACGTCGGAAATCAAAGAAGGGGCATTTCCAGGACTTCAGGGAGGCATTGGCTCCGCGGTCCCAACAGCCGACCGCATCGAAGGGATTGAACAGTCCGGGTAATGGAAACAGGGCGTGGATTCTGAGAAAGTCGGCGATGTTTCCTGTCACGATGACCAATTCCCTCGCGATACTGGCCGCCGCGATGGCCAGGTCCGCGCCGTTCCTGATCCTTCTCGATCTTGGATTGCTGACCAGGAAATCCCGCAAACCCGGTGCGGCCCACATCTGACCGAGCGACAGCGCGGCATGAAGGTCGAGGCCGACAATTCCGAAACGGCCATCCTGCAGCATTCCGTCCAACCAAAGGCGGACCCCCGCGGCGACGGCCTGATCACGCACGCGACTGATGCCGCACTGGATCTCGGCGACCGTCACGGTGCTCATCCCAAGCGATGCGGCGGGAACGGATTGAAGCCAGGTCACCAACGCCGGATGCGGCCGGCGTCGTCGCAGATCGCCAGGACGCCGGTATCGAGCAGGAACGACAGCGTCAGTCCTCGGTCCGCGGCGGAGTTAAGGGACTCTCCGTGCTTCCGCGAACCGCTTCCAGAGCGTCGTCGAACTCGTCATGGTCCTCCGCGTAGCCGGCATTCAACAGGTAGTCTCGGAGGTTGGGCCTTCTTGCTTCGAAGTAGTCGCGGGAAACAACGACCACCTCTTTACCATCCCGACGGCGAATGAGTTGCGGCTTCCCCTCGGCGGCCGCCTCGATGATCTCGGCGAAGGCGCTGCGGGCTTTGGTTGCCTGCCACTCCGGCATCTGATCCATGCGGGTGAACCAGAGATGTACCGTTGAACTGTCAACACTATCTGTCCGGATGGGATCGGCGGCGTAACCATTTCCTGGCGGGCACGCGCCCGGCCACCCGAAGAACTCCGCGGCTCTGTGGCTCTGTGGTAACGCTTACCCACGCATCAACACATCCCGGCGGATGAGTTGGAGTCACCCTCGCCTGGGCAAAACTCCGTTACGGGCCTCAGGCAAGCGTTACCACAGAGCCACAGAGCCACAGAGATTTCTTATCCGCTATTGGCGATGGTGTTCGTCGCGGCGGAATGCGAGCGCACTCGGAGCGTATGCGTTTCG
>JBEKFB010000428.1:0-5767 GCA_050013535.1 Bryobacteraceae bacterium | reverse complement strand
CGAACGGCGCGTACAGGGCCGGAACCGTTTCACCGGGCTGGATGGAATGGCCGTGGATGTCCCGGACGGCACGAACCTCGAGAAAGGTCTGTATCACCGGCAGCGAGCCACGTTCGTCCGCGAGATCCTAAGCGGAATGCCTGCTGTGGATCGCGAGATCCTCCGCCGGTTTTATCTCGAAGAGCAGAGTAAGGAACAGATCTGCGAGGAGATGAACCTCACGCCCACGCAGTTCCGCAACATGAAATCCCAAGCCAAGCTCGCTCTCACCGAAATCGGGGTGCGGTATCTGCACATGGGTTCGTTGCGGCCGGTTCGCGGCCGGTTTCGCCCCGCGTGCGGCGATCTGGACGCCGCCACGCAGGCTGCATAGGCCGCACACGATACAGTAGCGGGTAGATGGTTCCGGCGGTCCTCCTGCTTTTGCTGTTTGCCGCTGCGCACGATCCGGCATCGGCCATCGCGTCGTGGATTCCGGTGCGCTGGAGCTCGCACGACGCGGCATCGCTCGATCTGATTCGCGGGACCCCGGTCAACTGCCTGCTGCTCGAGCAGCGCGATTGGGATGCCCGGTTCATCGATGCAGCCAGCCACTCCGGCATCGCCACACTTGGGGTAATTCGGCCCCGCGAACACACACCTGAATCCGCGCATCTGGCCGCGTCGCTGAAGATGACCGGCGTGGTGCTGGAAGGCGATTTCCCGCCCAGCGTCTCCGCCGCCATCGATGCCACGAATGTCCCGGTCATTCGCCTGCCTTCGCGCTCGGCGCTGAGTTTCGACTCGCGCCTTCCGGTACTGGGCACGTGGCAGGGGATCTGGCCCGGCGTGCAGATCCAGAAGGACGGAGTGACGGTTTCGGCGCCAAGCGGTGCGCCATGGATCGATACCAATGCCGGCTTCCTGCGCTTCGTACGCGTTGCCGGCAACGGGCGTCCGGTCTGGCTAGCCAACACACCTCCACCGGAAACGGTGATTACAACAGATCGCTACTTACAGGCCATCGCCGATGCGGAAAGCACCGGCGCGCACTGGGTGATTGGGCTGGATGACGACCTCACACGCCGCCTGATCGCTCGCGATGCCGGAGCGGTTTATACGTGGCGAAAAATCGGCGATCTGCTTCGCTTCTACGCGAGCCATCCGGAATGGCGGACGATGCGTCCATCGAGCACGCTGGCGCTGCTGGAAGACGTGGACAGCGGCGCTTTGCTGGCTGGCGGCATCATGGATATGCTGGCGGCCAAGCACACCACGGTGCTGCCGGTTCCTCTGCGCGATTTCAGTGGCGCATCGCTCGCGGCGGCAACCATGGCCGTGGATGTGGATCCCGCGGACCTGAGCGGCGCCCAACGCGACGCTCTCCGCTCATGGACGCGCGCCGGCAACACGCTGCTCACCGCGCCACCGGGCTGGAAAATGCCCGTGCCCGGCGATCCCAGGGCCCCGGCGGCCGGCCAGTGGTGATGCATCTGGTGAACTACTCGAGCTATCCCGTGGAAGATGTCACCGTGCGCCTGCCGGGAAAGTTCAGCACCGCGAAGCTGCTGGTTCCGGGTGAAGCAGAGCACTCGATCGAGGTGTTCGAGGACGACGGCGTCACTGAGATCTCCATCCCGAGATTGACGCTGGCCGTAGCGGTGGTGCTTGAGTAGCCAAACGAAAATCACGTTCTCCTGCAGCCCGCGGAAGTTCAGGACCGGCGATTGCCCGGCGCTTTTACCGCGCGATGCGCAGTATCACCACGCCGTGCTGTGGAACGTCGGCCGAATAACCGTCCCGCACCGTACCCGCATTCACATGCCTCCATAAGTCGCGCACTTTGTGTTTGCCGTCGATTCCCAGAATGGGCCAGTATGCGGTGACGTCGGCCATTTGGTCGCTCCGGTTGAACAGCGCCACCGCAAGGTCGCCATTGGCCAGCGGCTTGACCCAGACTTCTGTAGCTCCGTCTTTCGAAACGCGCCGGCCCTGCTGACCGAGCGGGTCCTGATCGATCGCGATCACTTCCTTGTTGGTCAGGATGTCGCGCGTTTCATCGGTCATGCTGCGCACGTCGTTCCCGGCGAGTAAGGGTGCGGCCAACATCGCCCAAAGGCTCAGGTGGACCGTATACTCGGTCCGCGACATTCCACCATTGCCGACCTCCAGCATGTCCGGATCGTTCCAGTGCCCCGGCCCTGCATACTGTTCATGACCGGTCTGTTTGTCGAAGCCGATGATCGACATGCTCTTCCAGTTGTCCTTGATATCGCCGGTAGTGCGCCACAGATTTCCGCCCACCGACGCTCCCCAGGTCCAAACGTCCTGCTCGCCGTACTGGCACAAACTGAACACCATGGGGCGGCCCGTAGCCTTGAGCGCGTCGCTCATCCTTTTATAGACGGCCTGCATTTCGGAGGGCTGATAAACCTTGCTGGCGCTGCACCAGTCGTACTTCACGTAATCGATGCCCCACGCGGCCCATGTCTTCGCGTCCTGCGCCTCATGCTGGTAGCTGCCCTCGAAACCCGCGCACGTCTTCGGGCCGGGCGAAGAGTAGATGCCGATCTTCAGCCCCTTGCTGTGCACGTAATCGGCGAGCGCCTTCATATCGGGAAACTTGCTGTTGGGCTGAATGTTGCCCTGGGCGTCACGCTCGCCTTCCCAGGTGTCGTCGATGTTCACATACACATACCCGGCGTCCTTCATGCCGCTGGACACGATTGCGTCGGCGATTTCGCGGATGGTTTTGTCATCCACTTTATCGGCGAACTTGTTCCAACTGTTCCATCCCATGGGCGGAGTGGAAGCCAGATCGGCGGCAAAGAAGGGCGCAGCGATGGCGAGGGTGGTGAAGCAGATTTTTCTCATGTCCACCAATGAGTGTATGAAAATCCGCGAGCGAGCGCGCGGCGGTCTAGACCTCGATCATCCAGCCGAACGGGTCGGGCCGCTTGCCGTACTGGATGTCAACAAGGTGGTGATACAGGGTATCGGTGACTTCGCCGCACCTGCCCGAGCCAACCGGAATCCTGCGGCCGTCGTCGAGGAGAAATGAGTTGATACCGACGATCACCGCGGCGGTGCCGCATGCGAACGCCTCGGTGACCTCGCCGTTCCGGATTTGATCGACGAGCGCGTCGAAAGAAATATCCGCCTCGGCGGCGTCGAATCCGAGCGTCGGCGCCAGACGAAGAATGCTGTCCCGCGTGATGCCCGGCAGAACGGTGTCGTGCAGGAAGGGCGTCACAATCTTTTTGCCGGACACGAAGAAGATGTTCATACCGCCCATCTCTTCAATGTGGCCCTGCCCCCGCGCATCCATAAACAGCACCTGCGCGCAGCCCTTCTTCTTGGCGTCGCCAATCACCTTGAGCGTCACCGCGTAATTCGCGGCCGCCTTCACGTTCCCGGTGCCACCGGGCGCGGCACGGCCCACGCGCGTGGTCACGTAAACCTGAACGGTCTGCGTACCGGTGATGCCCGGCGCTTTCGGAAAGTACGCGCCGGAGGGCAGCGTGAGGACGTAAAACAGGATTTCATTACTGGGCCGCACCCCGATGCACGGTTCGGTCCCGATCATAGTGGGACGAATGTACAGCGAGCCGGGAAAATGCGGAATCCAGTCGCACTGACGGCTGACCAAATCTCGAATGCCTTCGACGAAAACTTTCTCATCCACCGGCGGCATGGCCATCCGCTCGGCCGAATCTCTGAAGCGGCGCGCGTTCTGCTCGGGACGGAAGAGGTGGATCGAACCGTCGGCCCATTTATATGCCTTCAGGCCTTCGAAGATCGCCTGGCCGTAATGAAAAACGATGGCCGCGGGGTGGAGATCGATGGTGCCAACGCTCTCGATGCGCGGTTCGCCCCACGCGCCGTCCCCGTAGCGGCAGGTGAGCCAGAGCGGGGAAAAGATCCGGCCGAACTCGATCCGTTCCGGGTCGAGATCGATGGACGGCGGCGGCGCCATCAGTTCGATGTCATCCACTTGCGCTCTCATACATCAATAATAAGCGAGTTTCGGACATGCGGCGGAGCCGCGTTAGTGGTTGCCCGGCGAAAACGCGACTGTCGTCGCGTGTCAAACTACTCGGTCGCGAGGGCCTTCTCGATGGCGGCCTTCACCTCGGGCGAATCGGGCTTGGTTTGGGGCTCGAACCGAGCGATCACGTTCCCGTTGCGGTCCACGAGGAATTTCGTGAAGTTCCATCTAATGTCGCCGCCGGTATCGGGATGCGCGGTCTTGTCGGTGAGGTACTTGTAGAGGTCGTCCTGGTCGTCGCCCTTTACCGAAATCTTGCTCATCATCGGGAAGGTCACGTTATAGGTGCGCGAGCAGAATGTCTTGATTTCCTCGTTGGTGCCCGGTTCCTGCGCCATGAAGTTGTTCGCGGGGAAACCAATCACCACGAAGCCCTTGTCCTTGTATTGTTCGTACACGGCCTCGAGGCCCTTATACTGCGGCGTGAACCCACACTTGCTGGCCACGTTCACCAGCAGCAGCACTTTGCCCTTGTATGCGGACAGCTCGATTTGGGCGTGAACTCGTACACCGAATCCGCAGCGTAGCAAAGCGCGGCCGTCGCCGCGAGCGACATAAAAACCAGAATCAGTTTGCGCATGAGTCTCCTCTTCGAACGATGATAACGCTCCGTGCTTGGCCGCGCGTGCCAGAATGTAAAAATGCCGCAAAAGCTTGCCGCGAGTCTGGCCGATGCCATCGAACGCGAATCTCCTTCGCTGCGCGCGATCGCGGACGAAGCCGCCATGACGCCACTTCGGAAAGGCGCCTGGTCGCGCAAGCAGGAACTCGGACATCTCATCGACTCCGCCACCAACAACCATGTCCGCTTCGTGCGAGGGTCGCTCGAACCGGAGCTTCACGGGCCTTCTTACGATGGCGACGGCTGGGTGGCTCTGCACGGCTACGCTGAACGCCCGTGGATCTCACTGATTGAGTTCTGGGAACGATACAACCGGTTTCTGGTGGAATTGGTCGCGCGCATTCCGGAAGACCGGCTGGAGACGCCGTGCTCCATCGGCTCCGGCGCGCCGGTCACGCTGGGCTTCGTGATTGAGGATTACATCGCCCACATGCAGCACCACTTGGATCACATTCTGGGCCGCGAGAAGCTCACGACGTATCCGGGCGCGGCGCTGGGTGTGTAAGGAAGGTTATGTCTCGACAGGTGATGGAACTCGCCGTTCAAATAGTCAGATTCGTTGACGCCTCGTTTCCCGGCTTTGTGGAGTGCGAGTTCGCCGACGCGGTCGGCAAGCGACACACAATCGGCGACAAAGTTCCGGTGCTCAGCCTTGAGGACCTCGATGCCGACAGCGCTTATCCCCGGCGAGGTGCCGTGTCGTGCGTGATCCTCAATCGCTGGTTCGACGACAGTGGCCGTGAGTTGGTCACCATCAGCACGGCGGAACCATTAGCAATCGAATCGACTGAAGGACTGGAGCAGTTCGTCGTGTTGTCGACCCAGCTGTCGGTTGTCCCAAATCATCGATGAGGCGGCGACTGTCTGGGTCGAGTCACTACTTTCCGCTCGACTTTGGGTGAGTGAACCGCCGCCGATTCGCGTCTGACAACCGTTGCCTTCATCTTTGAGCCAAGTAAGAACCTCTGCATCCAGCCCACTGGCGATAGGTCTAATCCGGGTGCGGCGCTCGGTGTGTAAGGCATCTTGCTAATTAAAGTTCCAGGGTGATCCGCCGATAGGTGGAGAGTTAGAAGCGGAAGCCGTTCACGTCCCCTTTACGGTTAGGGCGACCTCGT
>JBEKFB010000427.1:0-4822 GCA_050013535.1 Bryobacteraceae bacterium | reverse complement strand
TCGGCCAGGTAATCGAGGTGTTTCGTGATGCCGTTCAGGTCCCCGATGCCGTCGCCGTTCGTGTCGGCGAAGCTGCGCGGATAGATCTCATAGATGATCGCGTGCTGCCACCAGGAGTTGTCCGGTTTCGCCTGGCCGCCAACATGGATTGGGAGCAGCGCGATCGCCGCGAGAAGGAACAAGACGGGGTTCTTATGCATCCCAGATCAGTCTATCGTTTCCGTCAGGCTTCATCGCTGGTGCGGCATCAAAGGGCGGGGAGTGAACCTGCGTCTGTTATAGATGGACTGAGCATGCGCAGCTTCATCTGGTTGGCCGCTGCCGCGGTGACGGTGGTGGCCGTGTTCGCGACGCCGCTGGATCTGTTCGCGACAGTATACCTCTCATCCGCCCATGTCCTGAAACATCTGCTGCTGAATTTGATTGCGCCGTTTTTCCTGGTGCTCGGCCTGCCGCAGCCCGTCGCGCGGCGGCTGCACATACCCGCGATCATCGCCTGGCTTGCCGGCGCCGTCTCTCTGGTGGGTTGGTATGTGCCTTCCCTGTACAACGCGGCCTTACGAGGGCCACACGTCGAAGCGCTGGAAACCGCCTCGTGGTTGCTGGGAGGCGCGCTCTTCTACCTGCCCCTGTATAATCCCGCCACGCAATACCGGATGAAGCCGGTGCCGCAGGCGATCATCTACCTGTTCGGCATGTCGGTGTTGGCGTCGATTGTGGGGCTGCGCCTCGCCACCATGCTGCCCGGCCCATACGGCAGTTACGCGGCGCCGCAGGACCCTTTGCACATCCTCGATGCCCTGCAGAATCGCTATCACTTCGCCCCCGAAGACGACCAACAAACGGCGGGTTTTCTGTTCTGGGTTGGATCCTGCCTGACGTATCTGTCGTCGGTAATGATCATGTTCTACCGCATGTACACGACGCGCGAATAGCTTCAAGCCTTCCGTTGCGCGACGAGTACGCGCGGGATCCCGGCCAGATCGGGGATCAGCCGCACATCGCTCCAACTCTCGCCCAACATCCCACGCACGGGATCTGCCAGTTTGAACCCGAGTTCGAGAATCAGGTGCCCACCGTAAGTCAGTACACGGGGCGAATCGGCGATCAGGCGCTCGTAGATCTCAAGACCCGTGTCGCCCGCGAACAGAGCGACGCTCGGTTCGTAATCGCGGACTTCACGTTGCAGCACGGTACGATCTGTCCGGGGAACGTAAGGAGGATTGCTCACGATCATGTCGGCGCAGTGCAACGGCTTGATGAGATCGCCTGCGACGAACTCCACCCGAGCCCCCAGCCGCCGGGCGTTATCGCGAGCCACCTGCAGAGCCTCAAACGAAATATCGGTCGCGATTACTCGATCCTGCGATTCCAACGCCAAAGTTACGGCAATGGCCCCTGAGCCGCATCCGACATCTACCACCGTCATTCCGGGCCGCAGCACCGCGAGAGCCGCCTCCACTACGTGCTCCGTCTCGGGGCGGGGAATCAGCACCGCTGGATTAACGCGAAATTCCCGGCCATAAAACTCCTGCCGGCCAGTGATGTATTGCGTAGGTTTGCCATTCAGCCTCTCGTGCAGATAGCGGCCGTAATGAATCCAGCGGTGAGCCGCGGTGCGGCGGTATTGTCATCGTCGAGAAGTTTCGTGCCCTGGGCGAGGGCATCCTGAATGGTCACGGGAAAGGCGATGCCGGTCCGGGCGTGTCCCTATGCCGCTTCCGCGCCCGGCTCGCCCTGCTCCTTCATCTTCTCGGTCTGATAATACTCGGTCAGCCCGTCGACGATGGGCTGCAGGCGCCCTTCCATCACCTGATCGAGTTGATGGATGGTTAAGCCGATGCGATGGTCGGTTACGCGGTTCTGCGGGAAGTTGTAGGTACGGATCTTTTCGCTGCGGTCGCCGGAGCCAACCATGCTTCGCCGCTCCGCCCCAATCGCCTGCTGCTGTTTCTCCAGCTCCATCTCATAGAGACGCGAACGCAGCACGCGCTCGGCCTTGGCGCGGTTCTTGATCTGCGATTTTTCATCCTGGCAGGAGACCACCAGACCCGTGGGAAGGTGCGTCATGCGCACCGCCGAATACGTCGTGTTCACCGACTGTCCGCCAGGTCCCGATGAACAAAAAGTATCGATGCGGATATCTTTCGGATCGATCCTGATATCGATTTCGTCGGCCTCCGGCAGCACAGCCACGGTGATCGCCGACGTGTGCACACGCCCCTGCTGTTCGGTTTCCGGCACGCGCTGCACGCGATGCACGCCGCTCTCGTATTTGAGGCGGCTGTAGACCTTGTCCCCGCTGATCAGCGCGATCACTTCCTTCAGGCCGCCCACTGAGGATTCACTCGCGGAGGTCACCTCCACGCGCCAGCGCTGGCTTTCGGCGTAGCGTGTATACAGCCGGAACATCTCGGCCGCGAACAGCGTGGCCTCGTCGCCGCCGGTGCCCGCGCGAATTTCCAGCACCACGTTCTTTTCGTCGCTGGGATCCTTCGGCAGCAGCAGGATCTTCAACTCACGTTCAATCCGCGCGAGCGCCGGCTCCAGCCGCGTCACTTCATCCCGCGCCATCTCGCGCAGGTCTGCATCGGCCTCATTGAGCATGGGACGGGCGTCTTCCAGATCGTGCAGCGTCTGCTTGTATTCGCGGTATTTCGAAACCAGCGGCTCGATCTCGCTGCGCATCTTGGCCACCTTTCGGTATGCGTCGGCGTCGCCAATCACGGCCGGGTCGGCCATCTGGCGTTCGAGGTCTTCGAAGCGCGCTTCGATGTCGTCCAGTTTCTTGCGGTATTCCATTCGCGGGCAGCTCAGGCGATCACGAGCTCGCCGCCCTGTGCCTGTTCCAGCGCCATGGCGCCGTTGAGGGCGTCGATGGCCACCGCGGTCTGATCGCCGGAAGGCGGTTTTGTAGTGATCCTCTGCAGCCACAGGCCCGGCGCGGTGAGTGCGTACATCATTCCACGCTGGCGTTTCGCCGCGTAGCGGATCAATTCATAGCTGATGCCCACGATCAAAGGCAGCAGAGCAATGCGACCGGCCAATTTCGCGATGAATCCATCGAAGGGCAGCAGCGCATAGAACAGCATTGAGAGCACCATCACCACCAGCAGAAAGCTGGTGCCACAGCGCGGGTGCCAGGTGACGAACTTTTGCGCGTTATCCACGCACACCGGTTGGCCCGATTCGAAATTGAACACCACTCTGTGCTCGGCGCCGTGATATTCGAATATTCGGCGGATGTCCTTCATCGATGCCAGCAGGCTAAGGAATCCGATGAAGATCAGGATGCGCAGAACGCCGTCCACCAGGTTAATGGCCAGGCGGCTGTCCAGGCTGTGAACGCGGTGGCCGAGTTCGGTGGCCAGAAACAGCGGTACAAACTTGTACATGAACAAGAAAAACAACAACGACACGGCCAGGTTGAGACCCAGCATCCAACCCGGAATCTGTTGCGGCTTCGCCTGTTCCGCGGTGCCGTCGTCCAGCGCCGCTCCGGCCGAGAAACGCAACGCCCGGAATCCCAGCACCATCGCCTGTCCCAGAGTGCCGATGCCGCGCAGAAGCGGGAGGCGAAACAGCGGATATTTTTCCGAGACGCGCGCGATGGGGCTCTCTTCCAATACGATCTGACCGTTGGGTTTGCGCACCGCGACGGCGTAACTGTGAGGAGCGCGCATCATCACGCCTTCCATTACGGCCTGGCCGCCGACGAGGGTCTCCTCACCGCTCTCGAGGATGGGAAGCAGTTGAGTATGCAGGCTTAAGCGCAGGAAGGTACGGATGTTCACGGGAGCTCCGACCTCAGTATACCGCGAGAGCATGTTAATCACTTAGTTACGGACGCCACGGTGTTACTGGGAATCGCCGATCGGCTCGCGCGCGATTTCATCGAGGATTCGGCGTACTTCTCCGGCTGGATCGGATGCGCGCGTGACCTGCCTGCCGATCACCAGGTAGTCTGCGCCATCGCGAATCGCCTCTGCCGGTGTGGCAACGCGCTTCTGATCTCCGGCGTCGGCCGATGGCGATCGTACGCCTGGCGTGACCAGCAGTTTCCCCGGTCCCGTGATCGCGCGCACGCGCGCAGCGTCCAGCGGCGAGCAGACAATGCCATCGATGCCCGCCTCCATCGCCTTGCGTACGCGCAGGTCCACGAGATCGGCGACTTTGCAGGGGTAGCCGAGGTCGTTCAGATCCTGCTGGTCGAAGCTGGTGAGCACGGTGACAGCGAGCAGTTTGAGCGGAGCGTCCGCTCGGCCCGCGACGGCGGCTTTCATGATCGGGCTGCTGCCGTGCACCGTTAGAAAGCGCACCCCGGTATCGGCCACGCGAGCCACCGCGCGTTTCACCGTTTCGCCAATATCGTACAGCTTCAGATCGAGAAACACGTCCTTACCCGTGCCCGTCAACTCTCGCACGAAGGTCATGCCCTCAGCCGCATAAAGTTCCATGCCGACCTTGTAGAAACTCACCGCATTGCTCAGTGTTTCTAGCAGTGCTCGCGCCTGGGCTGCCGATTCGAAATCGAGTGCGACGATCAGAGGGTTTGGGCGGTCGGGCATTCTCTCCAGATTACCCCGTGACGTTTCCGTCAACCGAAGGCCTGCCTGAGTTCCTGGAAGTTGCTCGTTGTCGTCAAGTGAAACACGACGCGCAGTCGAGTGTACCCGTTGAGCGCGGCGATCACCGTCTCGCCGGGAGCCCGCGCCGTGGCCACCAGCAGGGCGCCTTCCTGCACGCGGAACGGAAGCACATGAAGTTCACTGACGACGGTTCGGGGCAGCGTGCGAATGGCTCGCTTCTCCACTTCGCGCGG
>JBEKFB010000426.1:0-3257 GCA_050013535.1 Bryobacteraceae bacterium | reverse complement strand
GGTCTGGCTAGCCATCCCTGGCACGGCATGACGGCATGGGGCGAAGCGGGTGAGGCGATCAAGTACGTCGACGTGCCCAATATCGGTTCGGCGATTCCGGATTATCGCGCGGGATTGTCGTGGGCACGGGCATTGGGTCATGCCGCCGCGGGCGGTCAGGGCCGGTTCTTTGAGAGCAATGACGATGCCGTGTTCATCAGCCGTTTCTCGGATGACCTCATGATCTATTCGCAGAATCGTCTCGGCTACGGTCTGGGAAAGGTCCAGTTCTATTGGAACGGCAATGTGGTCACCGACAGCGAGCATCTGTACTGGGCCAACACTGTCGAGACCGGGCCCGGCCTGCGTTTCCATCTGCCCGAAACGCCGAAGACGCTCCTGTTTTCGGTGAATGGCCTTCGCGGCGCGTACTTAATCAACGAGGATAATCCGCGAAAGCCGAATTATTATGATTTGAGGGCGGGTTTCTGGTATGCGTTCGCGCATTAAGGCCGCTGTCGCCGCCATTAGCTTTTGCGTTATCGGCGGTGCCGCGAATTCGCCCGTGTCTTTCTCCATCGACGGCGACGATCCTGGCGCGTGGCCGCAGATTCTCTCCTCCGTCGGTTTCGCGCAGGGACACGGTCTTCCGTCGGGCATTTTCGTCGTACGTGCAGGCTCGACGCCATCGCCGGAATTGCTGAATCGCGCGCAAACAGGCGGGTTCGCCATTCTTGAAGGGGAGTCGGACATCGCCGCCAAGCTCGGCTTCGTCGCCACGAAGCAGAACGTCGTTGTGCGCAGCATCGTGGATCGCCGCGCGCCGAAGCTTTCCATTGTATGGGAGAAAGAGCTGACCATTCCGGTTTTCGATGTTCCCAAGGATGCACAGATCTTCGCCGAAGAGCGCTGGCGGCACGTTCCGGTGATGGCCGGGATGAAGGTGGGCGCGGGCGCAGTGCTGTGGCTGGCCAGCTCTCCGGGACAGCAGGGTTACGAACGCTATCCATACCTCCTGCAGGCGTTGCGCGATCTGGGTCTCGATCCGCCGGTACGCTCGTCGCGGCTATGGGCCTTCTTCGATTCGGCTTATCGAAGCCGGGCGGATCCCGACTATCTCGCCGCCCGCTGGCGCAAGGCGGGGATTGGAGCTCTCCAGGTGGCCGGCTGGCACACGTTCGAGCGCGACCCGCAAGCCGACGAATACCTGCGTAATCTTATCGCCGCCTGCCATCGTCACGCCATCCTTGTTTATGTCTGGCTGGAGCTGCCGCACGTCAGCGGGAAGTTCTGGGCCGATCATCCCGAGTGGCGCGAGAAGACTGCGCTTCTACAGGATGCCCAGCTCGACTGGCGCAAGCTGATGAACCTCAACAATCCCACGGCCTTCGATGCTGTGCGCGAGGGAGTTCGCGAACTGATCGGCGCGCTCGATTGGGACGGCGTGAACGTGGCCGAGCTGTATTTCGAATCGCTGGAAGGCGTGGCCAATCCCGCGCGGTTCACACCGATGAACGATGACGTCCGCCGCGAGTTCAAAGATAAGGCCGGATTCGATCCGCTGGAGTTATTCGCGGGGCCGGGAGCGCCGGATGAGAAACGGCTTCGCGCATTCCTCGACTATCGCGCCGATCTTGCGCGCCGCATGCAACAGCAATGGATGGAGGAACTGGAGAACATCCGCCGCGACCGGCCGAACCTGGATCTCGTGCTCACTCACGTCGACGACCGCTTCGATACGCGCATGCACGATCTCATCGGCGCCGATGCGGCTCGCGCGCTGCCCCTTGCCGAACAGCACGATTTCACGTTTCTCATTGAGGACCCGGCCACCATCTGGAACCTCGGCCCGCAGCGCTATCCGCAGATCGCCCAACGCTACCGGCCCATAACGAGGCGCGAGGACAAGCTGGCTATCGATATCAACATCGTCGAGCGCTATCAGGATGTCTATCCGACGAAACAACAAACCGGGGTCGAGTTGTTTCAACTCGTGCACCTCGCGTCGATGTCGTTTCCGCGCGTGGCTCTCTATTTCGAAAACTCCATCCTGTCGCCGGATTTGGCATTGTTGTCGGCTGCCGCCGCGGCGCCCGATTCGATTGAGCGATTCGATGGCAAGCTGGTGGTGGATTCGAAGCAGTGCGTGGGCATTCCGTGGAGCGGTCCCGCACTGGTGAATGGGAAGCCCTGGCCAGTGCATGACGATAACACGCTGTGGCTGCCGCCCGGCGCGCATGCAGTTGAGGCGGCGAGTCATGATACCGCCTGGCGGGTGCTGGACTTCAACGGGACGTTGCGGTCGGCCACTGAGTCGCGCAACGGCGTGGATCTCGCTTACGAGAGCAGCGCCCGCGCCATCGTTTTGCTTAATTTCGAGCCATCACACGTTGAAATAGACGGGATTGCCGTGAAATTCGACGTGACAACGGTGGGCCAGAAATTCGAGCTCATGCTGCCGCGCGGCCAGCACCTCGTGGTATTGAGCGGCGGCTAAGGCCAGACCGCGATAAACTCCCGGCGAATAATCTGGGCACGAGCTACTTTAAGCGACAATCGCTGATCATTCCGTTGCACTGTAACGCCGGATTAACGTATAGTGGTTGCGCATGTTCGAGGAGACTCGGGGCAGGACGTGAGCGTTGGCCGGGCGGAGGGGAGGCATCTTTCGCTACGGGAGTCCGAGATACTTTGCCTGATCGGGCAGGGGCTGGCTTCCAAGGAGATTGCCGTTCGCCTCGATCTAAGCCCGTCGACTGTGGCCGCCTATCGGAAGCGCTTGTGCAGGAAGCTGGATCTTCACTCCACCGCTGAGCTGGCGTTGCACGCCGCCAGGATCTATGGCCACGCCGAACAGGAATGATCGTTCGTCGTTACGGGTGGTTCGGCCGCGATCCACCCGATGTCAGCGGCACTTTGACGGTACTCACCGCAACCAGGATCATCGGGGCGCCTTTCGATTTGGTCGCCGACTGTGTAGTCGCGCGAGGGTTAGGGCAACCGGGGACCTTGCCTCCGTGGAGCGATGACACAAGACACGATTCCGTAGTCTGGCCCGCGGTGATATTGCCCGCACAGCTACAATGCAGGTTGAGGAATCCTTGTTCGTAATAGTCTCCCTCCTCAGTAAATGGCCCGTTCACCGAGGCCCCAAATCCTCCTTCCGAGCCAGACATGTACTGCTTTCCGTCCGGAGTTATGATCTCGCTGGACGTCGAATAGTCGGAGTGCCCGCAGCTCGATCCGAGGGTGCTGTTGTCGGCGGTGGTAGTCGAGCC
>JBEKFB010000425.1:0-3269 GCA_050013535.1 Bryobacteraceae bacterium | reverse complement strand
AACGCGCGGCCAAAGTCACGGGCGCCCGATTTGCAGTCTATTGGGGCGTCGGCGCCAAGCTGGAACGGGCGCTCATCAACTTCATGCTCGACCTGCACACGCGCGAGCATGGATACACCGAGGTGCTCCCGCCGTTCCTGATCAACTCGGCCAGCATGTTCGGCACCGGGCAGCTTCCGAAATTCAAAGCCGATTCTTTCAAGATCGAAGGGCAGGATTTCTGGCTTGCGCCCACAGCCGAAGTGCCGGTGACGAATCTGTTTCGCGACGAAACGCTGGACGCCGATGAGCTGCCGATCTCGCTGTGCGCTTACACGCCCTGCTTCCGCAGTGAAGCCGGCTCCTACGGCCGCGACGTGCGCGGGATCATTCGCCAGCATCAGTTTCAGAAGGTGGAGCTGGTGAAATTCGTGCGCGCCGAGTCGAGCTACGAGCAACTCGAGAAGTTAACGGCGGACGCCGAGGACGTCCTGAAGCGATTGGGTCTGCCGTTTCGCACGGTCGCGCTATCCACCGGCGATCTGGGCGCGTCTTCGGCCAAGACCTACGACCTCGAAGTCTGGCTTCCTGGGCAGAACGGGTACAAGGAAATCTCGTCCTGCTCGAATTTCGAAGCCTACCAGGCGCGCCGCGCGTCCATCCGCGCCAAGTCCGGAAAAGGCAAGGCGGAATTCGTCCACACTTTGAACGGCAGCGGGCTGGCGATCGGCCGAACCTGGGTGGCGATCATTGAAAACTATCAGCAGGCGGACGGCAGCGTGATCGTGCCCGATGCGCTGCGGCCGTATCTGGGAGTCGAGCGCATCCAGGTGGCGACGGAAAGGTTCCACTAATGACTCGCCCTAGTTTTGATGTCGACGCTAAGCACTGCTCCATGTCTGTGACCTTAGAATTGGGGAAATGCAAAAGTGCAGCAGTAAGCCGCGATCAGTAGCTCTTCTGGTGATTTGCGGTATCGCCCCACCGAACGCCCTACTTCGCGGCGCTGACGACGGCCAAATTCTTGATCGGGCGCGGCAGGCCTATTACAGTCTGCGAGGCAAAGGCCTGGTTGAGTTTCGATGCGAAGTGCTTCCCGATTGGGAGGCAGTCTTCAGCACCTTAAGAACCGATGCCGTCGGTAGTGAAGTCCTTACACTTCTTCAGCGAACCCATTTTGACGTATCCGTTGGCGCTGACGGTGCGTCCACGGTTTCTCGTCAGACTGAGTTAACTCCACCGAGCCAGGTAGTCGCCGAGCGGTTCCGCACCGCCGCAGCGGGGTTGGAACAAATGCTAACGGGTTTCTTTGTGGTTTGGGCGCAGTTCATGTCCGGATTTCCTGGTCCCGAGCCGGGCGATAAAGGCCCGTGTCAATAGAAGAGTGTAAATTCGCTGCCGACTCCAGAGGTCGGGTTTAAGATTGCAATTACCTGAGCGGAGGATACGGCCACGCTGGGAAGCGACCGGAGCGCCGACTCAGGGGCCGGAATGGCGTGGGCGGCGCAAGCCGCCCCGCCACGCTGCCATTCTGGCGCGAAAGCGATAAATCCTGGGAGCGCGAGGGCCACGCCCTCGCATTCAAAAAAAGACCTCCTTCCTTTATTGGCCCGCAGCCATGGATACGACCCTGGTTGCGGATTCTTCGGTCGGCGCGTCGTCAAACGTCAGATAAGCTTTGTCGTCGGTGAGCCAGTCTTCGTTTTTTTCCACCAGTAACATGCCGATCAAGCGCAGGCACGCCGCCGCGTGCGGAAAGATGCCCACCACGCGCGTACGGCGGCGAATCTCCAGATTCAGGCGCTCCAACGGATTGGTGGAACTGATCCGAGTGCGGTGCGGCTGAGGATAATGCAAATAGCTCAGCACGTCATCGATGCCGGCCTCGAAGATCTCCATCGCTTTGGCGAAGCGCGCTTGAAACTGCCGCGCCAGATCCGCGGCTTTGGCTTTGGCGCTTTTTTCGTCCCGCTGCACGAACACGGCCTTCATCGCCTCGCTCACCTCGGCCTGGCTGCGCTTAGGCACATGCACCAGAACGTTGCGATAAAAGTGCACCTTGCAGCGCTGCCATTCCACCTTCAGCACCTTGCGCACCGCAGCTTTCAATCCCGTGTGCGCGTCCGAGACCACCAGTTGCACCCCACTCAGGCCGCGCTCCTTCAGGCTCTTGAAGAACTGCACCCAGCCTTCTTCGCTCTCCCCTGGAATCACGTCCAGACCCAGCACTTGGCGGCGGCCCTCCAGGTTCACGCCCGTTGCGATCACCACCGCCATCGATTCCACGCGATCGTCCACGCGCACCTTTTCGTACAACGCGTCCACCCACACATAACGAATCTCACCCAGCGGCCCTTCCCGAAACTTCCGCACTTTCTCGTCCAGCGCCGCGCACAACTGGCTCACCTGCCCCGCCGATACGCCCGCGATGCCCAGTTCCTCCAGCACCGCCTCGATCTTGCGTGTCGAAACGCCCTTCACGACCGCTTCCTGGATCACGCTGATCAACGCCTGCTCACTGCGCTTGCGGTGCTCGATGAAGCTCGGAATATAGCCGCCTTCCCGCAGCTTGGGCACCTGGAGTTGCAGCGTCCCCAGCCGTGTGTCCCAGCGCCGCTCCCGATGTCCGTTGCGGTGCGTCGTCCTCTCCGCGCTCCGCTCGTGCACCTCGGCGCCTACCTTGGCCGTTACCTCGGCCTCCATCACGAAGTCCGTCAGCAACTCCGCCATCGCCCGCAACGGGTCTGCGGCGCTCGTCGCCGTCTCCATCAGCTTGCTTGCCAGCTCGTCTCGCTCTATCCTGTCTTTGGCCATCCGCATGCCAGGGATCGGCGGGATGCAGCTGCCGGGCAAGTTTCACCGCCGTTCTGGATCGGTCGTCTCCCCCAATACTGCGCGTCCAAGGACGCGGCAGACGTATACATCCGCTTTCACGTCGCTCGTCGCGCCTTTGATCTGGCCACAATCCCGCAGTGCCCCGACAACCATCCGAGATATCTGGTCACCTGCGTCCAAGTCCCAGAGCGTTTCAAGGACCGCCGGGGAATCCTTGCCTTATGCCGCTCGTAGTCTCAAAACCGCGTGCGAGGAAACGCTGGTGGTCCACTTTTGCCATCATGTATACCTCCGTGCCGTCTCAGAAGACCAAAGCCGGATTCATCGCGCCCATGTTTGGGGGCTCGGCGCAGCAGGCAAGAGTGTCCTAGCCACGCGAATTCATGCAGCGGGCAGTGAGACCCGGGCATGCAATCCTCCCAGAGCAGCATCATCCAAAGAAACGCATCCGCCAT
>JBEKFB010000424.1:0-3678 GCA_050013535.1 Bryobacteraceae bacterium | reverse complement strand
AAGGAAACGGTCAGCGGCTACACGTCATTCGCCACTATGTACCGCCGCGGCCACAACCTGCGGTTGGAGACCGGCAATTCCGCAACCATCGTCAATATGGACGAACGCCGCGCCTATACACTGGATTTGCGGAACCGAACGTGGGCGTCGCAGCAACCCGATTCCGATCCTCTGCTTGCGCTGGCCACCTGGCTTCACCGTCCGCCCCGCGTTCATGAGTCCGGGAAAACGGTGAACGTGTGGTATCAAACCACCGACACCGGCGAGCGCCGGCAGATGCTCGGCCACACCGTGCACCATCTCATCTGCCACGAACGTCAGTCAGCCGAGCCGGGAGCGTGCGGCACAAATGTGGACCGAATCACCGATGGATGGTACATCTTAAATGCTCCGGCGAACTTCGACGCAGGGTTGGCGCTCACGCCGGGCCACAGGTGCCAGGATAAAGTCGTCGTTCACGGAACGCGACCTGTGCCGGGACTCGCCCTTCTTGAAACGGTGAGCGACGGTGTCGTCCACGTGACCCGCGAAGTCACTGATTATTCGGATCGCCCGCTCGATCCGCATCTCTTCGAGCCCCCGCGCGACTTTCGCCGGGTCGAGCCGGATGAAACCTGGGCGCAGCGGATGAAGTCAGACTGTTTGGAAATGAAACGCGCTTTGCAATCGTGGTTCAACTAGGAGACCCAATGAAGCCCGCATGGATGGCATTCGCCGCCGCATTGCTCGTCGTCGTCGCGCCCTTAAGCGCCGATTTCGCCGCTGGGTTGGCGGCCTACAACAAAGGCGATTACGCCGGAGCACTCAAGGAGTGGAAGCCGCTTGCCGATGGCGGAAGCCGCGACGCCCAATATAACGTCGCACTCCTTTACCTGGATGGCAAAGGCGTGGCGAGGAACTACGACGAGGCCCTGAAATGGCTGCAACGCGCCGCTAACCAGGGACAAGTAGAAGCTCAGCATGACCTTGGCGCGAGCTACGGCAAAGGCGAAATCGTAAAGCGAGATTACGTCCAGGCGTACAAATGGCTGAGTCTCTGCGCGGCCAAAGGCAATCCGGGGTGCGCCACTCAGCGGGACTTGGTAGAAAAGAAGCTAAAGGGGTCCAAACTGGCCGAGGCACAGCGCCAGGCCAGCGAATGGAAGCCGGTAGAGGAACCATCAAAATAGCGCTCCACGATGAGCGGCCCCTAATATCGCCAGCTTGTCAGGTCGGCGCCCGGCGGAGCGGTCTTCTCCATACGCTCCAGCATCATCGGCAAATACATGGTGTTGTAGTGGAGGCGCGAGTATGCGTTGGGGAGATTGGGGTCCCCGTTCCAGCAATGTTCCGCGCGGTCGCCGTATTTCACTTCGCCACCGTAGGGCGGGTTGGTGGTGCTCTTGAGGAAATCCTCGATGTAATAAACGGCGTCGTTGAGATAGTAAGTGTCCGCGCTGCCAACGTAGATGTGAATCTTCCCTTGCAGCTTCGGGCCGAGCGTTGACCAGTCGCGCTGCAGGATGTGGCTGAGGTCGTAATGTTCGCGCCAGTAGTCCGCTACGGTGTGATCGATATCGCCCGTAAGTTTGTCGAAAATCCTGACGGGGTAACCGTCGCTGCCCACGGGCGAATAAACGGCCTGCCAGATATCATACTGCTGTCCGGAGCGCCCCTTTGTTCCCAGAGCCAGCTCGTAGTAGTTTATGGTCTGCTGCGTGGCCGTCACGTGGCCCAGATAATCGCGCATGGCCGGTTCGGCGATATTCATGTGTGCGCCTTCCAGAAAATAGGCGTTACGGTCCTTGTACAGATTCACCACCGTGAAAGCGCGAAAATCCACCGGGTCGGGGCAAGCCGCGAACGTGCCGTTGTAATCGTCCGGATAAAACATCTGCACCGCAAGGGCTTCCCATCCGCCGGTCGAACCACCATACAGAAATCGCGCCCAGCCCTGGCCGATCGCGCGAAAACGTTTCTCGATATACGGAATCAGCTCCGTCTCGATGGCGTCGCCGTATGGCCCGAGATTGGCTGAGTTCACCGCGTACGAATCGTCGTAGTAAGGATTGGCGTGCTCAATCTCAATGACGAGAAACCGCGCGAACTTCGGTGAAATCCACGTCTGGTAAAACTTGTATGCTTCTTCCTGCTGGATGCGGTTGTATCCGGCAAGGTGGAAGCGTTCGCTGTAGTCGGGCTTCAGGTTGGGGTCGGGAGGCTCGGTGCGGAAGCCTTCGATATCGGCGGGAAAATGCCCGTGAAAGACGGCCAGCGGATAATGCGCCTCGGGGTGGTCATCGAAGCCCTCGGGCACCAGAATGTGAGCGCCCAGGTACATCGGCCGGCCCCAGAACTTCGTCAGCAGCTCGCTCTGGATGCGGATGTGGCGGATGTACTTCGTGTCCTTCGGCTCGGGAATCGGCGGAATCTTCTGATCCAGCACGATGGCGATCGGCTCGGCTGTTGACTCGGCGATCTCGAGTTTGATCGGCTTGCTGTAGAGATTGCCCGGCGCGAGATTCCATTGCTGGCCTTCGCCCCGATCCATGGGCAGCTTCACGGTGTGGCCGTCGGCGCGACGAAACGTCTCGTAGATGTGCAGCAGCGCCTGCACGTAGTATTCGCCGGGCTTGAGGCTGGCGAGGCTGCGCACCGGATAGCCGAAGGCGTTGTCATCGATAATGGCGGGCTGGCCTGGCTGCATGCCATCGACATCGATGCCGAAGACCATCTGCGTGTTTGGCGTGTCGTTGATCTGCATTCGCGGCTCGGCGGACGGGTCCGTGGAGAGAAGCAATAACAAGCGGCCGTCAAGCGGCGCCGGGCTCAGCTCCCTGGGAAAGGCGATGGAGAATCGCGGGCCGGCGAGGGCTGGCCACGCACACACGACGATGAGTCCCACAAGAAAACGATTCCGCATAGGTTACATCATAGCCGCGGACACGCGTGCCCACTATCTTGGCGTGATCAGGCCACCGAGTTTGTCCTGTTGGGAGGATGCGGACCGCGGAAATCGAGTCGACCAGGTTTCCAGATATTTGTAGCCGGAGCCGGTGTTGAACAATACGATTCGATCGGTGCTCTTCAGGAAGCCGCATCAAGCATCTCCATGTCGTTCACCGCGATGGCCGTGCCGCCGCTGGCCCGAATCGCTTCCAGCATGAGGAAATCGCCAAGGGCTTTCGGCACGCGCAGCCCGGAAGCGATGGTGTGGGCGCCCTGCCAGAACTCGCTGCGTGCCTCTCGGGCCTCGAAGGCTCGAACAACCGGGGCACATCCCGCAGCCTGCACAGCGATCATCTTCGGCCGTTTTGAACCGATCCACCCGAGCTCCTCGAGTTCGGCGAACGCTTTCCACATCCCAATCAGACCAACACCGCCGCCTGCTGGATAGAGGATGGCATCCGGCATATCCCAGTGGAACTGCTCAGCCACCTCGAACCCCATAGTCTTCTTGCCTTCAATCCGATAGGGCTCCCGCAACGTGCCAACATCGAACCAGCCTTCCGCCACTTTGCGCTCAGCGACGATGCGGGCGCAGTCGCTGATCAGTCCGTCGACCAGCGAAACATGGGCCCCGAACGCACGGCACTCGACTAAATTGGCCTGGGGAACGTCTATAGGCATGAAGATGTGAGATTCCAGCCCGGCCGCCGCGGCGTATCCTGCCAGTGCGCCAGCGGCATTGCCGGCGGA
>JBEKFB010000423.1:0-3290 GCA_050013535.1 Bryobacteraceae bacterium | reverse complement strand
TTCTTGAGTTGCGTCCCGCCGCCGTGGTGAAGCTGTTCTTCATCTGGCAGCCCGTCACCTACATGTTCCTGCATGCCGGTTTCGGGCACATCATCTGGAACATGCTCGCGCTGTGGATGTTCGGCGCGGATATCGAAAACGCGTGGGGAACCCGCCGGTTTCTCCAGTTTTACTTTTTCTGTGGCGTCGGCGCAGGCTTGTGCGTCATCGTTCTGAACTACCTGCTGCCGTGGGGAGATCCGAATCAGCCGACCGTCGGCGCATCCGGAGCCATCTTTGGCATCCTCATGGCCTACGCCATGATGTTTCCCAACCGGACCATCCTGTTCAGCTTTCTCATCCCGATTCAGGTTAAGTGGTTCGTGCTGATCATCGGTACGGTCACCTTCATGATGTCGTTTCAGGCCAGCAACGGCGTCAGCAGCTTCGCGCACCTGGGGGGATTGTTATTCGGCTTTCTGTTCATGCGCGCGGTCCGCCAGCGGAAGGCGGTCCGCATCCGGGTGGCTGGCCCCACCCTCCAGGAACGGTACCGGCAGTGGAAAATCCAGCGCAACAAGAGGAAGTTTCAGGTCTACATGAAGAAGCACGGCGACCGCGACCGGGACCCCTGGGTCCACTAGAGCGGGGAAACGCTCCTGCGGCCGGATACGTCATGGTCTTTGATATAGTCCCAGAAGCGCCATGAGAACCTCCAGATTAGCCGTACTTCTCGCCGCAAGCTGCGCGGCGGTTTCGATGGCTGCGTACCTGTTCGCCCAGGACGGACCGCAGGCCCCTTCTTCCGATTCAGTTGCCAAACCTCGTAAACCCGCCACCGACAGTACGCCGCCCGAAGATCAACAGATCCCCTCCGAATACCACAAGAAGGACGAAATCCCCGAGACCACATTTCACAGTAACGCCACCACTGTTTCGGTGGATGTGGCCGTGCTGGACAACAAAGGGCGGTTCATTCCGAACATCCCCGCCGGCAACTTCCGCGTGCTTGAGGACAACGTCCCGCAAAAGATTGAAAACACGTCAAAGGGCGAAGCTCCCATGACCGTATGCCTGCTGATCGAGTTCAGCGGCAGGTTTCAACAGTTCTATAGCCAAACCTGGTATCAGACCCTCACCGCCGCGTACGGCTTCGTCCAGACCCTGAAACGCGACGATTATGCCGCCGTCATCTCCTACGACATGAATGAGCAGGTGCTTTCCGATTTCTCGACGGACCGGAACAAGACTTATCAGGCTCTTCAGGAATTGCGCATTCCCGGAATGTCCGAGGCGAATCTCTACGACGCTCTCACCGACACCGAGGAGCGGATGGAAAACATCGAGGGCCGCAAGGCCATCGTGCTCCTTTCCAGCGGCGTCGACACGTTCAGCAAGCTCACTTTCGACAAAGCCCGCAAGCGTATCCAGGAAGCCGCCGTCCCGGTGTTCGCCATCAGCCTGATGCAGGCGCTGCGCATCATGGCGGAGGCTTCTATGTCGGGTTCACAACAGATCGGTCTGCTCCAGGCCGATAACCAGATGAAGACCTTCGCCCGCGAAACCGGGGGACAGTCCTTCTTCCCGCGCTTCTATGGCGAGTTCCCAAGCATCTACCAGGCCATCGCCGAGTCGCTGCGCAATGAATACACGCTGACCTATCATCCGACCAACCAGGCCCACGACGGAAGTTACCGCCACATCCGGGTGGAGCTGGTGAACCCGGCTACCAACGAGCCGCTGCGGGTGGTCGACGAGAAGCAGAAGCCCATCAAGTACCAAATCATCGCCAAGCAGGGCTACAAGGCGCCGCACGAAGTCGAATAACAAAACCGCAACAGGAGCCGCCGCGAATGTACCGGCCAGTCCAGGTCGCGGAGTCAAGAACTCGATTTGTCTGTTTTGCAATTCGATACCGGCGCGTTGACACTGTGGTTTCCTCCCTGTTACTGTCGTCATGATCTTCGTCACATGACTGCAACCCAAACCGGCAGCGAACCGGGCTCCCACATCCTGATCGTCGATGACAACGAGATGGGCCTTCTGGCTAGAAAGCAGGTTCTGAGCGAACTGGGGCACCGCGTCACGGTGGTGTCCAGCGCCACGGAGGCAATCCGGCGCTTCACCTCCGAACCTTTCGATCTCGTCATCACCGACTACAGGATGCCTGACATGGACGGCATCGAGATCATCAAGCGCGTCCGCGCGCACCGCCACGACATCCCCATTGTCCTGATCTCCGGTTTCACCAATGCTCTGGGGTTGAACGAGACCACAACCGGCGCGGACATCGTGCTCCAGAAGAGCGCGCTGGAGGTTTCGCAGTTGATCCGCGCGGTGAACCGATTGCTGCGCAGGGGCGCGGCGCCGCCAAAGAAGCGGGTGACCCTGCAAAAGAAAAGCGCAGCGGCGTCGAAACGAACCGGCTGACAAAGTTTGAACATCGGCGTCCTAATCTTCCCGAGGATGGCGCAGCGGATTCATCTGTCTATGGAATATGCGCCGGCGCCGCCGTTTCAGGTGGGGTCGCCGCTGACCGCACCACCTCAAGTTTTCGAGAACGTCAGCGAAAAGTTTCACGAACTAACGGAGTTCCGCCGTGCAACGGCCCAGCGAGTGTCTGGCCGTCTGGGCATGAAAAAGGCGGGCCCTTGCGAGCCCGCCCAATAGCGCATTGTTTGCCGGCGAGGTTATTCCGCCAGGTCTTCCACCGGTTCATCGGCGAGGGCTGTGCTGAACGGCCGCCCGTCCTCGTCGAATCCAGGCAACGGCTCGGCGAGTGCCGCTTCGGTGTCGGCAATCACTTCTTCCTCCACGTCCTCGCCGGCGATCTTCACGTGCCGGTAATACTCCATCCCGGTGCCCGCCGGAATCAGGCGGCCCATGATGACGTTCTCCTTGAGGCCGCGCAGGTAGTCCACTTTGCCGTTGATAGCGGCCTCGGTAAGCACGCGCGTGGTCTCCTGGAAGGACGCGGCCGAGATGAACGAATCGGTTGAGAGCGACGCCTTGGTGATGCCCAGCAGCACCGGCTTGCCATTGGCCGGCCGGCTGCCCGCATCCACCACCCGCGCATTCTCTTCGCGGAACTTGAACCTGTCCACCACCTCTTCAGGAAGGAACTCGGTGTCTCCGATATCGTCAACCTTTACCCAGCGCATCATCTGGCGGACAATCACCTCGAGGTGCTTGTCGTTGATGTTAACGCCCTGCAAACGGTAGACCTCCTGGATTTCGTTCACCAGATATTTCTGAAGTTCCTTCTCGCCCAACACCGCCAGAATGTCGTGCGGATTGCGCGGCCCGTCCAT
>JBEKFB010000422.1:0-4131 GCA_050013535.1 Bryobacteraceae bacterium | reverse complement strand
CACCAAGATCCTGCGCGCGCAGGAAGTCGCCATGCGCAACCGGCTGCCCATTGTTTATCTGGTCGATTCGGCCGGCGTGAACCTGCCGCTGCAGGACGGCATCTTTCCGGGCCAGTACGGTGCGGCGCGAATCTTCTATTACAACTCGCTCATGAGGCGGGTTCTGCATGTGCCGCAGATCGCAGCGGTGATGGGGCCATGCATCGCCGGCGGTGCGTATCTACCTGCGCTCAGCGACGTGATCGTGATGGTGGACGGCGTCAGCTTCATGGGGCTGGGCGGCCCGAATCTGGTGAAGGGCGCGGTGGGCCAAAGTGTGGATGCGGAGACGCTGGGTGGGGCGCGGATGCACACGTCGGTAAGCGGCGTGGCACATTATATGGCGTGTGACGACCGCGATTGCCTCAGTCTCATTCGCCAAAAGGTCAGAGAGCAGCCAACGCCGCGGGCCGCAACCTCAACCGGAACGCCGCCATCGAATCCTGCGGAGCGCCTCTATGATCTGATGCCGGCCGATCATCGCCTTCCTTATGACATGGAAAACGTGGTGCGCTGCATTGTGGATGGTGACGATTTCCTGGAATTCCAGCCCGACTACGCGCCGGAGATGCTGTGCGCCAACTGCCGTCTTGCCGGGCGGCCGATTGGGTTGATCGCGAACCGGCGCGGTTTCCTCAAGTCGGCGGAAGGGCCGCGAATTGGGGGCATCGTGTATACGGAATCGGCGCGGAAGGTTGCATATTTCGTCGAGAACGCAAACCGGGGGGGCGTGCCGCTGGTTTACTTTCAGGATGAGATGGTGGAGACCATGGCCTGCGCGACGGTTCCGAAGATCGTACTGACCATGAACCACGCCAGCGGAGCCGGATATTACGCCATGGCTGGCCAGGGCTTCGATCCGAATTTCACCTTCGGATGGCCCACCGCTCGCATCGGCGTGATGGAAGGAGAGTCGGCGGTAAAGGCGATCTACGGGCCCGAAATGGAGAAAGGACCAATGGGCGACGAACTGCGCGAGCGCATCGAGAAAACCCGGGCCGATTATGACCGCTGGCTCGACGCGCGCTATGCAGCCGCGCGAGGGCATGTGGATGCGCTCATCGATCCGTTAGAGACGCGTCGGGTGCTGGCCTTCGCTCTGGATGCCTCTACCGAGGGACGTCGCCCCATTCCATGATCCGCATCGCCAATGGACAGGGCTTCTGGGGTGACTGGCTGGAAGCACCGGTGCGTCTGGTCGAGCAGGGGCCCCTCGATTACCTGATGCTCGATTATCTGGCCGAGGTCACCATGTCCATTCTGCAAAAGCAGAAGGCTGCCGACCCGGCACTCGGCTACGCGCGCGATTTTCCGCCCCTGATTGCGCGCATCGCGAAGCTGATACGGGAGCGGCACGTGCGCATTCTGGCCAACGCCGGCGGCGTAAACCCGATCGCCTGCGCGAAAGAGGTGCGCCGGCTGGCGCCAGGTCTGAAGGTGGCGGTGGTGCTGGGTGACGATATTCTCGATTCGCTGGACACTCTACTGGCGGCCGGCCACGCGATGCGCAACATGGATACCGGGGAGCCGCTCTCCGCCATTCGCGAGGAGATTCAGAGCGCCAATGCGTACCTGGGGGCCTTTCCCATCGCGGAGGCGCTGGCAACTGGTGCCGATGTTGTAATCACAGGACGATGCACGGACAGCTCTCTCGCGGTTGCGCCGATGATTCACGAATTCGGGTGGAAGGAAGACGACTACGATTTGCTGGCGGCGGGCACCATCGCCGGTCACGTCATCGAATGCGGCGCGCAATCCACCGGGGGCAACAGCCAGGTGGACTGGCAAAGCATCCCCGACATGGCTGATATCGGTTTCCCGATTATCGAGGTGGAAGCGGACGGCACGTTCACGGTGACCAAGCACCACGGCACTGGCGGGCGCGTGACTGCGGCAGTGGTGAAGGAACAATTGCTGTATGAGATCGGCGACCCGAGGCAATACACAATGGCCGATTGCGTTGCCGATTTCACGACGATTCGCCTTAGTGACGAGAGCCATGACCGCGTGCGCTTTTCCGGCATTCGCGGCGCGCCCCGACCTGCGACCCTGAAGGTTTCAATCAGCTACCACTACGGCTGGAAGGCCATCGGTACGCTGGTATTCACGTGGCCGGAGGCATTGGAAAAAGCTAAGGCGGCGGATCGCGTCGTGCGAACTCACCTCGATCAGTTAGGGCTGCACTTCGAGAAGATCCACACCGAGTACTTCGGGGTGAACGCGTGCCTGGGCCCCGCAGCGCCGCCGGTGACCGATCCTGCCGAAGTGGAGCTGCGGATCGGAGTGCGCGGTGCGGACCGCAAAGCCGTTGACCGGTTTACGCGGGAGCTGATTCCGCTGGTGCTGAACGGTCCGCCCGGCGCCACAGGTTATGGAGAGGGACGGCCGAAAGTCCGCGAAATTGTAGCCTACTGGCCGGCGCTGATTCCGCGCGAAGCGATTCGGACGCGCGTGGAGGTGGTGGAGTGAGAGTTCCGCTGTCGCGAATTGCTCACACTCGTTCGGGCGATAAAGGCGATCTCTCAAACATCGGCGTGATCGCACGCGAGGAGAGACATTACGCGGCACTGGTTCGAGAGCTTACGCCTGATCGGGTGGAAGCTCACTTCGGCGAATTGGTGAAGGGCCGGGTGGAACGGTTTGAGTTACCCAATCTGGGCGCTCTCAACTTCCTGCTTTATGAGGCGCTCGACGGCGGCGGCACCATCTCGCTGCGCACCGACGCTCAGGGCAAGACCCATGGCGCTGCGCTGCTGGCCATGGAAATTGAGGTAGAAGAAGGGGAGCTTTGATCCGCTCGCTGACGTTTTGGATCTTCGTTGGCATGATCGCGGGAGTGGCGCTCGGCGTCTTCGCGCCAGGCTTCGCAGCAACGGCGCCAGTTTCGCTGGTGGCGACGGCTTTTCTAAGGCTGATCCGATCGATAGTCGCGCCGCTGATTTTCAGCACGCTGGTGGCGGGAATAGCGGGAGCGGGCAGCGTGCGAGCCATGGGCAGAATTGGCCTGAAGGCGCTGATCTACTTCGAAGTGGTGACCACGATGGCCCTGTTAATCGGTCTCGCGGCGGTAAACATCGTGAGGCCGGGCGAGGGCGTTCATCTCACCCGTGCGGCGGCGGAGACGACGATGCCCGCGGCTCGCAGCGACGTAAGCACGATTGTCGAGCACACGGTTCCGGCCAGTATCATCGATGCGATGGCGCGCGGCGAGGTGTTGCAGATTGTGGTGTTCGCGTTTCTGTTCGGCGCGGCGTGCGTGTCCATTGGGGCGAAAGCGAAACCGGTGGTGGATTTCTGCGGAGCGGTCGCCGAGATAATGTTCCGCTACACGAACTACGTGATGTACCTGGCGCCCGTGGGTGCGGCGGCGGCGATCGCATATGCGGTAGGCAGCAAGGGCGCCGTGGTTTTGTGGAGCCTTGCCAAGCTCATTCTGACGCTGTATGGCGCGCTGGTGGTCTTCGTAGTTGGAGTGCTGGGCGCAGTGTTGTTGGTTGCGCGGATTCCGGTGGGGCGATTTGTAGCGGCCGTGCGGGAGCCGTTCCTGATCGCGTTCTCCACAGCCACCAGCGAAGCCGCACTGCCCCGTGCGCTCGAGAACATGGAAGCATTCGGTGTGCCCCGCCAAATCGTCGCGCTCGTAATCCCGGCCGGCTACAGCTTCAATCTGGATGGCAGCACATTGTACCTGTCGTTGGCAGCGCTGTTTGTGGCCCAGGCGGCGGGTGTGCGCTTAACTCTCTCCCAGCAATTGCTGATGCTGCTGACGCTTATGCTCACAAGCAAGGGAGTTGCCGGCGTTCCCCGCGCCGCACTGGTGATTCTGAGCGGCACTCTGGCCACGTTCGGGTTACCGCTGGAAGGCGTCGCAGTCCTGTTGGGCGTAGATACGCTCATGGACATGGTTCGAACGTCGGTGAACGTACTGGGCAATTGTCTTGCTAGCGCGGTTGTCGCGCGGTGGGAAGGAACAAGCTTTGAGAGAACTCCGGGGGCGCTGACGTCCCCGGAGCCGGTAAGATAATGGGCCGCGGCTTAGGCCGTGCCTACGCCGGCCAGATCCTCGATGGCGTCCTCGATATTGGAACGCGC
>JBEKFB010000421.1:0-3341 GCA_050013535.1 Bryobacteraceae bacterium | reverse complement strand
GAGCATGGCCATCAGCTTGTCCGGCGGTCGGAAGGCGCCTTTGCGCAGATGTGGCGGCACGATCGCCTCAATCGCTTCCAGCTTTTCGGTGGGATCGCCGCGCGTATAGATTCTATCGCGTCAAATCCTTGACAAGACGAGTCGACACTGTGAGAAAATCATGCTGCGTCAAGGAGTTGTACAATGTTATCAATGGCCTTGTCGGCGCGGTGATAGGCGGCTTCGAGCCTGGTATCGGGGCGGTGGCCGGGGTCCGGGCGGTGGTGGAATCGGCTGTTGGCGAGAGGCCCGCAGAGCCGCTTATGGAAGAAGAGGAAGAGCAAGGCTGTCTCGGTGCCCTTTTGGTGGGTGAGTCGATAGGCATAACGGGAAGTGTCGCGCTCGATTAGACCGTGCCCCTTGAGCTTGCGCAAATCGTAGCGCAGCTGGTTGATGCCGTAGGCATGCTCGGAAAGCTCGAACGAGGTGAGGATGGCTTGGTGTATTTCCCGGGCGGTCCAGCCTCCGACATGTGTGCCGCCATGCAGGAGAACCTCCAGGAGACGGATGGTTCGCGGGTCGTGAATCTTGATCCCGGGATAGCGAACTCGGCCGATGATCACGGGCATGGCGAGGTGCTGGAGGAGAGGAAAATCGGCATGGACGTTGAGCCATTGCGCTTGGAAGCCGGCGAAGCGGGCGGTGATAGTCTGGAACTTCTGGCGGACGGCATCGAGCTGATCCAGGCTTTTCTTGAGGCCGAAGTCCTTGAGATTGTTTGAAACCAGTTCATTGCGAAGAAACGTGGAGAATTTCTCGTACTGCTTCACGAAGGCATTCTTGAAGTAGGCCCGGAAGACGTGGTGGCCGTGCTCGATCTGGTCGATGACGGTAGCAAGCTTGCCCCTCATCCTGCGATTGAGACGCGTGCCAAAGATCTCGGCGATCCGGTTGGCGGTAAGCCGCCAGAGGCCAATCTCGCAGCTGCGCTCAAACAGTTTGCGGATAGGGAAATTACGCTTGAAGATAAAATTACGACAATACTCGATCTGGTTGATGGCATAGAAGCGCGACAGGTTCATCGCCACGCGTTCCTTGTCGGAGAATTTCGGCCCCAGGACGAAGGTCCAGTAATCGAGCCGCTCGCGAATGATCTCGGGGTTCAACCGGTCGGCGGCAGCCTGCAGTGCCGCGACATCGTCGACGCCAAGAAACGCGTTGTCGTTCTTGCGGAAACCGATTTGCGCGCGCTTCAGCTCCTGCTCGATGAAGCTGTGGCCGTTGAGGTAGTAGGTGGTCTGGAACGGGAAGAACGAGCCCACCCGCATCACCACCGGACCAAGGACCTCGTCGCGTATGTAAAAGTAATAGTGAGTATAGCGACTCTTCTGGCGGGCGAGAATGCGGTGGTTCGGGTCCTTCGTGGCGTATTTCGGCACGGTGATCCGGAAGCTTGCTCCTTGCTCCATGCTCTTGAAGATGAAATAGACGCCATAGGCATCCGCCTTCGTCATGCGGCGAAGTTGCGGCAGGACATAATCTTCCTTGCGCACTTTCTTCTCCGCCCACTCGATCGGTATCTTGTGATTGCGTGAGTAGCCGTCCACCCACTTCTGATAGATGCCCGTCCGTTCGCTCAAGGCCTCCTTGCTCACCACCGGAACACCGACAACCCGGCGAAAGAAGTACACAACCTGCTCGGGCCGCGACAAGCTGCTCAGATAGCCATGAATGACAATGCGATCGAAACAGTGGTAAACGAAGACCAGCATGGTGCCGAACAGCGTGACGAACAGATCCATCGCACCCTCCGCGAGGTGAAGCATGCAACGTAAATCCATCCCACGAGGATCTGGTAAGCGTGTCGTACAAGGCAGGGAGCTCCGCCTGGCCGATGAAGTTCGCTACATCCAAAGCCGGGCCGCCGACCGCGACGCGCGCATCGTCACATTCGGCCCACTCGTCCTCTTCTCCACTCAAACCGGCGATGCCTGGTTGCTCGACCCCGCCGATCACCTCGCCCTGCCCGTCACACGCGACGGCGATCCGCAACCTGCCCAAATCGAAGACACAGACACCGCCTTTGCCATCGGCTGGACAGGCCAGTATCACATCGATGGACCCGCCTTCGTCTATCTCGATCAGCGGAACGGCCGGGTGGCAACCATCCTCGGATATCCGACGCAGAAGCTCACACACAAGGCAAGGACCTGAAATTTCAAATATTTTTGGCTAGGTTTTATGTCTAGCGGGTCTCCGGCGCCGTGCCGGACCTTTCGCCCATTGTGATAGTGATGCGTCGCACAGCGCCGTTCCCGGATGATAGCGGGCACCGGCGCTTCAGCCAGAACGTTAGACGCCATTAGCCCTACAGGCAAGGATGTCGCCGAGCACAGCACTGATATGGGAGATTACTTAGGGAACTCGAGTGCAGGGGGGATAAAACACGATTGTGCATTTTGCAGAACCATGAAGAACCTTTGACGACTAATCTAGTTACTGCCATAACTCGGGCACAAAATACGAGCCCGCCCGACTCTCGGCCCACCCACCAGAATCGCGGGCCTGAAGGCCGTCAGGCAGGCCGCGCGGTTCAGCTCACCCGGGCGAGTTTCTGCAGCGACCGCAACTCGTGGTCCGGCTTCTTGCCGTACAGCTGCGGCCAATAGGTGTTGGAAACCTCGGCCACGTAGATGTCGCCGCGGGAATCGACCGCAATGCCGTGCGGCGCAATGAACTGGCCCGGTTCCTCGCCGAGTGGCTGCGTACCGAGATGCGCCAGCACCTCGCCCCTTGCCGACACGAGCGACACCCTGGGCCCCAGATTGGCCACGCCGCTGGTCAGCGTGGCGGCGGTCTCCGGGCCAAGCTCGCCGATGACAGCGAGGGGATTCTTGCCCCGTGTGACGAACAGGCCGCAAGGCCGCATCAGATTGTTCCACTGCGTCTGGTATTTGCCGTTGCCGTCGAACACCTGCACACGATGGTTCTCCCGGTCCGCGACATAGACCCAGCCCTCGTCGTCGCAGGCGATGTTATGGACGAGGTTGAACTCGCCGGCGGCGGTTCCCGGCTCGCCCCACGAGAGCAGCAGCTTGCCGTCGGGCGAGTATTTGTGGACGCGGGCGTTCTGGTACCCGTCGGAGACGTAGATGTCGCCCTGCGGCGACAGTGCCGTGTGGGTGCAGCGATTGAAGGGGTCGCCGCTGAACCTGGGCGCCGGCTTGCCGGGCGTGCCGATGGTCAGCACCACCTTGCCCTCCGGCGTGCACTTGCGCACCGCGGCGCCGAAATCGTCGGTGAGATACAGCATGTCGTCCGGTCCCACGGCGGCGCCGTGGGCGTTGACGAAGCCGATGTCT
>JBEKFB010000420.1:0-3345 GCA_050013535.1 Bryobacteraceae bacterium | reverse complement strand
GTCCTGCGGGCGGCCGCCATTTTGGCCCTCCGCTTGCAACTCCATGCGAGTCGCAACAAAATGTTGCAAAATGATTGAGGTCTGAGTATAGGTATGCCCACGAACAAGACAGGAGCGCTTTCGGCGGAAATATCGCCGCTGTCGATTATCCGCATGCTCTGGAAGCGAAAACTCGCTATATCCAGCATCTGGCTGGTGGCGCTGGCGGCGACCGCGGTGACGGTATACGAACTGCCGGCCATTTACAAGGCGGGGGCTTTGGTACTCGTCGACAGCCAGAAGATCCCCGAGAGCTACGTCACCTCAACCGTGAGCACCGACGTGGCCGATCGTCTGGCTACCATCAGCCAGGAGATCATGACCACGACGCGGCTGCTCAAGATCATCAGCACGTACAATCTCTACCCGGAAATGCACGGACTTCCTCAGGAAGAGATCGTCGCGCAAATGCGCAAAGACATATCGCTTGATGTGGAGAAGGGCTGGACGGGTGGGCGCCCGGGAGGATTTCGCGTCGGCTACGAAGGAAGGAATCCGTCGCTGGTAGCGGAAGTGGCCAATCAGCTGGCCAACCTGTACGTGGAAGAGAACCTGAAAACACGGCAGGTGCAGGCGGAAGGCACCACGGAATTCATCGAGAGCCAGTTGACGTCCGCCAAGCAGGAACTGGACGGGGAAGAGGCTAAGGTGGCGGCGTTCAAAGTCGCCCATAACGGCGAGTTGCCCGAGCAGGAAAACTCGATGCTGGGTGCGCTCAGCAACCTGCAGGTGCAGTTGCAGGGCAACCAGGACGCGTTGAACCGTGCCCAGCAGAACAAGGTGACGCTGGAAACCGCGCTGGCCACCGCGAACCTGACCGAACGAATGCTGGCAAGCGCTCCGGCTCGTCAGGGATCTTCCGGTGGCGTGGGCGGCGCGCCCGGGCGGCTGAGGTCGGAGGCGCTGCAGGAGGCGCTGGATCAGATGAAATTGCGCTACACAGCAGACTATCCGGATGTGAAGAGGCTGGAAGCTGAGATCGAAAGAACAAAGAAACAAGAAGCCGCCGACGCGGCGGAGGCCGCGAAGGCCGCCAAAGCCGCGCAGGCCGCGCAAAGCAGCGGGGACGCCGCTGCAACCGCGGCGGCCGCGGCGGCGCGGCCCATGAGCAAAGAGGTTCTGGATGCCAGGGAGCACATCGCGCAGCTTCAGACACAGTTGACGCTGAACAACAAGGACATCGAATACCTGAACGCCGAACATCAGAGGATTATCAAGGCCATCTCGGCCTATCAGGCGCGCGTCGAGCGGTTGCCCACGGTGGAACAGGAATTCGCCGCGCTGACGCGCGACTACGACATTTCCAAGACGAATTACAAGAGCCTGCTGGACAAAAAGATTTCGGCCGGAATGGCCACCGACATGGAGCTGCGCCAGAAATCGGAGCGCTTTGAAATCATCGATCCGGCCCGCGTGCCGGAGGTTCCGTTCAAGCCGAATCGGTGGGCCATGTCCGGGATCGGGGTGGCGTCCAGTCTGTCGCTCGGATTGCTGATCGGATTCCTCCTGGAGTTCCGCAAGAGAGCCCTGCTGGGCGAGTGGGAACTGCCTTCGCATATTGAGGTTCTGGGTCGGGTTCCCTTCATTGTGACGGGGGCCGTTCCGGCACGGTTCAAGCCTCTGAAAGTGGCGGCCATCGCGTCCACAGTCGTCATCGCCCTGCTGGCCATCGGGGCGGGCGTTTACTGGTTCGTCGGGCGCACCTGAGCAAACCGAAGCACAAGCAGCCAAAAGATGTATAACGCTTTTTTCGAACTCGACAAAGCTCCGTTTTCCATGACCCCGGATCCGGCGTTTTTGTTTCTCACCGCGAAGCATCGCGAGGCTCTGGCGGGCCTGCTGCTGGCGGTGGCGGGGCGGAAGGGATTTCTGGTCCTGACGGGCGAGGCGGGCACGGGCAAGACCACGCTGTTGAGCCGCACGCTGCGGTTCATCTCCCGGGACCGGGTGCAGTTCAGCTTCATCATTAACCCGACGCTGAGCCCTTCCGAGTTTCTGGAAATGGCCATGATCGATTTCGGCATTGAGGATATCCCGGCGAGCAAGGCGCAGCGTCTGGTGCATTTGCAGCGATTCCTGCTGGAAGGGCACCGCGCGGGGAAGACTTCGGTACTGGTAATCGACGAGGCGCACAAGCTGACGCCGGAGGTGCTGGAAGAGGTGCGGCTGCTGACGAACTTCGAAACTTCGGAGCAGAAACTCCTGCAGATTCTGCTGGCCGGGCAGCCGGAGCTGACCGGGCTGCTGAACCGCGAGGACATGCGGCAGTTGAAGCAGCGCATCGCCATCCGCCTGCGGATCGACCCGTTGCAGAGCAGTGAAGTGAAGCAATACATGAACGCGCGCTGGATCCGCGCCGGCGGGCGGACGCTGCTGCCCTTCACCGCGGACGCGATATCGCTGATTGCCCGCGCCTCGAAAGGAATTCCGCGAGTCATCAATTCCATTTGCGATAATGCGCTGACAAACGCGTTCGGCGCCAATATGAAGACCGTCGATGCGCCGCAGATTCTCGATGTCGTGAACGATCTGCAAATCGCGGTACCAGCCGAAGTTGTGAAGGCCGCGCTGGCGAATGGCACGGGCGCCAAAAGCAACGGGCCCCGCCACGTTCCGGCGGCTGAGACGGTAACGGCCGGCATCGCGCCGGTAATGAGCGAGGAGCCGGTCCCTACAACTTTCCGGTCTCTGGAGCGATATATGCCCAAGCAGTCCAGGTCGACGCGACGCTGGCTCCGCTGGGGGACATCCTGAGGAATCCATGAGTAAGATTTTTGACGCGCTGAGAAAGACGGATCTGCTGGACTCGGCCGATCTGGTGGAGCCTATGGTGATTTCGGGGGCCGTGGAATCGAGCGCTCTCGAAGCGGAGAGCCACGCCGCGATGAACGGCATGGAAGCTGCCGTAGCTGTGGCCGGGGGAGCGCCCACCGCCGCGAAAGCTGAGCCTGTACGCCACGCCGCCCTCCGGATTTCCGCGCTGGCCCCGATATTCCCGCTCGACGAGGCCCATCCGCTCGCTTCCGAGCAGTACCGGATCATTCGTACCAAGATCATGCAGCATCTCGCGGAGCCGAAGGTGATAGTGGTCTCGAGCGCGACCTCGGGGGATGGGAAGACAATCACGTCTATCAATATCGCCGCGTGCCTCGCACTCAAGCCCGACACTTCCGTGTTGCTGGTGGATGGCGATCTGCGCCGGCCCATGATTGCGAACCTGCTGGGCTTACCGGACGCGCCCGGGCTGGCGGACGTGCTGGCCGGCCGCTGCGAGATTGGCGACGCCATCGTGCGAACCGAGCAGTT
>JBEKFB010000419.1:0-3346 GCA_050013535.1 Bryobacteraceae bacterium | reverse complement strand
GATTCGATCGAGAATCTCCGGCACTTCGAATACCGCGCGGTTGTTCAATCTCCCAATGTTCCGCAGCATCCGGCGGCGAACGCCGGGCCGCATCAGCTCGTCCACCGCCCGCGGAATAGCGCGAACCGAGCGGACCGGGATACCCACATCCTGTTTCTTTATCCACTCCACGTTGAAGCGTTCCTGAGCCATGGTGCGAGCCCCCGCATGCACGATTACCGGTAGCCGCATGGCCAGCGCCTCGCTGACGGACCCCGGACCGGGTTTTCCCACGAAGAAGTCGCTGAGCCACATATATCGGACGACGTCTTCCGTGAAGCCCTGCACATGCACCGGGAAGGGAAGTTTGACATGCCGCAGCTGCCGCACCAGGGCCTCATTTCTTCCGCACAGGAATACCAGTTGAACGCGGTGCGATGCCGGCGCCAGCCGCCGGGCGATATCCAACATGAGTTGCGAGCCGTATCCGCCAAACAGCACCAACCCGGTGGGACGCCGGGGAAGCAAGCCTAACCTGCGGCGCTCGGCTGCGCGGTCGCCCTGAATAGATTCGTAAAAGCGCGGGTGCAGAATCATACCGGAAACGGGCCAGATACGGCCGGAACCTGCGCCGAGCTCCCGCGCTTGTTGCGTCGCCTCTTCGGATCCGCAGATGAAATCCTGATCCTGCGGTTCAAACCAGAAGTGCGGTGGATAATCGGCCAGATCGGTAATCACCGTGACGAAGGGCGTGCGGGGCGATTCGGCGCGAAGGCTTTCGAAGAGGGCTCTGTTGAAATGCGGCACCACCGAGACAACCAGATCGGGCTCCAGACGCTGCCAGTAATCCCGCAGCAGCCGGACCTGGCGCGAGTGCAGCATGCGGATTACGCCATGCATCAACGGAATCACCTGAGCGGAACCAGCCGTCCAACCCATGCGCAGCGCGCGATTGTACAATTCGCCGCCGCGGACGCCGGTAGCGCGATAGATCGGATCCAGAGGCTCCAGCACGTCATCGAGATTCAGCGAAACAACCTGCCACGGACGCCCTTGCCGGCGAATGCCTTCAGCCAGCGCGCGCGCTGCTGCCCGGTGTCCGCCGCCGGCGTCGAAATAAACGATGACGATGCGCCGCATTAGCGTTTACAATGCGAACGCTACATGACAAGCGTTTCAGCAATATGTCGATTAGATTTCGATTTTGGAGATGCTGGGCGGGGGCGCAAAAAGGGATGGTTCCAGGCGACCTTCAGGTTCAGCCCGTTCTCCGGCCGTCATGCCCGGCCGAAACGCGGCAGGTATGTCTGTTGCGCGTTCGCTCTCTTGCTCCCCGCCGCCGCTTTTGGGCTGCGTCGGATTAACGCTCCAGAGCGCTTCCGCTGACTGTCATACCCGGAGCCTGTGCCTCGCAACGGCGTTTCGCTCGCCTCCGCGATTGCGTCCTTTCGGGCGCCTCCACGAAGGGTCGATGTTCCCCGCCTGCCGCTTCGGCTCACTTCCAAATCCCGCCTCCGGCCCGTTCGGTTCGCCGCTCCTGGCCTCGCTCTGCTTTTGCATCGCTTGTGCGGGGCCGATCCACGCTGCGTTCCCGTTGCCGGATGCCGATTTGGACTTCCCTGACCGGTCCTCAGCCTTCGCTCCCCTTTGGGACTCGTCCCTCAGGTTCAACGCGTCTGCCGATGCCAACCAGGGAGGCTCACCTTCGCCCTCGACTCGATTTCCGTTCGCTCCCCGTTGCTGGGCTCCGTTTTACCATTGCCCGCTTCGGATCATCGTTCCCGGTTCGCCTTCGCTTGCGAGGCTTGCTGTTCCTTCTGACCTCCTGGAACCTTCTACATAATGCGCTCGAAGCGTTTTGGAGTCAACGATTACATTGGCGTTAATGATGCTTTTCAACAGGTTGAAGTAGCTGCAGAATCAGTTGTTTGCGCGAAGACCTGTAGAAAACATTGTGGATAAAACGTGCGCACCGGGAGATGTTCGAAGGGCATCTCGCGAGAGCCGCAATTCGGGCTTTTTACCGGTGGGTTTCCGTGAGTTTCGATGTGGGCCGCAACTGCGCTTCTTCCAGGCGGCGGCTCTCCTGCCAGGTGAAGAACATGCGATGGGCAACGGTGATATTGGAGAGCACCGCGATCACCCACAGTACCGGCGCCATGCGATCGAACAGTGCGCCAATGATCAGCAGCACCACGCGCTCGGGGCGTTCCATGAAACCGACTTTGCAGGTGGGAATGGCATTCTCGGCTCGCGCGCGCGTATAGCTCACCATCACCGATCCGGTCATCACGATGGCTGTCAGCACGACATAGAAAGACCGGTTGATGTTCCCGTAGTAGACGAGCAGACCAATCAGCAGGCCGAGGTCGGAGTAACGGTCGAGCACGGAATCGAAGAAGCCGCCAAAGCGAGTCACCTGATTGGTGGCGCGCGCCACTCGACCGTCCACCATGTCGAACAGGCCGGCGCTGATAATGACCAGTCCGGCCGCGCGGAAACGGCCGGAAGCCAGCAGCACCGCCGCGCCAACATTGATCAGGAGCCCCATAAACGTGAGCACGTTCGGGTGGATCCTGGAGAGCGCCAGCCCACGCACAATTAACCGGATGATCCGGTTGCTTGCGGTTCCGATAATTCGCGTATAGGTCATGCCGAATCTCACTCGCCGTCGTGAATCGTTTTCACTTTCAGGATCTCCATCTCCCGCGCGCCGCCCGGAATCTGAATCTTCACCGAATCTCCCGGTTTCTTTCCCAGCAGACCTTTGCCAATGGGCGAACTGGTGGACACCTTGCCCTTGGCGACATCGGTTTCTTCGCTGGTGACCAGATAGTACGTGGCCTCTTCGTCCTTGTCGACGTCCAGCACCGTAACCGTGGAGCCGAGACCAGCGCGGTCCCTCGGGATACGCGTCATGTCGATCATGGAGAACTCGCGCAGGCGGGCTCGCAACTGGCCCAGCTTGGCGTTTACCAGTCCCTGGCGCTCCTTGGCCGCGTGATACTCCGCGTTTTCGCTGAGATCGCCGTGCTCACGAGCCTTGAGGATCTCCTTCGGCAGCTCGTTGTGCAGTTCGTATTCGAGCGCCGTGATTTCGTCCTCCAGCTTTTTCTTCAGATCTTCCATTCGACCGGCCTCTGACAGGCAAATATCCCGCGGCAACGCGTTCTTGCCGCGGACGCGCTCCTTCAAGCCATTATAGGCGGTCACGAACGCGCGTTCAGCCGGAAGACCGTAAATGAAAGATAGGCAGCGTAAAGCACCCAGAGCAGATAGGGCGCCAGCAGCAGAGCAGCCACCCTGGCCACCGGCCACACCTGCACACCAACGATCGCCACCGAAATTGCCAGCAGGAGTGCTTCCA
>JBEKFB010000418.1:0-3354 GCA_050013535.1 Bryobacteraceae bacterium | reverse complement strand
CTGGTCACCAACACGGCCGTGAAGGAGCCGGCGCCAAGCTGGTCCGATTATTTCCAGTTACTCCGCTTCGTCCTGCCCCGCTATGATTTTGTCCTGGCGGATCTGCCCGAGGTGATCGACGCAGCCACCGCGGAAATCGTTCGCACCGCGGACGCCGTTTACATGGTCACAACACCCGAACTGCCCTCGCTGGCCCTGTCCCGGCAGCGCTGCCAGGATCTGGTTGGGTGGGGCGTCGAGGGCGAACGCCTGTTCGCTATCCTCAATCGCTGGCACGAGTACGATCTGCCGGCCGGCGATGTTGAAAAAGTCTTGCACCATCCGGTGGCGGCGACCGTCGGCGACGACAATCGGATGGTGCAAAAGGCGATCGCGGAGGGGAAGATGTTGGGCGCCGACAATGATCTTGGCGCTGCCTTCCTCAAACTCGCCTGCATGCTGGCAGGCGAAACGTACACGGACAAGAACAAGCAAAAGGCCGGCCTGTTTAACCTGTTTCGCGCTTCGTAGCTACTACAGCCTTGTTAAATCCAAAGGCGTTCCCGTTGGGCTCGCGGATGATCGGTTCTGGCCCTGGCCTGTTATCCTCTCGGCTCGGCGGCCACGCCTGGCGAAACCGGCCACAACACCGAAACCCAATCCCCAATCGATTTGCGGTGCTGTCGCCAGAAGTGCTGAGTCAGCATCACACAGAGAAGGTCAAGCACAGGGCATTAGGCATAATGTGTCTCAAGAAGCCTCACAGGCCTTCGCCCAGGCGATTATCGATGTCGACCGTTTCCGATCGATTAGCGTGCAGCCCCCAACAGTCTGAAAGGAGTCCCATGAGACGGATCTCTATCTTCGCATTTGCAGCGATGACCACGTGTACCATCGCAGCAATTTCATTCGCAACCGGACGCCCCGACGAAGCAGCACCGATCTTTGGCGTCAAAATTCCCCCCGGATATCGCGACTGGAGGGTGATCTCCGTCGCCCACGAAGCAGGCAACAACAATGACCTTCGAGCCATCCTCGGCAACGATGTAGCGATCAAGGCCTACCGGGAGGGGAAGCTGCCGTTCCCGGACGGCACAATCATTGCCCGGCTGGCCTGGAGTTACGTTCCGTCCGAGGAAAACAACAAAGTGTTTGGCAGTCCCCAATCTTTCGTTGCCGGGCCCCCCATTAACATTCAGTTAGCGGTCAAGGACTCAAGAAAATACGCCTCGACGGGCGGCTGGGGGTTCGCTCAGTTTAAGGACGGCAAACCCGCCGACGAGGCGGTGCACCAAACCTGCTTCCCCTGCCACGAGGGTGCGAAAGCCCGCGACCTGGTCTTTACGCGATACGCACCGTGAGAGCCAGGATTCAAGAAATGAGTGCTATCAACTTGAAGCACTCTTTGCCGTCTGAGATTCGGATTCGTCGCGCTTTGACACTGGTCCTTTTGGATGACGTGGTTGTTCGTGATGACGAGACCGGGCGGACTTAGAATGACACCCGACCCAAGGCTTTCGCTGCCACCAAACTTCGAACTCGTCAGGCGAACTACAGCCGTGTGGAGGTTGAGATTGGCTGGCATCGCTGCGTCGCAAGGGAAGTGTATGCGGAAGCTCAGGTCGTCAAGGGGAAAAGAGATCAGATGGTAGCGCTAACGGGAATCGAACCCGTATTTAAGCCTTGAGAGGGCTCCGTCCTAACCGTTAGACGATAGCGCCACGGGTACAGCAGCATTATAGCAATCCGGTCGCGCGGCCGCTATTTCTTGGTCTGAATGCGGTAGTCCATCATCGCAGGCATGCGCACGATGCGGCACATCTCGAACAAGCGCGAGCGCGCGCGCATTCCAATTCGCTCCTCCAGAAAATAGCGGCTGTTGATATCGCCGTCGAGGCCGGACCCGCGGCGGTCGCCCACTTCGGGGTCGCGCAGATTCGTGGTGGCGATCAGCGGCTTTCGTTCGTTGCAGCGGTGGGTGATGATCGAGGTCACCACGTCCTCCACCCAATCCTTCACGCGGTGCGCGCCCAGATCGTCGAGCAGCAGAATGGGGGCGTCGAGCGCGTTGCGATACGCTTCGCGGTCGCTGGTGTTGGAGAGCTCGTCAAAGCCGGACCGGATGCGGTCCAGCAGGTTCTGGTAATCGTAGAAAACTCCCTGGAAGCCCTTCTGGATCAGCTCGCGCAGCGCGGCCACGGCGAGGTGCGTCTTGCCCGTGCCGGGATTGCCGATGAGCAGCAGCCCGGGCTTGTCCTCCGGCGGAAACTCGCGCACATAGGTGCGCACCTTGAGCAGCACTTCGGCCATGGGCCGGGCGGTCACCGGGTTGTCGCGCGGGATGAGGAAATTGTCGATGGACGCTTCGCGGTAATTGGGCGGAATGCCGGCGCTGTCCAGGGCCTGCGCGGGATCGTTGGTGTTTTCGCAATCGCAACGGTCGGCGCCGGAGACGCCACCGCTCTCGACGATGATCCAGCCAGATCCGTGACATCGGCTACAGGTTGCGACGGCCATGGGTGTACCGAATCAAGTATACGGCCTGGCAGATACTGGACCTATGCGAGTGGCGTGGGCGGCTTTGGCGCTGATTGGTTTCACGGCGCTCGCGGTTGCCAGGAAAGAACCGAGGGAACCTCGCCTCAGTCATCCCGTGGGACCCGAGGCCGTGTGGCGACCGGATGAGCAGGCGGTGGCGAACATACGGAGGGTGTGCCGCGGGGATTCAGCCGGGGAGTGCCTGGTGCAGCAGATGACTTCCGGCGCGCCGCCGGCCGCAGTGGAATTCGCGCGATCGATTCACGGCGAGGGCTGGCTGCACGATTTCCGGAAAGTGGCGCGAGTCGATATTGCGTACGTTGAATACCCGTTTCGCGCGAGCGCTAACGACGGCTGGCTGCTGGTGAATGGAAGTCCGCCCGCGGTTGACGTCGATAACCTGCAGAAGCTGCCGAAGGCTGAGATGGCGGAGAACCTGGCATGGTCGCAAATGAGTGCGAGCCATCCTGGCGCGGCGCTGTTTCGTGGCGATCGCGGCGGGAACATGGACCCGTTGGCTGTCGTGCACGTGGATGGGTCGCAGGACTTCGTGGTTGCTTATAAGGTGCTTGACGGATGCTCTACCTGCGCGCAACTCGGCGTTGCCTTCCTCGGCTACGAATCTAGTCCGAAGGGTAAGCTTACGGGAACTGAGTTTCTGGACTTCACACCGGGGGCCGATAGCGTACCCGCGCGGCCCCTCCACATTCACTCGGGCGAGCATTTCTCCCTGGCGTTGAAGGGCGATGCGAAGCATGAGTGGACGCTCGCCCAGGAACCCGCCCATTGGATTCTGCGCAGCGTGAACCAGGCGGCCGATAAGAACACCGGCACGAT
>JBEKFB010000417.1:0-3366 GCA_050013535.1 Bryobacteraceae bacterium | reverse complement strand
CGTAGAGGCTGGTTGATGAAATGAAATTCTGGCCGGCATGCGTGATGGTGAGGATGGCAGCGGTTATGGCCGCCTGGCCGCTGGCCAACGCGAGCGACGCCGCACCCCCATCCAGCGCGGCCAGACGTTTCTCCAGCACATCGTTCGTTGGGTTCATCAGGCGCGAATAGATGTTTCCGAATTCCTTCAGTGCGAACAGATTCGCAGCGCTGTCCGTGTCGCGGAAGACGTAGCTGGAGGTGGCATAAATGGGCACGGCGCGGGCCGTGGTTGTTGGATCGGGCTCCTGTCCGGCGTGCAGCGCCAGGGTGCCCAACCGGTGTCCGGGAAATGCTGACATGGTTTTCTCCTGAGTTCTGAAATTAAAGTCCGTACGATATGCCCAGCGCGAACTGATGCCGCGCGAGCAGGTTGACGCCGGGTTCGATCTGTCCGGCCGCCTGCGCAACACCGAAGTCCACGTTGAATTTCGAATGCTCGGCCAGCGGCACGATTCGCGCCGCATAAGTGATGGTTGTGGGCACGATGGCGCCAGGCAGATTCTGCACGCCGCGCGGTTGTTGCGCGAATTCGGAACCGAAGATGAGCGTGCTCTTCGCCGGTCCTTTCAACACGAACGCAGCCGCTCCGAACGCGCGCCCGGTGAATCCAGGAGCATTGCCCGCGAGTCCAAACACGGAGGCATTGGTGCCTTTGTAGCCGAGGTTGAAGACCAGCGGCAGGTGCTTCACCTGAGTTACCGTTTTCGACGCGACGACGTAGAGGTCGCCGTTCGAGGTGTCCTTATCGGCGATAACGCCTCCGACATTGCGAACCTGCGTGCGAGCCACGAATCCGGTCGAGATCGCCGGGAACCATTTCTTTTTCGCGACGTTTTCCGGCACCAGATTGACCTTGGCGTGGACGGTGTTGAACCCTGATGTCCACAGGGGGCTCAGTCCGGCGGTGTCTCCGTCGCCGTGAATCGTTCGCGTGTATCCGAACTCGATGCGGCCCAGCACGCCTGCGGTGACCGAGGCCTGATGAAAGTACCCCAGTACCGGTCCCGCATCGAGAAAGTGGTAGGCAAAGATGGGCTCGCCAAAGCCATGGTTCGGCGATGCGGCGGTATAGGCAAGTGGTGTGATGAATACTCCGGTCTGTCCCTCCCAGTTCAGGCTTTGTGCGGATAGTGCGACTGCTCCAAGAATTGCGGCCAATAGAAAAAAGCGATGCATGATGTTTCCTCTCTGCAAATCGGGAATAAGGGGGCCGGACAGCGCCGGATTATGATGAGCAGCCCCGACTACGTGAGGCTGCTCGGGTTGTCAGATTGGCTCAGGGGTCAGCTACGACAACAACGGTTGGTGATGAGTTGGTGGAAAGTAGTCATTGTAGATCTACTTGATAGACATAATATACAATCAACAAAACATATCGTCAAGTGGGTTGACAGGTTACACAGAGTGCTGTTATGCTCTTTCTCTAGTTAGTCTATTGACTTTGAGGTCATTGACGAGTCTGGTTCGCTACCCCTGTCCTGCGTAGCGCCGCTCACCGCACGATCCTGTGGTTCCGGTTCCGGATCGTGTGCCACCCATCCGGCCACTTTTAAGGACAGGAAATGATCAAAGTCAGCCCTCCGGGCGTTCGACCCGTTGCACTCGCATTGACCCTCATCGTCGTTCTCGGAGCGGCCGTTTGTTCCGCCCAGATCGTTGACAGCGGCCGAATCAGTGGCACTGTGCAGGACAGCTCCGGCGGCGTGATTGCCAATGCCGACGTCGTTTTTCGGAATGACGCCACGGGGCTCACCGACAGAACGGCTACCAATGGCGACGGGCTCTTTGTCTCGCAGCCACTGGCTCCCGCGGAGTACTCGGTGGCCGTGGAACAGCCGGGCTTTGCGAAAGTCATACAGCACGTTCATCTGGAAGTCGGGCAACGCGCCTCGATCACGCTGATTCTCTCTCCGGGGAAAGCCTCAGAGACCGTCAATGTCGAAGCCAATGCGGCGTTCCTGGGAACCGAGACGTCAACACTCTCCAACCTGCGCACTGAGCACGCGGTGGAGAATCTGCCGCTCGATGGCCGTAATTTTGCGGAACTGGTCGATCTGTCCGCTGGGGTAAGTCCCGCGCAGTCCCAGGTCTCCACGGTGGCTTTGAGCGCCGTTCGCGGCGAGACCAGTTATTCAGTCAACGGCCTCCGCCCTGAAGAAAACAATTACCTGCTCGACGGGATCAGCGATACCGAGAATCACAATGGTCTGGGGATTGTTCTGTTTCCTCCGCTGGATGCCGTCGAGGAGTTTCGGGAAGAGACCTCCGGGGCGGATGCCCGCTATGGCCGCGGCGGCGGTGGCACCATCAACCTGGTTTTCAAGTCCGGCACCGACCAGTTTCATGGAGATCTGTTCGAGTTCCTGCGGAACTCCGATCTGGACGCGAAGAACTTCTTCGACAAACGAAAGCCGCCGTTCAAAATGAACCAATTCGGCGTGACGTTCGGCGGTCCCCTGCTGGGGCGGCGCAATCCGAAGACGTTCTTCTTCGTTGACTACCAGGGAACAAGAACGGATCAGGGCCTGACCTACATCAGCACCGTCCCAACCGCGCTCGAACGCACGGGCAATTTTTCCGCTCTGCCACAGCAGATATACAATCCACTGACCACGGTTCAGGCCGCCAACGGAACTTACTCTCGAACGCCGTTCGCGGGCAACATTATCCCTTCCGGCCAGATTAGTCAGGTCGGGCAAAACCTCATCAATCTCTATCCTTTGCCCAATCTCCCCGGTTTTGCCAATAACTATCTCTATCAGCCGACGCGCACTTTGGTTGAAGACGAGTACGACGGCCGGGTGGACCATCGCTTTTCCGACAAGGACAGCAGTTTTCTCCGCTACAGTCACGCCCGGGATAACATTTACCAGCCGGGGCCACTGCCCGCGCCTGCCGTTGGCGGAGCAATCTCCGGCCTTTCACGGGAACCCTCGGACCAGGCGGTATTGAGCGAAAACCACGTCTTCTCTTCCACTGCGATCAACACGGCTCGAGTGGGCTGGTCGCGCGTAGGTATCAACTCCACCGACGCAAATGCTGGCCAGGCGCTGGCGACACAGGTCGGCATACCGGGGAGTAATGTCCCTGGAAATCCCTTGACCGACGGACTCCCGATGATTCCGGTCACCGGAGCGGCAACGCTTGGGTCATACGGTAACTTACCCGCGACCATCGTGAGTAACAACTATCAGGTGGACGACAGCGTCAGCCTGATTCGCGGCCGCCACACCTTCACGTTCGGCGGCGAATTGCAACGGCGCCAGTACAACATCTTCCAGACGGCGAACCTGCGCGGCACCATGTCATTCACAACGGCGTATAG
>JBEKFB010000416.1:0-3889 GCA_050013535.1 Bryobacteraceae bacterium | reverse complement strand
CGCTGGGCCTGATCATCGGCGGAGTCATCGGCGCCGCACTCGGCTGGGCGGCTTCGCAGGGAATGCTGCCCACGTCCGCTGCCGACCCGCTGATCGCGGCGGGGCCGATCCTTTCGACTCTCGCGGGCCTCGGCGCAGGGGCCGTCCTAGGTGCGCTGATTGGAGCCTTGATTGGCGCTGGCATGCCTGAATACGAAGCAATGCGCTACCGCGGGCGCGTACGGAATCGTGGCGTGCTTTTCTCGGTCCACTGCGATAACAAGGTGTGGGTGAAGCGCGCGAAAAAGCTTCTGACCGAGACAGGGTCGACGCACATCTCGACACGGAGCGAAGCGAAAGCCGATTTCGCCGCGTCGGAAAAACCACACCATCGACGCCTTCCGGTTGGAATTAGCGAACAGTAGGTGCGCCAGCAGGGAGCAGGGGGATCAGCTTCAGTTCCGGACAACGATCGCAGTCGATCATTCTTGTGCATCGCTCGATCCAGCAGGAGATGGTCCCAAGTTGCGCGAGAATCACCCGTTCAATCTGATGGGCGGTCCAACCGTGCACAAAGACGAGATCTCCCGGCCGCAGCTCCTGCTGCAAGAAAGCAGCAGCTTCGCGCAGATTCTGAAACGAGCGAGCGCACTCGGGGCTCAATCCGGCCGCGATGGCGGCTTTGACTGAGATTTTCGACGCGTATCCGATGAATATCGCCAGATCGGCCGAGCCCCCGACTCTTTGCCCGAGGTCGCGAAGCCGCGGACGGACCGTGAAAGTGGAATCGAGAACGTCTCCCACGATCACGATACGCCGCGCAGCCTCAGCCGTTCGCATGACGTCGAGTCCGGCCACGAGCGCGGGCAGAGATTCATTAAAATCGTCGCGAAGCACCACCGCGCCACACGGCAAAGTCATCGGCTGCATTCGCCCGGCCACCGGCTGGACATGTGCGAATTCCGCGGCCGCCTGCTCCAAAGGAATGCCACAGGAAACGGCAACGGCGAGGGCCGCTAACGCCGGCGTCAGCATGTGTTCCCCCACAAGATTCGTCTGGACACGGCAGCAATCGGCGCCGTGATGCGCCCAAAAGCTCAGGCGGCGCGGCCAGATTGCGGATACGTCGGTGGCCCCGATGAACGCGTCCGCGGAGGCGGCTCCAAACATCCGAACCGATCCGCGGCATCGGGTTGCCATGTCCCGCACCAGCGGATCGTCCGCATTCAGAATCGCCAGCCCGCGCCTTCCCAGCCGGCTAAGCAATTGTTCTTTCTCCGCGGCCATCGCTTCGAGTGCCGGAAACGCGTCTGTATGAACACCAAGCACAGTCAGTACAACGGCAATATCGGGCGCGATCATCCATGCGGCCTTACGCAAGGAGCCCGGAGTTCTGGTGCCGACCTCGATCACCATAAAGCGATGGCGAAATCGCGTTCGCAGGATGTCGCGCGCCAGGTTCAGGCGGCCGTTGTGCCCCCCGGGCGTCCAATGCGTGGGGAAGTGCGCGGAAAGAATGGTCCCAACGCACGCTGCCGTCGTGGTCTTGCCAGCGCTCCCGGTGATCGCAACGAAGGTGGTGCGGAACATGAGCCTGCGCCACACGCAAGCGCAGGCGCTCAGCGGATATCCGGCGACTGATCGCCGCCACCTTCGCAATGTCCTTCGAATGCGCCACATGGCGTTACACCATTGTGACCGAACGGAATTGTTGCGTTTGAATCGAGGGTCGGCGGATCTTCTGTCCGGCTGATGAGGTTCTATGCTCCCGGAAACGCATGGGTGCCGTGGGTGATGGCCGCGCCCGCCCGGAGCGCCGCGGCGATCGTCACCACTTCGGCTATTTCCGTATCGGTTGCACCGGCCTTCCGCGCTTTGCCCGAGTGGATCTCGATGCAGTAGGGGCATTGCGTTGTAAACGCGACGGCGAGCGCCATCAATTCCTTGTATTTGACGGGGATCGCTCCGTCGGCCATGGCCGCTTTGTCAAAAGCCCAGAAAGCCTGCATTGCGGCCGGGGCGGCGGCGTCCAGCGTTTTGAGTTTCCCCAGGTTACTCATGTTGTACAAGGCGCACCTCCAAGTGTCGGAAAGAATCGAACAATTGTACCCGACAATGGACTGGCCGGGACTCTCCCGATCCCCTGACCTGGCTCGCGGAGGATTACTGAGTCGCGGCGAGGTCAGCCCTGAAAGCGATTGATTTATTTGGTGCGGATGAGAGGACTTGAACCTCCACGCCCTTGCGAGCACTAGAACCTGAATCTAGCGCGTCTGCCAATTCCGCCACATCCGCACGATGAGGTAGGCGCTCCCATTATCGGAAGCGGCCCCGCTGAGTGTCAACCTTTGAAGGCGAACTTTCGGCTGGGGCTGACGAATCGGCCAGCTCGCGATCCTCGATGCGAAAGCGCAGAATCAGGTTCATCACCAGCCGTTCAATCTCGTCGCGTACCTCGCGAAACACCTTCTCATCCAGGCCGATTGGATCGCGCACGTTCCAATCCACCACCGTCACGCCGGGCACGGGCATGTTCCGCCCGGAGATATTCACGATTATGTTTAGGCCGGCCCGGTCCACAGCATCCAGGCCCTTGGGAACGGACTCGGACATGTCGATGTTCTTCTCTTTCATCGCCGCGATGGTCAGGGGAGAAACCGAGGAAGCGGGGCCTATGCCAGCGCTCTGCGCAGCCATCACGTCGGAGCCGTAGGTGCGCGCGAATCCCTCCGCCATCTGGCTGCGGCATGAATTGCCGATGCAAAGGAACAGGACCTTGCGTCTGGGCATGCGCAGCTAATTCCGCGCACCTACGTGTTCGGTGCGGCCCGCCAGCGGCCTGACGATGGGACCTCCGCAAACACCGACGCCCGTGTTTAGCAGCGCGTTCAGGAAGTTGTACACCACCGCATAAACCATCTGTTCGGTGACGGGTTGTTTACCGGGAAGGCGGAACGACGCGGGCAGTTCTTTGCGAATCTGCAGCCGCAGCGCATTGGGAACGGCTCGGCCGGAGCGGTCGCGCTGATTGGCTACACTAAGCGGCGTTTGCAGAACGGCTCCGGTGCTGCCGTCCACATAAAACTGGCAACGTGAAAACCAGCCGAGGTTACCCGGATCGGCAGCGTCGAACAAAAGCAGGGGAGCTTCGCGGTCGTTCACCCAGAGGTCAAGACCGACCGTGCGGACCTGATCGTCTACTTTCAGTTCAAAGCCGGCCTGCCGGGCGATGTTGGCGACAAATTCGGAATCGAGCTCGAGCAGAATGAACTTATGCTCGCCCGCATGGAGCACCTGCATTACGGAGCACCTGCATTACAAGCCTATCTTAGCGGTTTCGCGGAGAGGACCGATAGCACCGAGGAGTGCACGTCGTAAGCTTCCGTCGTTGCGAGCACGAAAAGCACCTCGCGAATTCCGGCGCCTTCGCGTGCAAGGTGTGCTCGCGTGGCCTCGAGAGCGATGCGGGCCGCTTCGCGCATGGGGTAACCGTAAGCGCCCGTACTGATTGCCGGAAAGCTGATGGTACGCACACCGCGCTCTTCTCCCATGGCGAGACACGTCTCATAACAGGAGCGCAATAATTCCTCTTCCCGGCGCTTGCCGTCAGCATAGATGGGGCCCACTGCGTGGAACACATACTGCGCGGGCAGCGCGCCCGCACTCGTAGCCACGGCGCTCCCGGTAGGACAGCCGCCCTGGCTCGAGCGAATCTCGTCGAGATCCTTCATGATGGAGGGTCCGCCTGCGCGATGAATGGCTCCGTCCACGCCGCCTCCGCCATGCAAGCCGGAGTTTGCCGCGTTGACGATGGCATCGACGCGGATTACGGTGATGTCGCCACGGACCAGGCGCAGTACCTTTCCGTTCGGGAACTGCAGATCCATGTGGCTATGATACAGATGATGGA
>JBEKFB010000415.1:0-3407 GCA_050013535.1 Bryobacteraceae bacterium | reverse complement strand
CAGTGGGAACAGGAGATGGCCGGCGCGAAGCGCCTCGTGCGTGATCCCGCGCCTGCAACGAAGCCGGTGGCGCACGGCGCACCAAAGAAGAAGCTCTCGTATCACGAAAACCGCGAATGGGAACAAATGGAGGCGCGCATTCTGGAAGCCGAGAACGCACTGCGGCGCGCTCAAGCCGAGATTCAGAACCCAAAAGGCAGTGCCGAGGTGGCGGTAATGAAGGCTCGCTATGAGGCACTGCAGGCAGCGCAGCTGCTCGTGGAACAACTGTACCAACGCTGGGCCGAACTGGAAAGCAGGCTGCTCAGCGCTTCCTCAGGCTGAAACCGCTAGTTTGCCGGAGGTGGAGGCGGCGTCGACGGGGGCGGTTTGGGTCCACCGGTGCCGGTATTGGGTCCCGTGGGGATCCCGCCTGGCGAAGTGCCTCCACCCGTACCCACACGCGTATTCGAAACTCCCGTATAGACCGCGTCCATCAAAGCCCGAAGAACGCGCTGGGCCACGGCGCCTTTATCAACTCGCGATTGTGACAGTGGCTCATCCGCCCAAACCTTCAACGTCTCGCCCGCGTTCACCAGCTTCGGATTGCTGCCGGGGATCAGGCGGTGCCGCACCTCAACCTGGCCCTCTTCAACGGCCACTTCCGTGGTGCGCTCCTCGTCGTCGACGGTCACGTCAAAGATGGTGCCGCGGACGGAGATCGTGGCAGTGGGGGTCTGGATGCGATTCGGATTAGGCCCGCCCAGCTTCTGAATCTGCACACGGACGCGGCCCACTAACAGGTCCAGCATGTCGCGCCAGTTGGGCGGATTATCGCGGAACACGACTTCGGAATTCGGAAAAACCTCGAAGGTGCTGCCGTCGGCGACGCAGAAGACCGCGTTACCGTCCTCGCCGCTGATGATCACTTGTTTCGTGAGGATGGTATCGCCGACGTTGAGCGCGAACGGTTGCGAATCGTGAAGGACGTTCACCTGACCGGTGAGTGACACTACTCTTGCTGCTGCCGTATCTCCCGGACCCGTGGTGAGGCAGGGTTTCAAGGGAGTGGGCGGACCGGCGCACAAAGATACTGCGGCCGCTACCAGCAGCAGTGCCATCGCCCGAGTCGAGACTGAGCCGCGCATAAAGAATTTTCCCCCAGTGGCCGATGCCACCATCGGGAGCTTACCCAGTGCTCAGGTAGATTATCAGTCTACCACTAAACTGCTTGCAACAATGATTCCGTTGCAGGCACAGTTAAAAATGCCGGGGGAAAATTGAGACCCACCCTTGGTTCAAATGTACGACAAAACAGGACGGATTGCGAGAGGAAAGATTGGCCGGGAAAGGCTTCCGGAAGGCCGCGGCGGACGGTGACGCAGCTCTCCGCGGTTTAGATTAGACTCAATGTATGTGTCGAAGGGCCACACTGTTGGGCAGTGTTGCGACGGCGGCGGCGGTACTGACAGCCGTTGGCGTGGCCTCCGCCCAGATACGGCCCGATCCGTCCGCGACAGCGCTGGACTGGCGGCATGTTGGTAATTCGGCTATAGATCTTGGTCTGGCGGCAGCGGCCACCGGACCTGTTACCCGCGTCTGGTACTCCCCGGACGGGACGAAGTTGTCTGCCGCCACTGGCTCCGGCCGCGTCTTTTCAACCTCGGATCTGGATGAATGGACGGCGTCTCAGGACCCGGTTCCCGCCTCTGAGGCCAGTGTTCCGGCATACTCGATGCCCGAGCCCCACGCCACGGTTCGCGATGCCGGCCCGGGGCGCCTCTACGCTTTCGGACAACAGGCCTGGCGCTCCGACGATGGCGGAGTGGAGTGGACCAACCTGACCGGCTGGAATGGCGAGTCGTTGATGCGCAGCCCGATATCCGATTTGGCGGTCTCGCCGGCGGATAACGATCAGCTTGTCATCGCCACGGCAACCGGTGTGTGGCGTTCCGCCGACGGCGGTTTGTCATGGTCTGGCTTCAACGAATCGCTTCCGGGATTTGCGGGACGGCGCTTCGGCACGGTTCCATCGGGCGTGCACGGGTTCAGCGTCGCAGTGGCCGGTCTGGCCACCGATGTGGAATGGGCCCCCGGCGAGCGGGTGGCCTGGCGGCCGGTATCGTCGTCGCTGCTGGCCAGGCAGGAGCAGCGAAACCAGCGGTACTCGGCAATGGTGCATACGACGGTGACTGCGGTTGCCGAGGCGGGCGATTTCGTTTACGCGGGATCGGTCGACGGGAGGTTGTTCGCCTCGAACGACCGCGGGCAAACCTGGCGGAGCTACGGTGGGGCGGAAGATTCTGGCCCTATCGAAGCCATTTACGCCGAAGCACGAGACCCGCAGATGGCAGTCGCGGTTTCCGGCGCGCGCCCGGCGTCATTAACGGGGACGCGAGCGGCTCACGTACGCCGGACCATCAATGGCGGCGAATTCTGGGACGACGTTACGGCGAATCTGCCCGATGCCGCGGTTCACGGGGTCGCCGTTGATCGGAACAGCGGCGCGGTTTACGTGGCGTCCGATGCCGGCCTTTATTTCGCCATGCAGGATCTGAACGCGGCAGCACCGGCAGCGTCGTGGACGGCAATCGGCCAGCGGCTACCTGCCGCAGCGGCGCGCGATGTACGCCTCGATGCCAACGGCAACCAGCTCTTCGTCCTGCTGGACAACTACGGAGTGTATGCGGCCATCGCTCCCCATCGCTTTCGCTTTGCGCAGGTAGTGAGCGCAGCCGATTACGACTTGCACCCGGCAGCGCCAGGAGCCGTGCTGACCGTGCTGGGCGCGCAGATCGGTACCGCAAGCGCCGGCGAAACTCCCATGCCGGTTCTGGCGGCCAGCGGAACCGAGTCACAGATTCAGGTTCCATTCGATGTGCAGGGTTCCACGCTCGCTTTATCGTTCGATGGACCGGTTCGCCGGCTCACGCAGACGATGCCACTACAGGCCGCGGCGCCCGCTATATTCACCGATCGCGACGGCGCGCCAATGCTGATCGATGCCGAGAGTGGATTATTGCTCGACGCATCCCGGCCCGCGCGGCCGAATATGCGCGTGCAGATACTCGCCACCGGACTGGGCCGTGTCTCGCCGGATTGGCCCACCGGAGTTCCCGCGCCACTATCCAACCCGCCGCACGTGAACGCCACCGTGCACGCATGGCTGGATCGCGAACCCGTTGAAGTCTCTCAGGCCACGCTCGCCGGCGGCTACACCGGCATGTACGTGGTGGAGGTGCGGGTGCCCTCAATCGTGAACGCCGGCCCCGCCGAATTGTACGTCGACGCCGACGGTCACGAGAGTAATCGCGTGCGAATCTGGGTGCAGCCGTAGGCGTTGAATTACTCAGTCACTCGTATCCGGGTGTTGCCGCAGGTCCAGTAGCGCGACCCATCGTGGCCGACGATCTTTAGTCGCAGCGTGT
>JBEKFB010000414.1:0-6435 GCA_050013535.1 Bryobacteraceae bacterium | reverse complement strand
CGCAGGTGGCCTTCCATCACCAGGCGAATCAGTCCTTCGCGTGCCGGCGGCGTTTTGCTGAGAAACTGTTCGGCTCCGGTGCGGATCGATTCGGGATCCGACTTCACCTTGATCTGCGCGACGGCCTCCACGGTGACCGCAACACCCTGCCTCGTATAGAGGTCTTGTTGTGGCGCGACGTCGAACGACATCAGCTCCAGCGAAAGCTGCCGGTAATTCTCGAACATCGGCATGATGAACGTGCCCCCGCCTTTGACCACGCGAGGCCCGCGCCATCCATACACGATGAGCGCCTCATTCGGGCCCACCTTGCGGTACATTTGCGCGAAGCTCGACACAATAAAGAGCAGCACCAGAACCGCCAGCACCGCGGCGATGAAAATTGTTTGCATTGGCATAGAGTTTCCCTGATTGATTCCGTTATCGATTCTCCGAACCGGCCGATTTGGCCCGGTAGCGAGTCACCGCTACCTCTGTTCCCTTCGCGATAGGGGCACCGGTTTCGCTGCGCGCGCCGCAGCAGTTCCGCACGCCTTCCTGCGAAAAAATGATTTCGCCAATCCCGTTGGCGCGAATTGGGGAACTGACACGTCCGATTGCGCCCACCATCTCGTAATCCGCATCGTTCAGCTCCCGGTCATGCCCGATCATCAGCTTCGCCAGAAGCCAGAACAACACCGCCGCACCCATCAATCCCGCTCCGGTGGCGATCATCAGCGCGAAAAAGAACCAGATATTCGAATATCTGGTGATCAGATAACCGGTGCCGCCAAACCATGCGAGAAAAGCCGTGACGGTGCCGAAATTGAACGCCGATGACCCCGCTCTTCCGCCATGCCCCGCGCCGCCGCCGGTGTGCGCGTGTCCCCAATGCGCGTGCGGCAGATGCACGTGCGGGATGTGAACGCGCCCCGCGCCCGCCAGGAACGAAAACGCGCTCAACAGAAAGCCAACCACGAAACAGAAAAGGTAAAACGATTCCCAGCTCATGCGGTCTTCCTCCTGGCCTCGTCCGCTTCGGGTTTCAGCACCTCCATCAGGCGCTCGCCCAGGCCGGGATTCTCCACGATGCTTCCCAGCAGCACAAGGCACTTGCGCGTGTCATCATGTTTGGCGATCTGCAGCAACGCATGCCGCAGGCTCGCATCGCGGCGGAAGCGCTCCGCGCCGTCGATCAGCCAGAGATCCAGGCTGTCCTCCGACGCGCCCACGTCGGAGATGAGCTCGTTGTGATAACCGTCCGGGTCGCTCACCAGATACCCGGGATGCACTTTGTAAAACTTCGCGAGCAGCATGCGCGTGGTGTTGGTGAGGTGCGGGCGCGCGCCGCTCTCAATCTGCGACAGGTACGACTGGCTGATCGATTGGCGGTGTTCGCGGCGGATGGCGCGCACTACTTCCTGTTGCGTCATCTCGCGTTCAAGGCCGCGAAGGGTGCCCTCAACCTGCCGGAGGTAGCGGAGTTTTTCGCCCAGAGTCATATAGCAATCTGCGATCAGGCTATTGCAGATTGTTATTGCTGACAAGGAATATCGGATGACATTGCTCGCAAACTATAGACAAGGAGGCCAATATAGTTCGTCGTGCAGGCTGCAGCCTGCGGCTAGGACTCAAGTTCCCATCGGCCAATCGCTTGCGCAGGCCAAGAAAATCACCCAGTGCAGGCCCCTGAAAGCCGTCTGAGCAAGCCTAGCTTTTCCGGGGATGACGTTCCTCCCGAGTCTCCCGGTCGATCTGGGAATCGGAGAGTCGGGTCTGATTCTGGCGCCACGACGTTCTACGATTAATCCATGATCTGGGAGTCGTGGTGCTGGCGGTCCGACTTAGAGAAGTTCGCGGCCTCGCTGCGCAAGCGAGCACATCAGAAACGATGGCCTGATTCTGCCCTTGCTCGATGCGAGCAGACGATAATGGTGGGCTTCTTCTATGTCCGCAAGCTGATCGAGTCTCGTAAGCTCAGCCGAGATTTCGCAGATCGGCAGATCAAGGTTATTGCTTATGTCGCGAAGGGCAAGCATGTTCACTGGCTCAATTAACGACGCGACTTGGACGACTTTTTCGACATGACCACGCCGAAGCAACTTGCCCTGAGAATCGAAGATCTGGCAAACCAGTTCGTCCACAGCTACTTTTTCTATTTGTCAATGGAGGAGACTGGGCCGCTTCGGGGCGTCCTCGTGGCCTCAGATCGTGTTCGCAACAAAGAATTACTGCAGGTTTCGGCGCGAGATATCGTTAGCATATTCGAGCTGGCCGCAACGGGAGAAGACGACGACGCGATCAGCATCACTTACGACGACGAGAGAAAGGACTATACTCTGCGACTTGCAAAGCGCGAGGCCAGCCGTGGGTAAAGGGGAGTCATGTCGCGCGTCGGCACACATCGCAGTTGCGCGCAGGTGACGCGAGAACGAGCCGAAGCCAACACCCGCCGTGCCCCATCCTGCGGGCCACCCGTCGCCGCGCTCATCTCGCCTTCCGTCTCGGCGTCCACAACCCCTCCCACTGGCACTCCTCCATCACCACGCGCCTCCCACGGAACCTCACGCCTTCCATCTCCAGCAGCAGACGCTGCTCGTGCACGTCGGCGGGCGGCACTTTGATTACTCCTCCCGAGCCCAGCACGCGCTGCCACGGCAGTGAACCGTGCGCTCTGCCCAGCACCTGCGCCACCTGGCGATGATAGCCGGGGAAGCCGGCCTCGGCCGCAACCTGCCCGTACGTCGCCACCTTCCCTCGCGGGATCTGTCGAATCACACGGCGGATCGCTTCTTCGTAATCCAATACTCTGCGCGGCATCGTCGTATTGTAAGGGGTAGACCACACCGCCTCTCGTGGAGTCACCTGCCGTTCATCCACCAACAATTCGCGCGCCGCGCGGCCGCGAGCTGAGTTGCAAGGGCTGGCACCAGGAAGCCGCCCTGCGCATGCTCATGAACAATCTCGACCCGGAGGTGGCCGAGCGCCCGGACGATCTCATCGTCTATGGCGGCACAGGCAAGGCCGCGCGTACGACGAGTTTCGCCGTCTGGAACATCTTGGCCTCATCATGTATGGGCAGATGACGGCTGGCTCGTGGATTTATATCGGCAGCCAGGGAATCCTGCAGGGCACTTACGAGACGTTTGCGGCCGCGGCGGCGAAGCATTTTGGGGGATCGCTCAAAGGCCGCCTGGTGGTTTCCGGAGGCATGGGAGGAATGGGGGGCGCCCAGCCACTGGCGGCCACCATGAACGGCGCATGTTTCCTCGGTATCGATGTCGATCCGAGCCGCATCGAGAAGCGAATCGCCAGCGGCTACTGCGATCGCCTCACTGACGATTTGGATGACGCGCTCGACCAGCTCGACAGTGCGCGGCGGCGAGGCAAGGCTCTGTCAGTGGGACTCGCGGCCAATTGCGCCGACATCTTGCCCGAGATGGTGAAGCGCGGCATCGTGCCCGACATTCTTACCGATCAGACCAGCGCGCACGACGCGCTCAACGGTTATGTCCCGAACGGCATGACGCTTGAGGCCGCGATCGAACTGCGCGCCAGCGATCCCGATGAATATGTCCGCCGTGCGATGGCGTCCATGGGCGAACACGTCGCCGCCATGCTCGCACTGAAGCGGCTTGGCGCAGTGACCTTCGATTACGGCAACAACATCCGCACCCAGGCGAAGCAGGCGGGAGTGGAGGACGCATACGAGATCCCCGGCTTCGTTCCCGAGTACATCCGGCCGCTGTTCTGCGAAGGACGCGGGCCGTTCCGTTGGGCCGCTCTCTCGGGAGATCCGGCCGACATCGCCGCAACCGACAAGCTGGTTCTCGAACTCTTCCCGCATAACGAAACGCTGGCGCGTTGGATTCGGCTGGCACAGGAACGGGTCCATTTTCAGGGGCTGCCTGCGCGCATCTGCTGGCTCGGCTATGGCGAGCGCGCCGAGTTCGGGATGGCGATAAACGATCTGGTGAAATCGGGGAAGATTCACGCGCCCATCGTCATCGGCCGCGATCATCTCGATACCGGGTCGGTGGCCTCGCCGTATCGCGAGACCGAAGCCATGCGTGACGGTTCCGACGCCATCGCCGACTGGCCGCTGCTCAACGCGCTGGTGAACACCGCGGCGGGAGCGTCTTGGGTTTCGATTCACAACGGCGGTGGCGTGGGGATCGGCTATTCGCAGCATGCGGGCATGGTGGTGGTAGCGGATGGCACCGACCAAACTCGCCGCCGGCTCGAACGCGTGCTCACCAGCGATCCGGGCATGGGTATCATTCGGCACGCCGACGCCGGGTACGAGGAGGCCATCACCTTCGCGCGCGATCACGGCGTTCGCCGCCCCATGGATTCGTAAAACGTGGATTCGTTACAGTAGGAACGATGCCACGGCAGCTCGTCGAGTGCGTACCCAACTTCAGCGAGGGGCGCGACCAAAGTAAGGTCGACGCCATCGTGCAGGCGATCCTCGCGGTGCCCGAGGTCGTGCTGCTCGATCGCGAAAGCGATCCCGATCATAACCGCAGTGTGCTGACCTTCGTCGGCCCGCCCGGCGCGGTGAAGGATGCCGCATTTCGTGCCGTCGAGAAAGCGGTCGCGCAGATCGATCTGACCAAGCACACTGGCGCGCATCCTCGCCTGGGCGCTGCCGACGTGCTGCCCTTCATCCCCATCGAGGGCGTCACGCTGGAAGAATGCGTGCGGTTGGCGGAGCAACTCGGGCAGGAATTGTGGTCGAAGCTTCGCCTGCCCGTTTACCTCTACGAAGCCGCGGCGCGGCGGCCGGAGCGGACGAATCTGGAGAACATTCGCAAAGGCCAGTTTGAGGCGCTGGTGCGAGAAATGGGCACGGTGGCGGCTCGAGATCCCGACATCGGCGATCCGGTGTGTCATCCCACCGCCGGCGCGATTGTTACCGGCGCTCGCAAATTCCTGATTGCCTACAACGTCAACCTGAACACGCCGGATCTCTCCATCGCCAAGCGAATCGCCAAGACCATTCGCTTCTCAACCGGGGGCTTCCGCTACGTGAAATCGATGGGCGTGATGCTGACTTCGCGCAACATCGCGCAGGTGTCCATTAATCTCACCGATTTCGAACAGACCCCGATGCATCTGGTTTTCGAGACGGTGCGCCGCGAGGCCGAGGGGTATGGGGTGGGCGTGGTGGGCAGTGAGATTGTCGGCCTGATTCCGAAGAAATCGATCGAGCTTTCCGCGGAGTACTTCCTTCGCTTCGAGAATTTTCGGCCTGAGTTGGTTCTGGAGAATCGCATTGCAGAGGCGCTGTCGGCTCGCGGCGGGTTGCCGGATTTCCTCGATGCTCTGGCGGCGCCCTCGGCCACTCCCGGTGGTGGCAGCGCGTCCGCAGCCGCCGGAGCGATGGCCGCCGCACTCGGTTCCATGGTCACTCGTCTCGCCAAGCTGGACCCCACGCCATTTGAAGCCGACCGTCAATTTTTCACCGAAGCCGTGGATCGCGACGCCGAAGCATTCAATCAGGTGATGGCCGCCTACAAACGCCCCAAAGACGAGCGAGGGCCCTACGTGGAAGAGGCGCTCCACGGTGCGGCCGAAGTTCCGCTGCAGGTGATGGAACGGTCGCATGCTCTCACCGCTCGCCTGAACGCTCTCGACATCCCCGCGAAGTTTGGCAGCGACCTGGCGGTGGCGAAATCGCTGGCCGCCGCTGCGCGGGCGGGCGCGTGGGAGAACGTGAGAATCAATCTCGATTCCATTCAGGACGCCGAGTTTAAAGCCGCCCTGCAGCGCCGTGTCGATGCCCTCTGATCTGGCGGTGATCAACTGCCGTCAGTTGGTCACTGTGGCCGGACCCTGCCTCGGCATCATCCACGACGGCGCAATGCTGGCGCGCGATGGTCGTATCGAACGGGTCGATACGCGCGCCGAGATCGAGCCATTCATCTTGCCTGACTGCGATGTTGTGGACGCTGGCGGGCGCGTGGTGATGCCCGGCTTCGTGGATGCTCACACACACCTGGTCTTCGCGGGCAACCGTGCAGCCGAATTCGAACAGCGCTGCGCAGGCGCGACATATCGGGAGATCGCGGTCGCTGGAGGCGGTATCCGCGCGACTGTCCGAGCGACTCGAGCCGCAACGGAAGACGAATTGTTCAAAGCCGGACGTCAGCACGCCGAGTGGATGCTGCGGTCGGGAACAACGACGGCGGAGGTAAAGTCCGGTTATGGTCTGTCCCTCGATGACGAGCTCAAAATGCTGCGCGTCATTCGCCGTCTAAATGACAGCGGCCCTCTTCGTCTCGTTCCAACATTCCTCGGCGCGCATGAAGTGCCCGATGAATATCGCGGCCGCCCGAGTGACTATCTCGATCTGATCGTCAACGAGATGCTTCCGCGCATCGCCGCCGAGCACCTCGCCGAATACTGCGACGCATTCTGCGAAGAAGGCGTCTTCACCGTCGAGGAAACGAG
>JBEKFB010000413.1:0-3792 GCA_050013535.1 Bryobacteraceae bacterium | reverse complement strand
CGCGGGTCGTGCGCGGACACAATGAATGCGAAGCAGGAGCCGAGGCTGGTGCCGACGATGCCCAGCCGCTCGTAACCCTGGCTCTGCAACCAGTCGAAACAGCAGCGAACGTCTATGACTGCCTGACGAGTTGCGTCGATGGTGCGGCCAATGTTGGCGGAAACGGCGTAATCGGCGCGCTGAAGCTCGGCAGGCATGCGGTAGTCGTGATAAGGAAGGCTGATTCGCAACGCCGAAATCCCCAGTGCTGCGATGCCCTTCGCCAATCCGATGTGCGCCTGCGCCGGTGCATTCCAGTGCGGCAACACCACCACGGCTTTTTTCGGGCGCTGCCCGTTGCGAGCGGAAGCGGGGAACCACTGCGCGTGGACCTTATTATTCTCGGGCCAATGCGTGTGTACCGGCGATGTGAACGTGAGCAGATTGCCGGTGAGCTCAAAATCCCGAGGGCTCTCGTACGCGTAAAACTCGTCACTCTTGGCGATAGCCAACCGGTTCAGCTTACGAAGGTAGTCTTCGGGCGTGTCGCCATTGCGCGGAGCAAGCCGGGCAGGCGGCCATTCGCGCGACCATTCCTCGCCCCACTCGAACGGGCGCACCACCCGGTTCGTCGACCGGAAGCACAAGCGGTTTTCCCACTCCTCCATCCACTTCGCGTAGAGGGTCTTCATTTTGCTATTTGAGGTTGATGGTGCCCCGGCACTTCGCGGAACCGCACGCACACGGCACCTTCTCCACGTGCTTCTCGAAGCGGTAATCCACGGTCAACTCTTCGCCTTTTCGAATCGGCCTCGCACTGTAATAAAGGATATGCCCGCGCACGATGCGCGAGAAGACGTTGGGATCGCAACAATGGTTGATGAACTCCGCTCCGCTGCCGCCCACCGAGCCATCGATGGACCAGTAAGCGTCCAGCGTGAAGATATAATTCAGCGGCCGCTCGCTGCGCTTCTTCGTCTCGCGGCGGCTGATGCGCTCTCCAGTGTACTCGAGCACCTTCCGGTTAGCGGGAATCGATTCCGCCGCATAAACTCCCCAGCGGTGGATCGTCGATGGGCCGACGCGCAGCCGGAAACAGGCATGTCGCTGGTCGATGATCGGCTTGTGCTCCATGCCCGTTCCGTGGTGTTCGCGACCGCTCACTGAACCGGCTGGGCCATCTTCTTCTGCAGGATTTCGATCAGTTCTTTCACCGAAGCGGCGCTCTTATCCAGCGCGGCTTTCTCCTCGGGCTCGAGTTTCAGCTCGTAAATCTTTTCCACACCGCCCGCGCCCAGTTTCACGGGAACGCCCACGAAGAGGTCCTTGTAGCCGTACTCGCCTTTGAGATACGCCGCGCAGGGAAGCACTTTCTTCTGGTCGAGCAGAATGGACTCGACCATCTCGATAGCCGCGGCCGATGGCGCATAGTAAGCGCTGCCGGTTTTGAGGTATTTGACAATCTCCGCGCCGCCGTTTCGGGCGCGGTTCACCAGACGATCCAGTGTCTCGGCGTCCATCAGCTCGGTAAGCGGAATGCCGGACACGCTGCTGAGGCGAACAATAGGCACCATGGTGTCGCCGTGTCCGCCCAGGACCATCGCGACAACGTTGGACATGGCCACGTTAAGTTCCTGCGCGATAAAGGTTCGGAAGCGGGCCGTATCAAGCACGCCAGCCATGCCCACCACGCGTTCGCGCGGGAAGCCGGAGACCTGCAAGGCGGTCCAGCACATGGCGTCGAGCGGATTGGTAACAAGTACGAGGATTGCGTTCGGAGAGTATTTGACGGACTGCTCTGTCGCGCTCTTCACCACTTCGTAATTGGCCAATAGCAGGTCGTCCCGGCTCATGCCCGGCTTGCGCGCCAGACCCGCGGTGATGACGACGATGTCGGAATTTTCGGTGGATTCGTAGGTGTTGGCTCCGGTGATGTTCACTTCGTAACCCTGCACCGGCCCCGACTGCAGCAAGTCAAGCGCTTTGCCCTGCGGGACGCCTTCCACGATATCGACGAGAACGACGTCCGCCAGCTCTTTTTCCGCGATGCGCAGAGCGCAATTGGCGCCGACGTTCCCGCCGCCTATGACCGTAACTTTCTTTCGCATTATGATTCGAGGTTAGGATACCGATGGTAGTGTACGCAAGCCTCATTTTGCCGCATCAGCACGGTACAATGACCGCGGAACTCAAGTGAAAACCATCATCGAGCCATTTCGGATCAAGAGCGTCGAACCGCTGCGCCACACCACGCGCGAGCAGCGCGAACAATTCCTTCAGGACGCCGGCTACAACCTTTTCCAGATCCATGCTTCCAATATTCTGCTCGACTTGCTGACCGACTCCGGAACCAGCGCGATGTCCACCGAGCAGTGGGCCGCGGTGATGCGCGGCGACGAATCCTATGCGGGAAGTGAGAGCTTCTATCGCCTGCGCCGGTCGGTGGAAGGGCTGATGGGCTTCCGGCACGTGATCCCCACGCACCAGGGCCGCGCGGCCGAGCGTATCCTATTTTCGGTTCTCTGCAAACCCGGCCACATCGTGCCAAACAATACCCATTTCGACACGACACGGGCCAACATCGAATTCACGGGTGCCCAGGCCGTCGATTTGCCGCTCCCGGAGGCCGCCGACACGCAGGCGCGAATCCCGTTTAAGGGCAACATGGACGTAAAGGCTCTCGAGCGGCTGATTCAGGAAAACGGTCCTGAGCGCATTCCGCTGGTGATGATCACCGTGACCAACAACTCCGGCGGGGGCCAGCCGGTGTCGATGGCCAACATTGAGGCGGTGCGAGAGATCACTCGCCGGTACGGTATTCCGCTATATCTGGATGCCTGCCGGTTCGCCGAGAACGCATGGTTCATCCGGCAGAACGAAGACGGGTACGCGGAGCTTTCGCCGAAAGAAATCGCACAGCGGATGTTCCGCCTGGCTGACGGCTGCACGTTCTCGGCGAAGAAGGACGCCTTCGCGAATATCGGCGGGCTGCTCTGCACCAATGACGATAAACTGGCCGAGCTGGAAAAGGACCTGCTCATTCTCACGGAAGGATTCCCGACCTATGGCGGGCTCGCCGGGCGCGATCTGGAGGCTATCGCCGTTGGTCTTGAGGAAATCCTGCAACCGGAGTATCTGGAGTACCGCATCGCTTCCACCGCGTATCTCGGCCGTCACATCGCCGATCATGGTGTGCCCATTGTCGAACCGCCCGGCGGCCACGCAATCTATATCGACGCGGGCCGCATGCTGCCGCACATTCCAAAACACCAATTCCCGGGGCAAGCGCTCGCCGTGGAACTTTACCGCCACGCCGGATGTTCGGCGATAAGGCGCGTCACGAGTTGCTGCGCCTGGCCATTCCGCGGCGCGTTTACACGCAAAGCCACATCGACTATCTGGTGGAAGCGATTCTCGAGGTGAACGAGCGGAAGACCACCCTGCGCGGTCTGGAAATAGTGCACGAGCCGCCATTCCTGCGGCATTTCAGTGCAAGGTTCCGGGAACTGTGATGATAGGTTTATGGTCCGGTCAACCTCAGTGTGGACAGCCGCGTCGTTTCGCTCGCGAAGCAATACGCGAAGCAATACGCGAAGCGGCGAGGCGTCTCCCTATCGAAGACGGTGGAAGCGTACCTTCGGGCCGTTGTTGAACCCGCTTCATTCTCAATCCGCGACGCTCCGATTCTGCCTTCGGTTCGAGGGGTACTCAAGAAGGCGGAAATTACCGAGCGCAGGAAGCACCTCGCGGCGAAGTATCGATAAAGTGAGTTGCTCTGAGAGCGCAAATGGTTCCAAAATGGCCCCCGAAATG
>JBEKFB010000412.1:0-3446 GCA_050013535.1 Bryobacteraceae bacterium | reverse complement strand
TGGCCGATGCTGGCCAGATGCACGCGAATCTGGTGCGTGCGGCCGGTGCCAATGCGCACCTCAAGCAGCGTGAACTTCTCGAAACGTCGCAGCACCTTGTAATCGGTGATCGCGGTGCGGCCATCTGGTTGTGTCCTAACTTGTGGCTTGACACAACGAATCAGGATGCCGTACTCTATTGTCGGTTACTGAGGGGAGACGCTTGAGTAAACCGACCGATCTCGTACAAGGCACCCTGGACCTGCTCATTCTGAAAGTGATTGCACTGGAGCCCATGCACGGTTGGGCAATCGCCCAGCGTATCCGGCAGATGTCCGGAGATGTTCTCCAGGTGGGACAGGGGGCCCTTTACCCATCGCTCCACAAACTGGAACAGAACGGCTGGGTGAGCGCGGAATGGGCGGTCAGCGAGAATAACCGGCGGGCCAGGTACTACACGCTGACCAAGGCTGGCCGCAAAGCGCTCACTCAGGAGGCCGCACAGTGGGAACGATTGGCCGGTGCGGTATCGATGATCGTTCGGACTAGTTGATGTAGGGATCGTCATGCGGCTGTCCAGCATATTTCGCCTCCGGCTTCGCACCCTCTTCGCGCGCACCACCGTGGAGCGTGAACTCGAAGAAGAACTGCGGTATCACCTGGACCGGCAGACGGAAGAAAACGTCGCCGCCGGGATGACTTACGAAGATGCGCGCCGGGCGGCGATGCGGTCCATCGAAGGCGTCGAACAAAGGAAAGAGGAGTGCCGCGATATGCGCCAGTTGAACATTATCGACAACTTGTGGAAGGATCTCGGCTTCGCCGTCCGGCAGTTAGTGAAGAATCCGGGATTCAGCAGCACCTCCGTTATGGTGCTGGCTCTGGGAATGTGCGCGAGCGTGGCTATTTTCGCGTTTGTGGACGCAGCATTGATCAAGCCGCTGCCTTATCGGAATCCCGACCGGCTTGTTGGCGCGTTTGAGAGCGTGCCTTCGATTCCGCAGAGCAACCTTTCGTATCCCGACTATCTCGACTGGAAACGGATGAACCGGTCCTTTCAATCGCTGGAGGCGTACGAGCCTTTCGGTTATACCTTGACCACACCGTTAGGCGCACAACCAGCGGCTGGCGTGGAAGTGACCGCCGGATTCTTTCGCACGCTTGGCGTAACCCCCATGTTCGGACGCGATTTCTACTCCGGAGAGGACCTGCCAGCCGCACCGCATACTGCGATGCTCAGTTATGCCGCGTGGACGAAAAGATACGGTGGACGGCGCGATGTTCTGGGGCGTGCGGTCCTGCTGGATGGCGTGCCAACCACGATCATAGGCGTGCTGCCCGAAGATTTTCATTTCGCCCCCGCTGGCACGCCGGAATTCTGGGCCGCGTATCATGCTGTCAGCGAATGCGACTTAAGGCGAAGCTGCTACAGCCTGTACGGTGTGGCGCGGCTGAAGGATGGTGTTTCCTTCCAGGCTGCGCTCAGCGACGTAAAATCGATCGCCAGGCAACTGGCCAGGCAATATCCGGATTCCAATCGCGATCAGGGCGCGACGCTGGCGCCTCTGGCCGAACTCATTGTTGGGAATATTCGTCCCATCCTGATCGTGCTGCTGAGTGGCGCGGGACTGCTGCTGCTGATCGCCGGTGTGAACGTAACGGGTCTGCTGCTGGTTCGTTCAGAGAGCCGCCGGCGGGAGATCGCCGTGCGCACGGCACTGGGTGCTTCATCCGGGCGATTGATGTGCCAGTTTGCGACGGAAGCTCTGGTTCTGGTCACAACCGGCGGTCTGCTCGGCATGATTTCCGCCAAATGGGCCATGCGACTTCTAGCGAGGTTGATCTCGGAGGACATGATGGCGGGCATGCCATTTCTGCGCAGTATTGATTTGAATGTCCGCGTGGCTGCTTTCGCCGCGGTGATATCCGTGCTGGCTGCGGTGCTGTTTTCAGTGGCCCCCGCTTTTCGCATCTGGTCGCCGGAGATGCGGCCGGGCCTTGCGGAAGGCAGCCGTGGCTCCGCCGGAACCGTGTGGCGTAGGCTCGGGTCGAAACTAGTGGTGCTGGAACTGGCCACCGCGATGGTGTTATTGGTGGGGGCCGGGTTACTCGGCAAGAGCCTGCATGAACTGCTGCATGTGAATTTTGGTTTGCAACCAGATCGTCTGGTAACCATGGAAGTTTCGGCGCCTCAATCCAGGTACGGAAAGGCCGCCCAGCAGATCGCACTGGAGCGCCGGATTCTGAGTGCGACGGCGAATCTGCCGGGCGTAGCGTCCGCGGGACTCGTCGCCGACTGTCTTCCGTTCCAGGGCAACGGTAACACGACCTGGGTGCGCGTGCTGGGCCGGCCCTGGCATGGCGAGCACGATGAAGTGCCCGAACGTGATGCGGGCGCGCGATACTTTACAACGCTGGGCGCGAAGCTGGTGCGTGGCCGGTACTTCAACGAAGACGAAGATGCATCGAAGCCCCGTGTAGCGATCGTCAACCAGGCGTTCGTCCGGCAATACTTTCCCGGCGAAGACCCTATTGGCAGGCAGCTTTCTTATATCTCCACGCCGCCCGTGCCGATTGAAATCGTCGGGATTGTCGAAGACATCAGGGAGGGTCCGCTGGATGAGGCGATTCCGCCCGTCCTTTATCGTCCCTTCAACCAGAGCCCGGATAACTATCTCGGGGTGGTGGTTCGGACGTCCCGCAGCGAGAATTCGCTGATCCCGGCTCTGGCGGGCATGGTGCGCCAGATCGACCCGGATCTCGTTCCGGTCAAGGGAGCGAGCATGAGCGACGGAATCAACAACTCGCAGTCGGCCTGGCTGCACCGGTCCTCAGCGTGGCTGGTGGGGGGCTTCGCCGCGTTGGCGTTGCTGTTGGGCGTGATCGGACTCTACGGGGTGATTGCTTATTCGGTAAGCCAGCGGAGCCGCGAGATTGGCATTCGCATGGCCCTGGGCGCGCGCCCGGGCTCCGTCTATCAGCTCATTCTGGGCGAGGCGGGGTGGTTGGTTACGCTGGGAATTTTGGCGGGTCTGGTGTGCTCGCTGCTTGCCGCGACGTTGATGCGCGGGCTGCTGTTCGGCGTGCGCTCCTGGGATGTGCCAACCATTACCGGCGTGGCAGCGGTGCTGGGCGTCACCGCGATTCTGGCCAGCTTCTTCCCGGCACGGCGGGCGGCCTCTGTGAATCCGGTGGAGGCTTTGCGGGCCGAGTAGCAGCGTCGTTCAGAGGCTGCTTAGCCACTCCTCCAGTTCGCCCGGCAGTGGAGCCTCGACGGTAATGCGCTCGCCAGTCGACGGGCTATCGAAGCTGATTCGTGCGGCGTGAAGGAAGAACCGGGCTGAGGGACCGGCGGGCGCGCCATAGAGCTTATCGCCCGCCACCACATGGCCGATGCTGGCCAGATGCACGCGAATCTGGTGCGTGCGGCCGGTGCCAATGCGCACCTCAAGCAGCGTGAACTTCTC
>JBEKFB010000411.1:0-3447 GCA_050013535.1 Bryobacteraceae bacterium | reverse complement strand
GGTGAAGGCCATGCGCCAGGTGGCCGGGTCGCTTCGTCTGGAACTGGCGCAGTATCGCGCTCTCGAAGCTTTCGCACAGTTCGGCTCCGATCTGGACAAGGCCTCGCAGCAGCAACTGAACCGGGGCGTGCGTCTGGTGGAGATTCTGAAACAGAATCAGTACTCGCCGCTGCCGGTGGAGAAACAGATTCTGGTGATTTTCGCGGGCACGAACGCATATCTGGACGACCTGCCGGTGGAGCTCTGCCGCACCTTTGAAGCCGAGCTGTATCGCTTCGCGGACAACGCTCATCCGGAAATCCTGAACGAGATCCGCGAGAAGAAGGCGCTCAGCGACGAGTTGAAAGGCAAAATACACGACGCGCTGAAAGAGTTCAAGAAAAAGTTCGTCGCCGACCATGTAAAGACCGAGAAGAAATAAGCCAGCATGCCCAGCCTGATCGAAATCCGCCGGCGAATCCGGTCGGTGAAAAACACCCAGCAGATCACCAAGGCCATGAAGATGGTCTCGGCGGCGAAGCTGCGCCGGGCACAGGACCGGGTGATCGCGGCGCGGCCGTACGCCCGCATGCTCGATCGCATGGTCCGCAATCTGGCCCAGGCGGCGGCGGGAACCGATGTGGTGGATACCCATCCGCTGCTGGCGGTTCGTCCCGAGAAAAAAATCCAGCTTGTGCTGGTCACCGCGGATACCGGCCTCGCCGGCGGCTTCAATTCGAACGTCATTAAGCTCGCGCAGAAGTTCATTGCCGAGCATTCCGATGCCGAAGTGATCCTGGAACTGGTGGGCCGCAAAGGCCGCGATTTTTTCCGGCGCCGCCATGCCAGCATCTCCGGCGAGCACACCACGTTATTTCTGCGGGGCGCTGTCGAGGCAGCTCCGGCGCGCGCCATCGCGAAGGAGATCGTGGAGAGGTTTTCCCGGGCCGAGGCCGACGCGGTCTACATCGCCGTCAACAATTTCAGGAGCGTGCTCTCGTCGAACCTGGTGATCCAGAAGGTTCTTCCGGTGGCGCTGCCGGAGGGCGGGGAGGACGTGGCCAACTACATCTTCGAGCAGTCGCCGGGGGAATTACTGGCCCTGGCCCTGCCGCGCTACGTGGAGAACCAGGTGTTCCGCGCGATGCTGGAATCGGCCGCGGCTTACAATGCAGCGCGCATGACCGCCATGGAAGCGGCCACCCGCAATGCCGGCGAAATGATCGACAAACTGACATTGAACATGAACCGTGTGCGCCAGGCAAGTATCACGAACGAGATTATCGAGATTGTGAGCGGCGCCGCCGCTCTGGGGTAGAGAAGGTAACATGACAGGCACAGCAGAAGGAAAAGTGATTCAGGTGGCCGGCCCGGCCGTCGATATTCAGTTCCCGGAAGGGCAGATCCCGGTGATTAACACGGCCATTCGCATCACCAGCGAAGGCTACGACGTTCCCACTCCCATCAATATCACCGTGGAAGTGGCCCAGCACATTGGCGAGGGCCGCGTGCGCACCATCGCGCTGGAACCAACCGACGGTCTGGTGCGCGGCATGAAGGCGATCAGCACGGGCGGACCGGTGACCGTGCCGGTGGGCCGCGAAACGCTGGGCCGCGTGCTCAACGTCATCGGCGAGCCGGTGGACAAGCTGGGACCGGTGAACACCAAACAACGCTGGCCCATTCACCGCGCCGCGCCCAGTTTCGAGGAACAGTCCACCGAGCTGCAGATGTTCGAGACCGGCATCAAGGTGATCGATCTGCTGGAGCCGTATTTGCAGGGCGGCAAAACCGGCCTGTTCGGCGGCGCGGGCGTGGGCAAGACAGTGATCATCCAGGAGCTGATCAACAACCTGGCCATGCATCACGGCGGCGTGTCCGTGTTTGCCGGAGTCGGCGAGCGCACCCGTGAAGGCAACGACCTCTGGCTGGAGTTTCAGGAATCGAAGGTCATCGACATCCACGACTGGACCAAATCGAAAGCCGCGCTGATCTACGGGCAGATGACCGAGCCGCCCGGCGCGCGCCTCCGCGTGGGGCTCACCGGGCTGACCGTTGCCGAGTATTTCCGCGACGAAGAAGGCCTGGACGTGCTGCTCTTCATCGACAATATTTTCCGCTTCACCCAGGCCGGTTCGGAAGTTTCGGCGCTGCTGGGCCGTATGCCGTCGGCCGTCGGCTATCAGCCGAACCTTGCGACCGAAATGGGCGAGTTGCAGGAACGCATCACGTCGACGCGGAAAGGCTCTATCACTTCGGTGCAGGCCATTTACGTGCCCGCCGACGATTACACCGATCCCGCGCCTGCCACCGCGTTCGCGCACCTCGACGCCACCACGAACCTCTCGCGCGATATCGCGGCGCTGGGCATCTACCCGGCCGTGGACCCGCTCGCTTCCACCTCGCGCATTCTCGATCCGCGCATCATCGGCGATGAGCATTACAACGTGGCCCAGCAGGTGAAACAGGTGCTGCAGCGGTACAAGGAGCTGCAGGACATCATCGCGATTCTGGGCATGGACGAGCTGCCGGAAGAGGACAAGCTCACCGTGGCGCGCGCGCGCAAAATCCAGCAGTTCCTCTCGCAGCCGTTCCATGTGGCCGAGCAATTCACCGGCTTCAAGGGCGCTTACGTGAAGCTGGCCGACACCATTCGCAGCTTCAAGGGCATCGTCGAGGGCAAGCACGACGATATTCCCGAACAGGCGTTCTACATGAAAGGCGCGATCGAGGAAGTGCTGGAACACGCCGAGAAGATGAAGAAGGCCTGACGTGGCGGCAACGTTCGAACTCGAAATCGCCACACCCGAACGCCTGTTCTTATGCGAGCAGGTGTCCAGCGCGCAGATTCCCGCCGAGAACGGTTATCTGGGCGTGCTGCCCGATCACGCACCGCTGTTTGCGCAGTTGGGCATTGGCGCATTGAGCTGGGAAGGCGGAATCGGCGGCGGCGTCACGCTGATGGTAAGCCAGGGCTTCATCGAAGTGCGCGATAATCACGTGCGCGTGCTGGCGGACGAGGCGATTCCCGCTTCCGAGATCGACGTGAGCAAAGCCGAGCAGGATCTCCGCGAAGCTCAGGAGCAGATGGCCCATCCCGCCCCCGACGCCGACATCGAGGCATTGCTTATCCGTTACCGCAACGCCACTGCGCGGATCGAGACAGCAAGACAGGGGAAGGGATAAACAGCGCTGCGCGTGAAGATCTCTTCCCTGCCGAACCACTTATTCACAAGATTGTAATAGGCTTATCTGATCGATCCGCCAGCCCGGCACTTCCCTCTTGCATTTCCGCAGAGGAAACACCATAATGTCAATAGGCAATGGGTACATCGACCAAAGCTTCACCGACTAGCACCTGCCACGCCGCATCCTGTTGTTGCCGCTGATCTGCGGCCCTCGTCCGGTCTGCTGCCCGAAACGCAGCGGTCTCCCTTGAAAAGAAATCCCGATGAAAGAAGCAAACAG
>JBEKFB010000410.1:0-3452 GCA_050013535.1 Bryobacteraceae bacterium | reverse complement strand
GCCAATATCGAGCAGGCCCTCGCGTGGGTGCGCCGCAGCGAGATTCGTGGCGGAACCGACTTGTTGAAGGCTCTGATGGTCGCTATGTCGCAGAATGAGGCTGCATCCACCGAGGAGCGCAACATCCTTCTGATCAGCGATGGCGGGGCAACGGAAGGCATCGTTCGAAACAGCGCACTTGCGAGTTGGTTCAGCGAACACTGGCGTAAGGCGCCGGCCGCCGCGCGACCGCACATGTTCGTCTTTGGTGTGGGCGACGACGCCAACGTGCCGCTGCTTTCCGCTCTGGCGCGAAATGGGGGCGTCTTCGAACAGGTGCGATCCACCGAACCGGTGGACTTCAAGCTGAACGCCTTTCTGGACAAGATCGGTCACGAGCCGGTCAAAAACGTGAGTTTTGCGGCCGCTCCCGCCGGGAACTTCGACCTTGTTTACCCACTCGAAGACGTCCACTTCCCCGGCAGCATGGCTTCATGGGTGGGCGAGTACAAGCGCCGGTCGACGAAAGCCGCCTTCACCGTAACTGGCATTCGTGCCGGGCAGCCTGTGCGCATTGCCGATTCCACATCGCTTCCGGCGCAGGCGGGCGACAATCCACTACTGCCGCGGACGTGGGCAAAGGCGCGCGTGGATGCGCTGCTGGCGAAGATCGAGCGCGACGGCGAGGACCGAGCCACGGTGGATGAGATCATCCGGCTGTCAAAGAAGTACAAATTCGTCACGCCGTACACTTCGTTTCTGGCAGTGCCGCGCGCTTTGCTACGTCCTCGGGTGATCAGGCCGGGCGATCCCGTGCTAAGGGTGAAGACGGATGAATCGATCGTCTCGGTGATCGCGCTGTTTCCGTTCGGTCTGGTAAAGCCGCTGCGCTATCTGAAGACTGAAGATACCTGGCAGACGCGGTTTCTCGCTCCCGAGGACATGGCGGACGGAACGTATCAGGTCCGCCTGATTCTGCGCGACCGGTCCGGCAATGTCTATCGCGAAGCGAAGAGCTTCGTCATCGCGAGCCGCATGCCCGCGGTTCGTGTGAAGCTGGACAAGCCGCGCGTTCGCCGGGGCGAGACGCTGCGCATTTCCGCATACGCGTCTTCGAACACGCGCACGATTACTGCGCGGCTGTGGGGCACGATGCCGGTGGCTCTTCACTGGAACGGCGCGGCGAAGGCGGATACTGGCGAGGTCATCATCCCGGCCGATGTGCCACCGGGCAAATACACGCTGCATGTGACGGCTGAGGATGTGGCGCACAACATCGGCACTCAGGAGGTGGCGCTTGAAGTCTGGTAAACGCCAGGCCTTTGTCGCTGCGATTGCAGGTTTGTGCATCGGCGGCACCCTCCTTGGACGGGCGGAAATGCAGGAGTGGGTACAGCACCTGCCCGCGGGTTCACTGCTGGCAATCTTCTTTCGAACCGTAAGCATGCCCGGTGGCAACGTCCCGCTGCGGCGTCCCCCGGCGGAGACGCGCGACGCGTTGACGAAGGCCATTGCGGGAAGCCCGAGCGATGCGGCACTTTATCGGTTGCGCGCCCGAGAAGCCGAGCTGGCCGAAGACTTCGCCGCCGCAGAGGGGGACTGGATGCGATACGCCGAGCTTGCGTCCGATTCGGCGGCCGCGCACCTGGAGCTGGCTGACTTTTACCACCGCCGCCAGGAGCCGCGAGAAGAGATCGCGACGCTGATGGCGGTCGCTCGCGACAAGAGCGATCTGATCACGCCCGTGGCGCAGCAACGTCCCTGGCGCGCTTTCGAACGCATGATGTCGGTGACGGAAAACGACGGGCTTCCCGAAGCCGACACCGTGCGAGTGCTTCACGCGTGGATCGCGAGATACCCGCGGCAGCGCGCGCCGCACGAACGTATGATCCACTATCTCAGCGCGCATGGCCAGTACGCGGCGGCGGAGCAGGGGATTGCAACGTACGCGACGGTGTTTCACGACGATCTTTATCCTGTGCAAGCCCGCGCCGAACTGGAGGTGAGCCGCGGCAATACGGACGCCGCGATTCGCACTTACGACGACGCGTTCCAGCCGTTGTGGCCGGACGAGATGACGAAAAGCTGGTTTCAGCTCCTCGATCAACAACACCGTCTGCGCGATTTTGTTGGCCGCGCCCGCGCTGCACTCGAGACGAACCCGGCCGACCTCAATGCCACAGCGCGTCTATTTGACTACTTCCGGTCGCAAAACAACGAGGCGGCAGCGCGCCGGGTGCTGCTGGCATACCGGATGGCCAAGGAATCAGGCAAACAGCCATGGACCCCGGAGGAGCTGCTCAACACGGCGCAGCTTTTCGAGCGTCTTCCCGATGTGAATGAAGCGGCCCGTCTTTGGTACGCGCTTCACAGCGTACCCGGGGCCGACGGCGCCCATCAGGAACGCGCACTCGATGGTTTGGCGGATCTGCTGCTCACGAAGGCCGACCAGCCGATACGTTTCGGCTCCGCCGACCTGTCGTTCTACCGGGACGTCGCAACCATCGATTCCTCGCCCGGGTTTTTGAACGGCATCCTCTCGCTGGTTCTGAACGGCACCGGACCGCGCTGGGCGTATCAGGAGGAGAACGCGAAATCAGCGGCGTATTTCCACCGCGCCGCAGCGAGCCAGCTCGTGTCGCTGCTGGAGCAGCGTTTTCCGCAGTCGCGGTATCGAGGACCGCTCCGGGCTGAGCTCGTGCAGGCGTACGGAACGTATGGCGACGATGCCGCCGTCATTCAGTCCGGCCGGCAATACCTGGAGGCGTTCCCACGCGATGCGCACCGATTCGCTGTGGCCATGCTGATGGCCGATGCGCTGGAGCGCCAGAACAAAGTGACGGAGGAGTTCGCTCTCTACGATCAACTCCTGCGAGAGCTCGCCGCGCGGGTGCACCGCGTGCCAATCGGTAACGGCGATGTCGAGGTCGAAAGTGCACCGGCCAGCGAGCTGTCTGCCGAGCAGGGTACGGAACCCGCAGACGAGCAAAACGCCGAGGAGACCACGCCCGCGCCCGCTGTCACTCATCCCCTCTTTGCTCGTGCTCTGTTCACAAGGGTGACCGCAGCGCCGGCGGTGCGATCTCCGGAGTACGCGCAGGTGCTCGACCGGTACCTGGCGCGGCTGTCGGCGCTCAAGCGGCCGATGGACGCGCTTCGTGTGTATCGCACTGAGATCGACCGAAATCCCAACGACCCGGGGTTGTACGAACGGTTGGCAGCATTCCTGGAACAGAACGACATGACCGGAGAGGTGGTGCAGACTTACCGCCGCGCGATCGCCAGGTTTCCCGATCGCTCGTGGTACGACAAGCTGGCGCGTTGGTACCTGCGTCATCGCCAAACCGGGGAACTGGAGAACATCACCAAAGAGGCTGTGGGTATCTTCTCTGGTTCTGAGCTGGAGACGTACTTCAACCGCGTGGTGAACGCCACATCGCCCGAGTTGTATCTGCAGTTGAATTTGTATGCCC
>JBEKFB010000409.1:0-3880 GCA_050013535.1 Bryobacteraceae bacterium | reverse complement strand
TCGGCCATAGCGGTGACCGGCAATCCCTCGGCTTCCCGGGTGAAAGTCATGGAACGGCGTTCGCTGTCGAAATCCACCTTTACCCAGTCTCCGCCGCGCACCTGGTCGGTAGCGATCAGATTGGACATCGGCTGTACCACCAGGCGCTCGATAGCGCGCTTCAGGTGCCGGGCGCCGTATTTCAGATCGGTGCCTTCCTCGAGCAGATGACCCTTGCCCGCTTCGGTGATCTTAAAGATGAAGGCGCGTTCGGGGTTCGTGCTGAATATCCGTTGCTGCACCAGATTCAACTCGATGTCCAGGATGCGCCGTAGTTCTTCGCAGCCCAGCGGCCGGAACGTGACGATTTTGTCGAGGCGGTTGATAAACTCCGGCGTGAACTTGCGGCGAGCCGCTTCCGGTTGATAAACTCCGGCGTGAACTTGCGGCGAGCCGCTTCCACGCTGCTGTTCCTCATCTTAACGTTGAGCTTCTCGTCAATCTCACCGGCAGCGGTTTTGCGGGCCTGCTCGGGCGCACAGAATCCCACCCTGGGGTTCATCAGCGCGCTCATCTCCGTCGCGCCGAGGTTGCTGGTCATGAAGATCATGGCCCGCGAGAAATCCACTTTGCGGTTGTCGCCGAGCGTCAGCGTGGCCTTGTCGAGAATGCCGAGCAGCAGGTTCCACAGAGCATCGCTGGCCTTCTCGATTTCATCAAACAGGACAAAGCTCACCTTCATCTGATCGGTATGATATTGACCCAGCACCTCCTGGCTCAGCAGCGGGTGCGTTTCACGATGACCCAGATAGCCCGGGGGCGAACCGATCAGTTTGGCAATTTCGTGGCTGTGCTGGAACTCTCCACAGTCGATCTTAATTACCGCCCGTGGATTCTTCAGCAGGCATTCCGCCGTTGCCTCCACGATGCGCGTCTTGCCGGAACCGGTGGGCCCGAGGAACAGGAAGTTCCCGATCGGCCGCCCGGGAGCACTCATTCCGGTGAGATGCATCTGATAGATGTTCACGATCTGTTGTATCGCGTCGTCCTGGCCGACTATGAGCCTGTGCAGACTGCCTTCCAGGCTCTCCGCTTCGCGGCCCGTTTTCGTCGGATCCAGAGAGATGTTCGTTTTCACCATGTTGGACCCCTTTCTCAAGCGCTCCATCCTTTTCCGAGCAACTTAAATGCCAGTTCCTGACGACGCGGTCACTCCCGCTACTTCTTCGGTTTCGAGGGTCTCACCTCGACCCGGCTCACCAGCGTACGCGCTGGCATCCGCAACAAACCAAGTACAATCTCCGCGATGTCGGTGGGAGCAATTTTCCAGTCGGCCGGCTCACTGTTCCTCCCGAACGACGTATCAACGCTGCCCGGCATGATGTATGTCACGCGCACGTTCTGCTGCCGGTGATCCAGCATCATTGCTTCGCTGAATCCATTGAGTCCGAATTTCGACGCGTTGTAAGCAGCACCTCCGGCGAACGGATTCTTCCCCGCCAGACTGGAGATGTTCACGATATATCCGCCCCCCCGCGCGCGGAAGCGTTGCAGAGCTTCCCGCGAACAGTAGAAAGCGCCTGAGAGGTTCGTGTCTATCGTCTGTTGCCATTGCTCTATACTCAGATCGGCGGTCGCGCTGAAAAACCCCACCCCTGCGTTGTTCACCAGTACATCGAGGCCGCTGAGTTCCTTATCGACAACTTCGAACAGAGATCGAACCTGATCTGGCCGGGAAACGTCACAAACTGCTCCAACCACCTTTATGTCGCCTGGCGCACGGTTACGCAGATCGGAAACCGCCCGGTCAACCTCCGCACTGTTGCGCCCGCATATCCCCACATTTGCGCCCGCCTCCAGCAGGGCCGCGGCAATGGCGCGGCCAATCCCCCTGGTGCCGCCGGTGACCACTACCGTTCTCCCATCGAGAAACCGTGTCATATCTAACCGTGTCCCCTCTATCTATCTATACGGACGCGCGTCGGCATTCCGGGGAAGCATGATAATTATTCCCGGGAAGCAGATACTTGAGGTATGCAGAGCGACCGGCACGAATCCGGACCCGCCGCCGCGGTAAGGACGCTGTTGCCCTGGACGAGCGTCCTGCTGGTGCTGGCTCTGTTGTGGACCGGCTGGGTGTTCTTATCACGGCATCGCGACATCGTGGAGGCGCAGCGCGAAGCCGCCGAACGCGTAGCCAGAGCCGACCAACAAACGCTCAGCCAACTGGGCGGCGACCGGCTCACCGTCCTCGATTTCTACGCCAGCCCGGGAGCTATCCATCGCGGCACCCACGTGAGTCTCTGCTACGGCGTGTCCAATGCGGTTTCCGTGCTGATCGAGCCGGATCTGGGATCGTGGAAGCCTGCGATCAGCCGCTGCATCGATATTGAACCGAAGCGGACCACATCTTACACGCTGACCGCGAAGAGCGCCAGTGGCCAGACCGAAACCGCGACGGCGAAGGTGATTGTCGAGTAATCCGGGATGCATATTCTTCTGGCGATCCTCCTCGCCACCGCACCTGGCGCGGCACAATGGAACATGACCACGGTGGACGAAGTCCGGGTGATTGGCATCGAGGCGCGCACCAGTAACGCGAAGGAGATGACCGCCGAAGGAGTGATCGGAAAACTATGGGCGCGGCTCAACAAAGAAGGCTTGCGCGCGCGTATCCCGAATAAAGCGGACTCGGCCATCGTCGCGCTGTACACCGATTACGAGAGCGACAAGGACGGCGCGTACTCGTTTGTGCTGGGCGCGCGGGTGTCGTCAGTAGCGAACGTTCCCGAGGGGATGGTGGCGAGGAAGATTCCTGCGGGCCGCTACGCGGTGTTCACGTCGGAGAAAGGACCGGCGCAGAGGGTGGTCTTCGAGACCTGGAAGCGTATCTGGGGCGCCCCGCTGGATCGCACTTACAAAACCGATTTTGAGGTCTACGACGAGCGATCAGCCGACCCGGAGAATATGCAAATGAGCATTTACGTCGGCGTCCGCTAACTCCCTCGATGCCGGCCGTAGTATGGGCCGCCTCTACCAGCCCATCTGGCGCATGCGCAATAGTATTTCATCGCTGTAGTCATTCATACGCCCCGGCTTGCGGCGTCGCGGGTTGGGGATGATGGCCGCCAAATGAGCCGACTGCTCGCGCGTAAGCCGCGCCGCGCTGGTGTGATAGTAGTTCTCTGCAGCCGCTTCGGCGCCGTAGATGCCGGGCCCCCATTCAATGACGTTCAGATAAAGATCCAGAATGCGCTCCTTGCCGAGTATGATTTCGGCCACCGGCGCCAGCGTGAATTCGAAACCTTTCCTCAACCACGAACGCGCCGTTGTGGCAAACAGATTCTTCACAAGCTGCTGCGTAATCGTCGACCCGCCGCGGCCTACCCGCCCCTGCTCCAGATCCTCCTGAACCACCTTATCGACCGCCTGCCAGTCGATGCCATGATGCTGGTAGAAGCGGCCATCCTCGGCGGCGATGGCGGCATGCTGCAGGTTGATGGAAATCTGGCTGAGCGGTACCGGCTCGTAGCGCTTGTGGTACGGCGTGCTGTGAACAATCGCCTGGACGCGGCGTTCCATTTGGACCGATGTGGTCCACGGATCAATCCAGCGCAGCATCACCAAGGCGAGGCAGCAAAACAGGTACCCGGCCACGATGGCGACAACCAAAGCCAGCAAAACCGCGCGAATCAGCCGACCAAAGCGGCCACGGCGTCCCGGACTAATTCTGGAGCCCGAAACACTGGGGCGCTTTGTTGTTTTGGCGAGAACGTGTGCTTTTGCCAACTCTTACTTGTACCGCACTTCTTCGAGAAACAGACCGGAAGCCGGAGCCGTCCAGGCGGCAACGTCGAGACGCGGGTCCGGGCGGCCCTCCAGCAACTGGCGGAAATCTTCC
>JBEKFB010000408.1:0-3493 GCA_050013535.1 Bryobacteraceae bacterium | reverse complement strand
CAAGTCACACAGGGTCAGGTAGATAGCTGGCTGCGGCTGTGGCAGGGCCGGCTGGCTCTGGACGATTGGCGGGTGGAAGCGCAGATTGTGCGGCAGAGCGATCTCAACGCCGACACGCTGGGGAATCTCAAGTGGAATGCGAGAACGCGCACTGCCTCCATCAAAGTGCTTGACCCGCGCGATTACGACATGCCCGCCACTCAGATTCCCGCCGACATGGAGCGCACCGTGGTTCATGAGCTGATCCATCTGGAGCTTTCCGTGCTCCCTCGAAACGGCAGCAAAAGAGTGGAGGAGCAGGTAGTGAACCGGATGACCGAGGCGTTGCTGGGACTTGACCGCGGGGATAACTACGCCGCTCGCGTGGCCGCCGGACCGGTGCAGCCGAAAATCAAACCCGTCATGCTCGCCGTCGACACCGCGGCTCGCTCGAAGTAGCACTCTTCAGCTGCATCCAATCTGCTTCGATACAATCTAGTTCGCTCATGTTGAAGCTCGGCACTCTGCGCTGGAAGGGGCGCTGCAGCCGCCACCCACGGTACGATCCCGCCACCGACGGTGAGGGCGGCGTACGTGGTGGATGTCCGCGGTGTCTGCGGTTGCTGGAGATTCACGAACAACATGCGAAGCTGGTGGAGCTGATGCGGGGTTTTGGACCGATGCGTGAGCGGTCTCTCAAATTCGACAAGGCCGCCGAGGGGCGCCAGCGTGGATTATTCGATTAGCGCTATCTTGCGCCAGGGCGCAGCTATCTTGCAATCGTGTAGTGAATGCTCTGCTCGTTCGATTCGCTTCCCTGCAGAGTCGCAATCTTCACTTCGTAACTTCCCGGCCGGTTGGGCACACCGATTCCGAAGGGCACGCTTCCCGATGCATCGGTCGCTGGGATGGCCGCCGTCTGGTTCGCGATCAACTTCCCATCCAGCAGGCACTGCACGCGTAATTGTGGCGGCGCGTTGTTCTTCTTATCCGGGTACACCCTGAAGAAGACCGTCGGATTCGTGCCGGATGGGAGGTCGGTGAACAGTGCCGGGACTATGCGCTGGCCATTGAACTCGAAGGGATTTGACGCATCGGCGGTCCCGTCGATCTTTTCCACGCGACGCACCATTACGACGCTGCTCACTCCCGGCCCTTTCGCGGGCAGACTATCCACCTGGGCGGTGCTGGTGCTGGCGCGGTCGGATTCCCAGTCGATCACGGCCGTCTGGATGGTGTAGTGTCCGGGCGGCAATTCCAGCGAGCGATTGTACATCAATCGCCCGGTTTGGGAGGAAGTCAGTTCACTGTCGGAGATATCCATGGGTACGCTGCTACTGAACTTGTCGACGATCTGGCCGTGCTCGTCCTTAATCAGCGCGAGCATGGACGCGTGCAACCTGTGTTTCTGGTTAGGTTCGGGAGAGGCGGTCAGGACGGACATGGGCACATCGAAAGCAATCGCGAATTGCGCGCCTCCATCGGACGACCGGAATTGCAACGCATCGGAGCGGAAGTCAAAGGCGTGGGGCGCGGGCACCGTGTTAAGCGCCCGCAGGCCCGCGAGGTCCTCCATGGTGACCGGGCCGCTGTCCGGCGTCTCGGGAAGCGCGAAATAACCGGGGCGCGCTTCCGCTCGCAGATCGTCTTTGTCCAGCTTGACCTGAATACGGCGGAAGTGTCCATCGTAGTTCTCCGACGCCGGATGATAGACCAGCTCATAGTGCGTATCGACATCCTCCATGATGCGCGTCAATTGCTTGTCCGGATTGTTGGTGTCATGGACGAAAAATCCACCGGTGCTCTCGGCCAGATCGCGGAGCGTGTTCTGAGTGTTGGCGGTGACCAGGGTGTATGAGGTGTAATCGCCCTGCTGCATGCGGTCCATCGCGGCATCCAGGTTGGGCGCCGCCGACGACTGAGCCTGGCTGAGGCTGGCCACGTGCTGTGCGGACGCCCGCGCGTTGGTCATCGGAGTCTCGGGCCCGCCGGTATCTCCCGTGGGCGCCGTCAGGCCGCGCGGGTCGAAGGCATAAAATGTGAGACCGGCCGCGTTAGCTTTGTGGATCAGGCTGTCCCAATAATCCATGGCGTCCTCGGGCCGGTTGATTCCCGAACTGAACAGCACCACCGTCTTTTCGAACGGCACCTGGCTCATTTGCGATATCAGCCAGCCGAGCGCGTGTAACTCACGAGTGCCCTCCATACGGTCGGCAGCCATGCCCTGACGGGCGCCGAGAGGAGCGGCCGCCACCTGCGCGGCATCGCCGGTCATCCCGTCGGCTCCGACACTCCCAAGGGCGTTGCCGCCCGTGAAGCCGAGGCTCCCGCCGGTAGATGGGGTGGCGCCCGGCACCGGAGGCGGAGTGCCCGCCGTGAACATGTTGCTGAACCCCATAGCGATATAAAGCTGCTCGGAAGCGGTGACGCCGGGAGTTTGTCCCGAGGCGGCGCGCGCGATGGCCTGCAGCAGTTCGGCGCGGTTGCTGCTGAACGGATAGACGGGATGCAGGCCGGCGCTATCCAGACTCATGATGCCGAACAGGGTGTTGGGCCGCAGTTCGCTGTTCACAAATGCGGCGGCGGATTGATAGGCCAGCTTTCGATCTTTCGGTTCGATGTCCTGAAACACCAGACACACCATATTGAGCGCGCGCAGAGGGCTGTAGCGCTGTTGTGACGCGGCGGGCACGAGTACGGCCTTGCCTCCGCCTTTACCGGAGAGTTTGACGTCTTCTTCGCGGATTTCCCGGCCGGTGACCAGGCGAAACGAGCGCACGTCTTGACGCACGCCGTCTTCGAAAATGGAGACGTCCTCCGGCTTCAGATTCTTGACGATTTTGCCGTGTTTATCGCGCACCGTTACATCCACCACCACTTCCCGAACGGAGGTCTTGATGGAGACTCCGGAATCGATGGGGGCCTGAGCAATGGCGACGACGGGGAGGAGCATCAGGAAAGTGCAGAGAGTGAACCGCATGGCTATTATTCTGGCTCATTTTGACGCCTTGCAGCAGGGGTGGGTTTCGGCTATCGGCAGTTCAGACGGCGGGACGGAACCTGAGGTGAAACCGCGTGCCCGGCCCTTCCCCCATCTCCAGACTTGCATCCAGTTGCTGCGCGAGCGTTCGCACCAGGCGGAGGCCCAGCGATCTGGCGTTCACCCAGTCGAACCCGGGAACCAGCCCAACGCCGTCGTCCGCGATAGTGAGGTCAGCAGTGCGGTCGGCTGTCTCGCGCAGCTCAACGTGGATTTCGCCCTCTCGTCCCTCCGGAAAGGCGTATTTGAGCGAGTTTGAGATCAGTTCATTGATGATCAGGCCGCAGGGCACGGCGGTGTCCATGTTCAGGAAGAGGCGGTCGAGCTCGAAGCGCAGCCGGATCCGCTCCGCGGTCACGCCGTACGATCGGAACAGATGATCGGCGAGTTGTTTTATGTATTCGGGGAAGTCGATCCACGCCAGATCGTCCGACTGATAGAGGCTCTCATGAAGCAGGGCCATCGAGTGGATGC
>JBEKFB010000407.1:0-5388 GCA_050013535.1 Bryobacteraceae bacterium | reverse complement strand
AGGAACGCGTTCAGCGAGTAGCCGATGGTGTTCTTGGTGAGGTACTTGAAGCGGATCCGCTCGCATAGGGCGACATCCGCATGAATCTCGGCGCGCAATTGGAGCAGGCCATTCGCAAGAACAGGCTCGCGCGCGCGGAAGATCTCGTCGGCGGAAGGGTCGGCTGTATCGATGACCGTGCCCGACGGCAGCACGAAAGTCATCGAATGCAGGGTATGATAAGCGTTCTGCGCGACGCCGCAGCACATGCCGCTCGAATTATTCGCGAGAATGCCGCCCATCATGCAGGCCTGAAGCGAAGCCGGATCGGGGCCGATCCGCGCGCCATATGGCAAAAGCATCCGGTTCACATGGCCGCCGATTACGGACTCGTTTGCCACCCGCTTCCACGCGGGCCTCCCGCCAATGCCGTGCTACCTCAACAAGGATGCCATCCGTGATGGCCTGACCGGAGAGGCTGGTTCCAGCCGCGCGAAACGTAATCGGGACGCGATGTTCGTGGCTGAAACGGAACAGCGCCTGAATCTCTTCCACCCCTCGGGCGAGCACCACTGCGCTCGGAATCAGCCTGTAGACGCTGGCGTCGGAGGCGAAGGCGATGCGATCGATGGGACGAGTGAGGACGCGGGCGGGATCGACTACACGCTTCAACAGCTCCACGTCCATGCGTGCCTCATTATAATCGGGTGTGGTCGAGGTTCGTTTCGATCTGAAGTTCGGCGGCAATATCATGTCCGCCCGCATTCAGGTTCCCGGGGAACCTATCCGCCCCGTGGACCTTCTGCCCGTGCTTCACGAACTCGACGATGCGCTGATCGGGGCGGCGGCTGAAGGCAAGCACATTTCCTGCCGTGCGGGATGCGGTGCGTGTTGCCGCCAAATGGTCCCCATCAGCGAAATGGAGGCGCGGTATCTGGCCGACCTGATCGCGTCTATGCCTGAAGAGCAGAAGCAGCGCGTGACGGCCCGCTTTGCCGTGGTGCTGGAGGCGCTGGCGGCGGGCGGTCTGCTGGAGCGGTTGCGCGCGGAGCCGCCGTTGAACGAAGCCGATCGGACTCGTCTGGGACTCGAATATTTCGGCCTGGCAGTGGCCTGTCCTTTTCTCGAACACGAAAGTTGCAGCATTCATCCGCACCGGCCGGCGAGCTGCCGCGAGTATCTGGTAACCTCCCCGTCCGAAAACTGTACGGCGCCGCGGGCCGACAACATCGCCATGGTGGATCTTCCCGCGCATGTGTCTCACGTACTGTATCGATTCGGCGACGGACGTGGCGAGGAATCCACGCGCTGGATGCCGCTGCCGTTATTGCTCGAGTGGGTGGCCGAGCATCGCGAAGATACTCAGCCAGAGATTCCCGGCACTGAGCTCTTCGCGAATTTTATGAATAAGCTGGTAACGAAAAAGCCGGCCGGTTAGGCTGCCACGCCGGCTTTCTTATACCAGGGCTTCGCCGTGCCGATGGCTGCATTCACGGCGTTGATATTCTTCACGCCTTCGGTGGAGAGCCAGTCCTCCAACGCTTTTACGCCCTGCTTGGCGTAAACGGGAATGCCCTCCTTCCAGGTGGCACGGCCGCACAGCACGCCGGAATAATCGGTGCCTGCTTCCGCTGCCATGTTCAGCGATTCGACAAACTGAGCGTTGCTGACGCCTGCGCTCAGGTAAATGAACGGCCTCTTCGCGATATCCGCCGACTCCCGGAAATGCGCGAGCGCTTCCTCGCGTGAGTAGGCTTTCTGCCCCTTGTACACGCTGGAGCCTTCCACGTAATTCGCGTTTATGGGCACTTCCACTTTGAGCACGTCGATCTTGTACTGCGGCTTTGAGAACTCGCGCATATAGCCCTTCACCACGTCCGGCTTTTTCTTCGCGAACTCGATGCCCTTCTCGTCGCCGCCCTGCGGATCGTAGCCCACGAATTCACAGAAGAACGGGATGTCGTACGTCTCGCACTCTGCGCCGATGCGTTCGATGAACGCGTGCTTAATGTCGTTGACCTTCTCGTCATCAAACGGTGTGTAATAGATGAGAATCTTCACCGCGTCCGCGCCGTCGTCCACGATGCGTTTCACCGAATAATGCGGCAACAGATCGGGCAGGCGGCCAGGCTGGGTGTTATCGTACCCGCTCAGCTCATATGCCAGCAGCAGGCCGGCGTTCGATGAGCGCGCCTTCGCGGCGGGAAGGCCCCATTCCGGGTCGAGCAGAATGGCGCTGGCGTGCGGCGTAAGCGCCTTCGACACGGCCACCTTGAACTCGATCATCATCTCATCGGTGACCTGTTTCGGGTCGATACCTTTGGCGGAGGCGATGGATTTGTGGAGGCTGCCGCGCTGGTCCATGGCAGCGGCCGCAATGACGCCCGCGGCGTTCGCCAGCGCCTTCATGTGTTTGATTTTTCCCGAATCGAGTGACATGGGAACGATTATCCCATGTCGCCCGAATGGACATGCGGCGAGAGCCGCGCTTCTACGAGTGCGCACGAACGCGGCTATCGCCGCGTGTCCTCAATTACACGAGAACCGGTTGCGCGGCGTAGTGCTTGGCCATCTCGGCAAGCGAAATAGGCGAATAGTCGCCGGCGTGGCCCGCCTGGCCGAACTGCGTCATGCGCAGCGCCACAACTTTCTTCATGGCCTCGCGCGCGGGCTTCATGTAGCTGCGCGGATCGAACTCTTCCGGCTTCTCGGCGAACACTTTGCGGATTGCGCCTGTGATGGCCAGGCGATTGTCGGTGTCCACGTTGATCTTGCGCACGCCGTTGCGAATGCCGAGCTGGATCTCTTCCACCGGCACGCCCCACGTAGGCTTCAGCTTGCCGCCGTATTGATTGATGATGTCCTGCAAATCCTTCGGGACACTGGATGACCCGTGCATCACCAGGTGCACATTCGGCAGCCGCTTGTGAATCTTGATGAGAACGTCCATCTTGAGGGTCGCGCCCGTCGGCTTGCTGGTGAATTTGTAAGCGCCGTGGCTGGTACCAATGGCGATGGCCAGCGCGTCGAGGCCGGTCTTCTCCACGAACTCCACGGCCTGATCGGGATCGGTGAGGTGAGCGAGCCCGTCGAGACCTGCGCCGTGCCCATCTTCAATTCCGCCGAGGCAGCCGATTTCGCCTTCCACCGTAATGCCTTTTTCGTGCGCCATTTCAACTACGCGGCGCGTTGCATCCACGTTGTATTCGAAGGACGAGGGCGTCTTGCCGTCGGGCATGAGCGACCCATCCATCATGACGCTGGTGAAGCCCATGTCGATTGCCGACTTGCAGGTTTCCACGCTGTTGCCATGGTCGAGGTGCAGCACGGTGGGGATTTCCGGATAGATCTCCGTGGCCGCCAACATTAGATGATAGAGGAACCGATCCTGCGAATAGGCGCGCGCCCCCCGGCTGGCCTGAACGATCACCGGGGATTTGGTTTCGCGAGCCGCCTCCATGATCGACTGAATCTGCTCCATGTTGTTGACGTTAAAGGCACCAACACCGTAGCCGCCTTTGGCTGCCTCGTCGAGGAGCTGCCGCATGGATACTAATGACATAGTAATATTTCTCCCTGCAATGTAATGACTTACAATTTCACGCTAGCACAACAAGAAGCCGCGTGGAGAAGCGGAGCGCCCACTAAGGCTCCTGTTCGATGGCGGCTGGCTTGACTGAGGCGAGCGCGCGGCGTCCAGCGTCGATGACGCGGAGAATTGAGTCGACATCGTACACTGCACCGCCCCAACAGGCGGGTGGCATCGGGAAGGGCGGGGTCGGGTTGAAGGTCGGCCCGAGGTGGGCGTTCCTGAAGGACGCGGGCTCCCTCTTCTACGCCGAAGAGCAGGCCGTCGCTGCCCACCAGGTTCACGGTTCCTTCCAGCCGATTCCTGTCGATGGCGATCTCGATGATGTCGCCATCGCGCAGTTTGCCAATGGGTCCGCCTGCGAGGGCTTCGGGAGAAACGTGGCCGATGCATGCGCCCGTGGACACTCCGCTGAAGCGCGCGTCGGTGATCAACGCTATGTGCTTGCCGCTTTCGAGGTAGCGCAGAGCCGCCGTAAGCTGATACGTTTCCTCCATGCCCGCACCGGACGGGCCGCGGCAGATGAGGACCAGAATATCGCCACGCTGGATTGTCCCGTTCTTGATGGCCGCGATGGCGCTCGGCTCAGTGAGAAAGACGCGAGCAGGCCCGCGCTTGCGATAAACGCCATCGGTGTCGATCACCGACGGATCGATGGCCGTGCTTTTGATCACCGCACCACCGGGAGCAATATTGCCGGCGGGGAAACAGACCGTTGATGAGAATCCCCGTTGCCGTGCAGAGGCCGCATCGGCAATCACGTCGGCGGGATCGATCCCATCGCGCTCCTGAAGCACCTCGCGCACGCGTGCGCGCCGCTCGGATTGCTCCCACCAATCGAGACCGCGATCCAACGATTCGCCGGTCACCGTCAGGACGGTGGTGTCCAGCAGCCCCATGCGGCACAGATGCAGCATCACCTCAGGCACGCCGCCTGCAAGAAAGACCTGGATGGTCGGGTGATTTCGCGGGCCGTTGGGCAGGGCATCCACCAGGCGAGGCACGGAGCGATTCACTTCCGTCCAATCGGCAACCGTGGGGCGAGGGAGTCCCGCTGCGTGCGCCACGGCGGTGAGATGCAGGATGACATTGGTGGATCCGCCAAAGGCCGCGTGGACCACCATGGCGTTGCGCACCGCAGCGGAGGTGAGGATGTCGCGCGAGCAGGTGTGCCGTTCGGCCATAGCCAGCGCTGCTCGAGCCGATCTTCTGGCCATGTCCAGCCAGATGGGATGACCCGATGGCGCGAGCGCCGCGTGGGGCAGGGCCAGGCCCAGCGCTTCGGCAACGACCTGCGACGTCGCGGCCGTTCCCAGGAACTGACAGCCGCCACCCGGCGAGGCGCACGCGCGGCATCCCGCCTCAGCCGCTTGCTCGATCGTAATCTCTCCGCGAGCGAAGCGTGCGCCGATGGATTGCACGCGTCCGGCGTCTTCGCCCTGTTCGGGAAGCAGCGTCACGCCACCAGGAATCAGGATGCACGGCAGATCGCGGCTGGCGGCGAGCGCCATCATCATCGCCGGCAGACCCTTGTCGCACGTGGCGACACCGATGACGCCACGGCGCGTCGGCAGCGATCGAATCAACCTGCCCAGCAGCATTGCGGCGTCGTTGCGATACGGAAGGCTGTCGAACATCCCCGTGGTGCCCTGGGTGCGGCCATCGCACGGGTCGGTGCAATACGCGGCGAACGGCACCGCGCCGGCGGCTTTCAATTCGACGGCCGCGGCTTCCACGAGCAGGTTCACTTCCCAGTGCCCGGTGTGATAGCCAAGCGCGACCGGTGTGCCGTCCGCTGCGCGCAGGCCACCGTGCGTGCT
>JBEKFB010000406.1:0-3556 GCA_050013535.1 Bryobacteraceae bacterium | reverse complement strand
GTGCGCGCGCGATACACCACCAGGTTCGGATCGATATCGCGTATTCCGGAGGTCACGTCGGCGAGGAATCGGTGGGGATCGGGATAGCGTGACGTGTCGGCGCGCGCGATCACGTTGAGGTACACCGAGTACATGGGTTCAGCCTGGCGGAGCGGCGCAAAGGCCATCGCGGCTGTCTCCCACTCCATATCGTTGAACGAACTGATGCGCCTGGTGCTGCCCACAATTCCGACAATGCGCATCCATGCGGTGTGGTCGGAAGGTTCCCCGAAGGCGATGCGTTGTCCGATGGGATCCTCGCTTCCGAAATAGCGCCGGGCCAGTTCCTGGTTGATCGCCACCACCTTTTCGCCGGTCTCGTTGTCTCGTTCGTCCGGGTACCGGCCGCGCACCAGCGGCACGCCAAGGATACGAAGATAACCTGGCGTCATGAAGTCGCCGTCGATCATGACATACGCGGACGGCGATGCCGGCATGGGCCTGCGCTCGATGAGAAGAATCTCGCGAATCGCGCTGCAAACAAACGCCGGCTCAACGCCGGAAAAGCCTCGCAGGCGGTCCAGAACGCGATCTATGAGAGCGAGGCGCTGTTCCGGTTTCCCGTAAACGTTCTCGGGTACGTCTATAGCCAAGCTGACTACATGATCGATGCGGTACCCCAGCGGCTCGCTGCGCAGGTGAACAAAGCTCTCAATCACCAATCCGGCCGCGGCCAGCAACATCAGCGACAGCGCCACTTCGGTGATCACCAGCAGGCTGCGGGCGCGCTGGCTGCGCAGGCCCCGCGACGACCTTCCGCTTTCCCTGAGAACCCCGCTGAGATCCAGCCGCGAGGCCTGCAGAGCCGGCAGAAAGCCAAAAACGATTCCGGTGATCAGCGCCATCGATAGCGTGAACACCAATACAGGCATGTCCAGTCGAATCTGTGCGCCCGCCGGGAGCTGAATTGGCGCGGCGCGGCGAAACCAGTACAGCCCCGCACCCGCGAGCATCGCGCCCAGCAGCGTTCCGGTGATGGAAAGCAGAATGCTTTCGGTGAGCATCTGACGCATCATGCGCCAGCGTCCGCACCCGAGCGCGGCCCGCAACGCGATTTCTTTCTGACGCTCGGCGGAACGGCCAAGCATGAGGCTGGCCACATTCGCGCACGCAATCAGCAGCACGAACACCACTGCCGCGAACAGCGTCAGCAATGCGGGGCGCAGGTTTCCCTCCAGTGCTGCCAGGTCCTCCTGCAGCGGAGTCACGGTCACATCGGCATCGGTGATGAATTCCGGCTCGGTGGCTTCCAGTGCTCGCCGGATGCGCAGCAAGTCTGTTCGTGCCGCGGCTGTGGCGATGCCCGGCCTCATGCGTCCGAATGTGAGGAAGCCGTGCTCCAGCGGAGGACAAAGGCGGGAAAACTCGTTGGAGGGCGTGAACAGAGTCCACAGGACGGCTCGCGGCGGTTGAAACTGGAAGCCCGGCGGCATCACTCCGATGACCGTGTAAGGTGTCCCGTCGAGAATGAGACTCCGTCCGAGGACGTCGTCACCCCCGCCGAGTTGCGTCTTCCAGAATGAGTAGCTGACGATGGCGCCAGCCGGGCCGGTTATGTCACGCGAATCGAATACCCGGCCGCGCTGCGGGGCGACACCGAGGCCTTCAAAGAAATCCAGCGTGACGATTTCACCGGTGATCTTTCTCGCTTCGGGAATGCCCGTCCAGCTATATTCCCACGGCCGGTATCCGGCCAAAGCCTCGAAGCTCTGGTTGCGGCTCCGCCAGGCTTCCAGATCGCGCGGCGAAATCATCGTTTTCGGGTCCAGGTTTTTCGCGCTCTCCCAGATCGCCACCAGCCGGTCAGGCTCGCGAAACGGCAGCGGGCGAAGCAGCACCGCGTTGGTGATGCTGAATATCGCGGTATTCGCGCCCGCGCCCAAAGTCAGCACCAATAGAGCGACGGCCGTGAAGCCCGGTGTTCTGAGAAAACCGCGCACCGCATATCGAATATCCTGAGAAAGCGTCGCAATCATCGCAGGTGGAACTTATAGATTACCCGAAATCGTTCAATGAATAAACAGGAATGTATCGGCTGCGAACCGCGCATTTTCACCATGTCTGGGTGTCCGGCCTCTCGTCTCCTGTGTTTGCCTGAGGCTACTTCGCGCCCGGCCCCTGAAACCGCTATCCTGTCCTGAGAGTCTAACGCAGGTGACGCTATGTTCAAACAACTCGCAGTGACTACCGCAGTCGCGGCAGGCTTGCTGGTGGGCCAGAACGAGCCGGCCAGCGCGCCGCCCAATCCCACATCCGTACCAGCCCCGCCGCAGGATCAGGCCGAGGACATGGGCACCATTTTCAAAGTGGACGTTGTTGCGCGGACCACGCAGGCTGTCAACTACCTGCATCGTGGCGGATCCACAAAGATCGACTTCCGCGGCACGGCGCTCATGCCTCAGGGTAAGGGCGACGCCACCGTTGAGAGCGAAAAGGGCGACATCCGTGTCTCGGCGACGTTTCACAATCTGGTTGCTCCGCAGACCTTCGGACCAGAGTACCTGACTTACGTCCTCTGGGCCATATCGCCGGATGGACGCGCCATGCCGTTGGGAGAACTGACCCTGAACGATTGGGGTATGGGGTCGCAGAGCAGCATCAAGACCACCAGCGATCTCCAGACTTTCGGCATGATCGTGACCGCCGAGCCGTACTACGCCGTGACCCAGCCGAGCGATGTCGTCGTGATGGAGAACGAGGTTCGGCAGGACACTCGCGGCGTCATCGAATCGGTGGAAGCCAAGTACGAGTTACTCCCGCGCGGCGTTTACACGATGAAGGGGCAGGCGCCCGGATTCGTTCCGGTGGACGTCGGCAAGAAGCTTCCGCGCGAGCTGTTGGAAGCCGAGAACGCGCTGCAGATCGCCAAGGTGGCGGGCGCCGATCAGTACGCCCCGGATAGCTTCCAGAAGGCGGATGCCGCTCTGCAGCAGGCCGAAAAATACCAGGTACAGAAGCCCGGTCAGAGGCCGGTAATTACCATGGCGCGTGAAGCGGCGGTGCGCGCAGAGGACGCGCGCGTGATCGCGGTTCGCCGGCAGATCGCCGAACACCAGGAACAGGAGCGGCAGGCTGCCGCGGCACGGGAGAAGGCCGCACGCGACAGGGCCGAAGCGGAGTCCCAGCAACGCGCTAAAGCGGAAGCGGAAGCCCGCGACGAAGCCGCACGCCGTGTTCAGGCGGATGCGGATCGTCAGGCGGCTGAGCAAGCCAGAGCCGCGGCTCAGGCAGCCGCGGAAGAAGCGGATCGTCAGCGCGCCGCGGCCCTGCAGGCCAAAGCGGATGCCGATGCCGCCCGGCAGCAACTCGCCGTGGAAGCGGAAAAGGCTCGCCAGTCGGCTGCGGAAGCCGATCGTCTGCGTCAGAAAGCCGAGCAGGATCAGGCCCAGCTTCGCCAGCAGCTTCTCGATGAGTTCAATCAGGTGCTGCAAACGCGCGATACCGCGCGCGGCCTGATCATCAACATGTCCGACGTGCTGTTCGCCACCGGCCGCTGGGACCTGAAGCCGGTCACGCG
>JBEKFB010000405.1:0-5800 GCA_050013535.1 Bryobacteraceae bacterium | reverse complement strand
GTTTGGAAATCTCATCCGATCTGTTTTTCTCGACGACGGCGCACCGCAGGCGGTCTGGAGCTATTGGGAAACCATCGACAGTAAACGTCTCGCGGCATTCCATTACGCGATCGATCCGGCCGACTCGGATTTCCCAACGAACTCCTGTTGTGTCGAAGGGCAGGGAGGCTGGCCCAGGGACAACGTGGCATATCGAGGCTCGCTGCTCATCGAACCGGCCTCGGGAGTAATCTTCAGAATCACCGTGCAGGCCATAGATACGTCGCCCGGCGCCGTATCGCACGGGAACGATGCCGTTATCGAATATCGGTCCGCGAACATCAGCGGCAAAGCCTGGATGTGCCCGTACCGGGCCATCACGCTTTCGGACAATACGGTCGTGCTTCACGGCTTCAATGTCCCGGTTCGCACTCTTGACGTAGTTGAATTCACGAACTATCGCACGGCCGAGCCCGCGCCGCACGCGGTCTCTCCACTGATGGGGCCGCCGGAAGCGCCGCAGCGCGGTAGGCCGGTTACGGTTCGCCAGCTTGAGCAGATGCTGACCTCTGCGCACGAGGCCCGGCGCTCCGACAACGACATCGCTCAGGAAATCGGACGTGTCGAACTCACCGAGCGGCTCACCGAGGCAACACTCTCACACTTTTCACGCGGCGAGCGGAAACTCGTGAAGTCGATGCTGCAGATCCTGGCCGATGAAAGCGCATTTCTGGATCCGCCTCCATCGGAGCTGCCCGCCGACTCGCCGCCGGGCGTGGACCAGCAGAAGGCCATCATGGCCCAGGCATTCGTCTACGCCAGCGCCTACATTCACAATCTTCCGAACTTCCTCTGCACCCAGGTCATCCACCGCCTCGACAACGACCCGGCCCGCCAGAAGGCTGAAGCCGTGGCCCTCCTAAGCGACGAGGACACCGCAGCATGGCGCATGCAGTCTCGACCCGCCGGGCCCGGGGGCCTCACCGAGCGCGACACCGCAACCAATGAGTTGACCATCCGCAATGGGACGGAGTCGCACCGTCATACCGGCGCGGTCAGCGCGAGCCCGTTCGCGGGCGGCCCGTACGCTATGCAAGGGCTGACGACGTCGGGCGAATTCGGCGGCATGATCGGGTCGGTCTTCTCTGTGAAGAGCGCCGCAAAGGCTGCCTGGAGCCACTGGGAAATGATGGCGGGCAAGCACGCTGCCGTATTCAACTACAGCGTCGATCTGGCTCATTCAGACTTTTTCATCTATTGGTGTTGCATCGATCAGGAGCGGCGCAAGGAACGGGTGGCCTACCGGGGTGCGGTGTTCATCGATCCAGACTCGGGCGGCGTCCTCAGGATCTCCTGGCAGGCGTTGAATATCTCCGATGTCATTCCAACGCGCAGTAGCGATACGGTTGTCGACTATCGGCCCGTCGAGATCGGCGGTTCCTCGTGGCTTTGTCCGGTCCGAAGCGTCACGAAGATGGATAGCCGAAATCTGTATCAGGTGCGCGGCGCCAATCGATACGTGCGGTCGCTGAATCAGGTGGAGTTCACGAAGTATCACAAGTTCGGATCGGAATCCAAGATGCTTGCGGTCGAAGTTCCGACGACAGAAGCGGGGTCCGGGGTCTCCGCGGCGCCTTCCGTGATCGCCGAACCGAAACCGGAGCCGAAAACATCTTCTCAAACCGCACCAGATTCTCAACGAACGCACGCGCCGCAAGCAAAGCCAACAGCGGAAGCCGGCGTCAACGCTCCGGCCCTGGTAGCAGCGTCCACGTCCGCGCCCCCTTCTCCTCCTGCAAGCCCTAAGCCGATGGAATCGGTCGGGGACGAGCAGGCGATTTTCAGAGTTCGGACCAACGTGGTGACCGTTCGAGTGGCGGTCCATGGTGCCGAGGGTCACGCCATGGCCGACCTCCGCAAAGACGATTTCGAACTCTTCGACAACGGTCAGCCCCAAATGATCTCCAGCTTCTCGGTGGAAGCTCCGGCCTCGACGGATCAGAAGCCGGTCCCCGTCGCCCAGGCCACCGACGGATCGCCCGCCGCACACGCCGCTGTCCCACCGCCCGACCGTTACGTCATGTACCTGGTGGATGACCTGGACCTCGAATTCGGCGATCTGTCGCAGACGCGCTCAGCCGTTGAGCGCGTCTTACGGGATTCGCCCGATCCTGCTTCCCGAGTGGGCGTGCTGACCACGTCCGGGAGGGTGGTTTTGGATTTCACTTCCGACTGGAAAAAGGTTGACGAGGCGCTGAATCGCATATCTCCGCAGGGGCGGGCGGCGGTTCACGAGTGTCCGAATCTCAGCTACTATCTGGCTGACCGCATCGTGCACTTCGAGGACAAACAGGCCATCGCCCTCGCCACGCGCAAGGCACAGGCTTGCGGTGGGGCGGTCTCCGGGGAGAGAACCGCAGCGCTGGCTGCCGAGCAGGCGGAAAGCCAATACAGGGCACAAACCAAGGCTATCGTGGCGGCGCTCAAGGACGCGGCGCGCAGAATGTCCATCCTGCCGGGCTCGCGCACCATTGTTCTGGTCTCGCCCGGCTTCATTGCCCCGGATCTGGAGTTCGAGCTCAATGGCGCCACCGACACGGCGGCCCGCGCTGGAGTCGTGATTAACACCCTGGATGCGCGCGGCGTCTGGGTTCTTCCCGGATTCGACGCGGCCACGGCCGGCCTGGAAGGCCCGCCAGAGGACAATGCGACCCGCGGCCAGAACGCCCCAGGGAGCCGCGTGGGCGCTCCCGAGATGAACCGGATCGACCGGCAATACGCGGAACAGGCACAGCAGGCGCAATCGGACGTCCTGATGCAACTTGCCGATGGTACCGGCGGTTCCGTTTCTCACGGCAACGACTTCGAAGCTGCCTTTCGGCGGCTAACGGCTGCACCAGACGTGTCGTACGTACTCGGTTTCACGCCGTCGAAACTGAACGCGGACGGGAGTTTCCACAAGCTGAAGGTTACCGTCGTAGACCGCAAGGGGCTCGCCGTCCAGGCGAGGAACGGGTATTTCGCACCGAAGCACGACGTGGACGCAGCGGAACAGGCCAAGGAAGAGATCGAGAATGCGGTTTTCTCGCGCGATGAAATTCAGGACATCCCGGTCACTCTGAAAACGCAAATCTCACATGGCAAGCTCAGCGCAATCCCCATTTCGGCATCGGTGCGATTCGTTTCGTCAACAAAGATGGCCATAATCGCGGCTCACTGACCGCAACGGTGAGCTTATTCGATGCCGTTGGTAACTCACCTCAAAGGCGTGCAGGATGTAGTCAATCTGGACTTCGCGGATGACAAGCTGGCTGCGGCTATAGCATCGGGCGATGCTGTGAGGGCCGACTTCGATACTCCGGCCGGCAGCTACGTGGTGCGTCTAGTTCTTCGCGACAACGACGGGCACATGTCGGCGACGAGCAGCCACTTCTACAATCCCGAAACCCGCGGCGCGAAAGTGCTGGTCGAAGGTGAATGCCTTCCTGATGCCGAGGCGGCGCATCAGAGCGAAGCTGGTGCAGTCCACGCCACCCGCGCCGGGGCCTGCGTACCGGGCATAGAGATCCCATGCCTCCGTCTGGACGGCCGCGTCCACGTACACAACAGTGATGTCGCTGCCCGCCCGAATCTCCCGCAGAAAGTCGAGCGCCAGTGAGAGAAACCCGCGCTTCTGCAAGAGGGTGATTGTCTCATTGATCTGCCACTGATCGCTCGCCTGCATGCGGGCAATGAAGTAGCCGGTGTCGACAAAGACGGTCACTCGTGCGGATCGCCGTACAGAAGCTCATCCACGCGGCTGGCCAGATCGGTTTCACCGGTGTCGATCACGCCGCTGAAGCGATCCAGGAACCGCTGCCTGCCATGCTTCCCCATGCGCAACTCATTGAGCCGCTGCTGCATACTGTCGCGGATGAATTGCGCGAGCGGAATCTGCAGGCGGGCAGAGACTGTCCTGGCCTCTTGCGCGAAATCATCCGGCAATGTCACTTGGAACTTCATAAGATAAGTATACATATATAATGATCTGTCTTCAAGCTCCATTCCATGTCGCCAATGTGGCGATAAGCAGTTCTAATGCGCACACCCTCTTGCATTTGCCAAACTTCTGCCTTAGGCTTGTTGGTATGACCGTGAGCGCAAGCGGAGTCAATCTGGCAGCCCAACCGGGTCTCGCCTCATCCCTGCTTGTGCCCACTGGCCGAGTTCCGAAGCTCGTAGGCGTAATTATTCGGGTGGCCGTACCTGGCCCCGCCTGAAGGGCTTCGGATCTGGAATTCGAAAGCCATCGGCGGGGTTCCTAACAAGAACTCCTCCGGTGGCTTTTTTCATTTGCGCGCGTATTGAATGAGAGATTGATGCCTATGCCAGCTTCCAGTTCAACCCTGATGAGCGGAGCGAAAATGCTCCTCGAGTGCCTTGTGCACGAAAAGGTGGAATGCATTTTCGGCTACCCGGGCGGGGTTACGCTGCCGCTCTACGACGCCATGTACGATCACCCGATCCGGCATGTCCTGGTCCGGCACGAGCAGAATGCCTGCTTCGCCGCCGAAGGATATGCCCGGGCAACCGGCCGGGTAGGGGTATGCTGCGCGACGTCGGGACCAGGCGCCACGAATCTGGTAACCGGACTTGTGAATGCGCTCATGGACTCGATCCCGGTGGTCGCGCTCACTGGCCAGGTGACCTCGAAGCTGATCGGCAGCGACGCATTCCAGGAAGCGGACACCTTCGGCATCACGCGCTCCTGCACCAAGCACAATTTCCTGGTGAAGACCGTGGCCGATCTTCCGGCTGCGATTCATGAGGCGTTTTACATCGCCGCGAGCGGCCGCCCTGGTCCGGTGCTTGTCGACATTCCCAAGGATGTTTTCCAGGGTCAGGCGCATTACACGCCGGTGGATGCCATTCATCTGCCAGGCTATAAGGTCTTCACCGAAGGCCATACCGGACAGATTCGCCGAGCCGCGCAAATGATGTGGGAAGCGCAGCGGCCCTTCGTCTACTCGGGTGGCGGCATCATCGCGGCTGGCGCTTCGGCCGAATTGCGCGAGCTGGTGGAAACTCTGGACGCCCCGGCGGTGAACACCCTGATGGGCCTTGGCGCGCTGCCCAGCACTCATCCCAACTTCATCAGCATGCCCGGCATGCACGGAAGCTACGCCGCCAACATGGGCCTCACCGAATGCGACCTGCTGATCGCCCTTGGCGTTCGCTTCGACGATCGCGTCACCGGCCGGCTCGCTGCCTTCGCGCCACACGCTCGCGTGATTCACGTGGATATCGATCCTGCCGAGATCGGGAAGAATCGTGCTGCCGACCTGCCCATCGTCGGCGACGTAAAGCGCGTTCTCGAACGCATCAACAAAGTTCTAAAGGAGCTGGCTAGCGGCGATCAGGAGAAGAACGCCGGCGCCCGCCGGGCCTGGTGGAAGCAGGTGCGCGAATGGAAGAGCGAGCGGCCACTCAAGCCAGAATTCTCCGACGGCGAGATCAAGCCGCAGCACCTGATGGCGGAGATCGACCGGCTTTCCGGCGGCCAGGCCATCATCACGTCGGACGTGGGCCAGCACCAGATGTGGGCGGCGCAGTTCCTACGTTTCAACGAGCCGCGGCTGTGGCTCAACTCGGGCGGCCTGGGCTCCATGGGATTCGGTCTGCCCAGCGCCATCGGCGCGCAGTTCGCCCGCCCGGACAAACTGGTGTTCTCGATCGTCGGCGACGGCGGCTTCCAGATGTCTATTCCAGAGCTGGCCACTATTGCCAACCACGGGCTGCCCATCAAGATTGTCGTCATGAACAACGGCTATTTGGGCATGGT
>JBEKFB010000404.1:0-3883 GCA_050013535.1 Bryobacteraceae bacterium | reverse complement strand
ATTTCATCGGCCATCTGCAGGTCAACAAGGCCCGTAAAGCCGTGGAACTATTCGACACCATCCAGACCGTGGATTCAGCGCGGCTCGCGGAAAAGCTGAGTCAGGCGGCCGCAACGCCACTCAACGTCATGCTCGAAGTGAAGCTCTCTCCCGAAGAGGCGAAGGCAGGAGTATCTCCGGACGATCTCCCCAGGCTGATTGAAGCCGTGGCTGCCTTTCCAAACCTGCAGCTGCAGGGCCTGATGACCATGCCGCCGTGGTCGGATGAGGCCGAGCCCTCCCGTCCTTATTTCCAGCGTCTGCGCGCTCTGGCCCTGGAAAACCCCGCAGGCGCGAATGAAAATCGGATTCTTTTCTCCCCTGCCTCCGGCGCCCACCGGCGTGGCCCATTACTCAGCCGCGCTGATTGGCGCGATGCGGGAATCGGGAGCCGTCGAGGTGAATCGCCCCGGCGATATCAACCTCTATCATCTCGGCAACAATGCGCTGCATCGCGAAATCTATCAACGCGCGCTGGATGAACCCGGTATTGCCGTGCTGCACGACGCGGTGCTGAACCATTTCTTCCTGGGCCGGTTGGACAAAGAAGCATACATCGCCGAATTTGTTCACAACTACGGCATCTGGACCGAGGATCTGGCCGCGCGCTTGTGGGCCGGCCGCGCGCGTTCCGCCGCCGATCCGCTGTACTTCGGTTATCCGATGCTGCGCCGCGTCATGGAACGCTCGCGGGCGGTGATCGTTCATAATCCAGCGGCCGAAAGAATTGTGCGTGCCCATGGCGCGACCGCCGTCCACCGGATTCCCCATCTGTTCGAGGCAGCGGCCCCCGCCCCAGAGTATGAGATCGTCCGCCTTCGGGAAAAGCTGGGTCTGCGAACTTCGGACCTGCTGCTGGGGGTCTTCGGGCATCTTCGCGAAACCAAGCGCATCTCGACAATCATGAGAGCGTTTCATCGCGTAAGACAGGAGCGCGACGACGTGAAACTTCTGGTGGCTGGCGATTTCGCTTCGCGGGATCTGGCTCGGGCGCTTGATGGTGAACTCGATGCCCCTGGCGTGACTCGCGCCGGCTATCTCCCTGATGCTGACTTTTGGAAATACGCGGCGGCAACCGATGTCTGTATCAACCTGCGCTGGCCGACAGCGGGCGAAACCTCGGGCATAGCCATACGGCTCATGGGCATTGGCAAGTGCGTCATCATGACCGAAGGCGAAGACACCGGCGACTTCCCCGAAGGATCGTCAATTCGTGTGGCATCCGGTCCCGCGGAAGAGGGGACCCTCACTGCGTTTCTGTTCTGGCTTGCGGATAATCCTGGACGTGCGCGGGAAATCGGCGCGCGTGCCGCCGGACATATACGCGAATTCCACGCCCTGAACCGTGTTGCCGCCAAATACTGGCGCGTGATGGCCGGTTGCTATCATAAAGAACAAAGTTCTTCTGCCGTAACGTGATACCGGTTCGAGTTTTCCTGTTCGCTACATCAGCGGCCTGTTTCGGCGCCACCGCCTTCGGCGCCGTCGGCATCGACACGCACCTGCATCTGCGCGTGCCCATGCGTGATGGAATCCATCTGGACACCAATGTCTTTCTGCCCTCCGGTGCTCACCGCATACCTGCGTTGCTGGTGCGCACGCCTTACGGAAAAGGCAATACATTATTTACCGGCTATCCGGTTTTCCTGGACCATGGATACGCCGTGGTCACCCAGGATGTCCGCGGACGCGCCGGCTCCGAAGGCGTCTTCGACTCGCTCGACAACGAAGGACAGGACGGCTCGGACACCATCGACTGGATTGCCCGGCAGCCCTGGTCGAACGGACGCGTGGGCATGGTGGGCGGGTCGTATCTTGGCATTGTCCAGTGGGAAGCGGCCGTCCTTGGGAACCCGCACCTGAAGGCCATCTGCCCGGTAGTTTCCGGCGACGACGCCTACTTCGACCGTTTCTATTCCACCGGCGGCGCGAGCAAGCTTGGTCATCGCGTCCTGTGGATGTCGGAGAATTTGCCGGCCCCCGGTTTCCTGCGGCCGGCGTTTGACACATATATCGATCATCTGCCTCTGCGCACCATCGACCGCGCGGCCACCGGCCAAACCATAGGCTTTTATCAGCAGGCGCTGAACCACCCGTCCTATGACGCCTTTTGGAAGAATCTGAGCGTGCGCGAAAAACTGGATCGCGTGACCACCCCGGTTTTTTCAGTCGGCGGCTGGTACGACAATTACGTCGAAAGCGACCTCGACGCCTTCGTGGCGCTGCGGAAAAAAGGCACACCCGCGCACATTCTGATTGGTCCCTGGGTTCATAACATGACCTGGAAACCTCCCGGCGTCGGTTTCGGGCCCAATTCCTCCGCGCCCATTCGCCGTTATCAGATTGAGTGGTTTGATCGCTGGCTCGAGCCTGAGCATTCGCCGGAACATGCACTGGACCGTCCGAAGAACGAACCCGCCGAGCTGGTGCTGCCCGATCTTCCCGTGCGCATCTTCGTCATGGGCCGCAATCAGTGGAGGGACGAACACGAGTGGCCGCTGGCGCGCGCTGTAGAAACGCCGCTTTATCTTGAGAGCGGCGGGCATGCGAACAGCCTGACTGGTGACGGCGTGCTTGACTGGCAGGCCCCCCCGCGTAAGTCTGCGCCCGACCACTTCACCTACGATCCGAAAAACCCGGTGCCTACGCGTGGCGGCGCCGTGTGCTGCGACCCGAATTCGTTTCCGTGGGGACCCACCGATCAGCGCCCTGTCGAAGCACGCCGCGATGTGCTCGTTTACACTACTCCACCGCTGAAACACGACGTGGAGGTGACTGGCCGCGTCGATGCCACCCTTTACGTCGCGACATCGGCGAACGACACTGATTTCTCGGCGAAGCTGGTGGACGTCTTTCCCAACGGCGACACGCGCAACGTGACCGATGGCCTGCTCCGGTTGCGCTATCGCGATGGACTCCAAAAACCGGTGCCGGCGCGTCCCGGCCAGGTTTACCCGGTGACCGTGGACGCTGGCGTCACCAGCATGGTGTTTCTCGCCGGCCATTCGATTCGTCTCGAAGTATCGAGCAGCAACTTCCCGCGGTTCGACCGCAACCCGAACACGGGCCGCCCGGTGGCCGACGAAAAAGTCTTCCGAAGGGCCCAGCAAACCGTCTTTCACGACTCGAAACGCGAATCCCGTCTGCTGCTTCCGGTGGTTCCGGAAACAGGCGGCGGGGCCGGCGTGCGAGATCAGCACGGCAAATCGACGGAAGGGCCGCTGCATGGTAGAATCAGTGGCGTCGGCAAGTCCAACCATAGAGCGGGCGCGTAGCTCAACTGGCAGAGCAACTGACTCTTAATCAGTAGGTTGAAGGTTCGATTCCTTCCGCGCTCACCACAAAACAAAGAACTTAGCAGATTTCCCCGACTCGCCCTCTCCCTGAAACTCTCCCTAGTTGTGGTATTCTGTCCGGGCGCGCACAGCGAGCGCGAAGAGGGAGAGCGGCCATGAAAAGATTGCTGGAACACAGTCCGGTGAAGGGCTACCAGCTGTTCCGCTACCAGGGCACCCGAGCCGACGGCACATCGGTCACCTATCCCAACTACTATATCCGCCGGAGTGCCACCGGGAATACTATAAACACGAAGACGGACCGGCTTACTGTCGCCCGAAATCGGGTGAAGAAGCTGGCGGGAGAAGAAGCTTTGGAGGGCAGGCGCCGCACGCCGCCTATTGAGGACGTTCGCGTTGGCTTACTTCTAGATCTGGTGATCGAGGACTACCGGAACAGCGGACTGAAGACAATCGCCGATGCGAAGGGGAAGATCGAGCACGGCCTGCGACCTTTCTTCGGCGATATGCTGGCCGATCAGGTCAACACGCTTGAGATCCAGCGATGG
>JBEKFB010000403.1:0-3585 GCA_050013535.1 Bryobacteraceae bacterium | reverse complement strand
GACAACATCAACCAGCCGGTGCCTGGCACGACCCCCATCGCACAGCGGCGTCCGTATCCGCTCTACCAGACAATCACGGCGATTGAGAACGTGGACAAGTCCAATTACCAGGCGTTGCAGGTGACGGCCGAGAGGCGTTTCGCGAACAACCTGAGCTTCAACCTGGCCTACACGTACAGCCATGCGCTGGACAGTGCTTCGGTGAATCCGTCTTCCGGCGGTGCGCTGTTCATGGATTCCTACGACCACCGGCTGGAATACGGCAACGCGGACTATAACATCCCCAACCGCTTCGTAGGAAGCGCGACTTATAGCCTGCCATTCCGGGCGTCCGGCCTGGCGCGTTACCTCGTTGAAGGATGGCAGCTCAACGGCATTCTCAGCCTGTACGGTGGCATTCCGTTCAGCGTACAGTCGGCCACCAATACTCTCAACACCGGCGGCGCTTCGCGGGCCGAATTAATCGGCCCTGGAAATGGGTCGCTCCCTGTCAGCCAGCGAACCATCGCCGAGTGGTTCAACGTAGCGGCGTTCTCCGGGCCGCCGCTCTTGCAGTACGGAGATGCCGGGCGCAACACGTTGTACGGACCCGGCACGAAGCAGCTGGATTTCTCAACGTTCAAGAACTTCGCGTTTCACGAGGGGAAGCAAAGCCTGCAGTTCCGAGCGGAAGCCTTCAACCTCCTGAACACGCCGCAGTTCAACAATCCCATCGCGACGATTGGAGCGGCGGGCGTGGGAACCATCGTTTCGGCGGGCTCTCCGTTTACGTTCCAGAGACTGTCCCGGGAAGTCCAGTTCGCCCTGAAGCTGTATTTCTGACACGCCGGAGTTGTCGTGAAAACAGCGGCTTGGCATAGCATTGCCGCGCGGTTGGCGCGCGAGCGGATCATATACTTTCTTGTCGCGGGTGTTCTGTTGTTCGCGGCCGGGTCCGCCTGGCCGCGGGCGACACGAAAGCCAGACCTCTCGAGAGACGAGGCTCTGTATCGTCAGGCGCTGGCCAGTGGACTTCAGCAGGACGACGCGATCATCCGTCGACGCCTGGTCCAGAAGATCGAGTTTCTGTTTGCCGACCCGGCATTGACGGGTGTGCCGTCCGAGAAAGACCTGGCTTCGTATCTGCGGCAGCATCGGGACCGGTATGAGGAGCCGGGGAAAATGGCGTTTTCACAGGTGTACTTCAGCCGGTCGCGGCGGGGCTCGCATGCTGTCGACGATGCCCGCGCGTTTCTGGCGAAGCTGGCAGCGCAGCGACATCCACCGGAGCAGTCGCCGCCCAAGGGAGGCGATCCTTTCATGCTGGGGTACGACTTCCCGGCCGAATCGCGCGAGGAGATCGCGGCGCAGTTCGGCGACAGCTTCGCTGCTGCGATAAACGGTCTGGCGCCAGGTTTGTGGCAAGGGCCGATCGAATCGGCGTTCGGCGCTCATCTGGTGCGAGTGAGCGGACGACAGGAAGGACGTCTGCCGTCGCTCGATGAAGTCCGCGCCAGAGTATTCGCCGACGTCATGAATGAGCGCAGGAAAGCGGCGGCCGAACGGGCTTATGCGCGCATTCGTTCGCACTATCAGGTCGTGGTTCAACAGGAGAATCAATGAAAGCCTTTCACGTTCTTTTGCTGGCGGGAGTTGTGGTGCTGCCGGCGATGTCGCAGACACCGGCTCGGAATCCGTTGCGCAACGCCTACTTCGGCGATCTGCACGTGCATACCAGCTATTCGCTCGACGCGTACACGCTGGGGAACCGCAACGATCCTCGCGCGGCCTATCGCTTCGGGCGCGGCGAACCAATCACACTGCCTGGAAATGTGAAGAGTCAGCTACGCGTGCCACTGGACTTCATGGCAGTGACCGATCACGACATCTGGCTGGGTGAGCTGGCTCTTTGCACCGACCCGAAGGAGGCAGTCTACGCAAGCGATATCTGCCGGGTGATTCGCGAGAGCGATAAGAACCCACGGGCGGCCATGGCAGCGGTTCTCGGCTTCGGCCTGGCGTCCGCGAAGAACCCGGCTGAGCGCGATGCGCACGTCTGCGGTGGCACGGACACGGCTTCGGGCAACTGCAACGAACGAGCAAAATCCGTCTGGCACGAGTTGCAGCAGATTGCGCAGGAGTATTACGAGCCGGGCAAGTTCACCACGTTCATCGGCTTCGAGTGGACGGCGAACCTGGACAGGATCGGCATGCTGCATCGCAACGTGATTTTCCGCGGCACGACGGTGCCCGATGTGGTCGCCAGCGCGGTGGAATTGAATAATCGGCCGGAACGCCTGTGGGAATGGCTGGAGAAGACCTGCACGGGCGATTGCCAGGCACTGGCGATTCCCCACAACACGAATTTCGGTTGGGGCGTGGCGCTCGATTCGAAAAATAGCGACGGCACTCCGTTCACGAAAGAGATCCTGCAGCGCCGCGCCCGCACGGAGCCGCTGATCGAGATCTTTCAGCAGAAAGGTAACTCAGAGTGTGCGCCTGGTCTCGGGACCACCGACGAACAGTGCTCTTTCGAGCAGGTTTTCGAAGCCTGCAAAAACGGCGAAACTGCGTTCTGCGCCGTGGCCAGCGACTATGTGCGCAATGCTTTGAAAACGGGGCTGGTTCTGGGCGATCAGTTCGGCGTGAACCCATTCCAGTATGGGTTCATTGCCGATACCGACACGCACTTGAGCAACCCGGGAGCAACGGAAGAGAAAGACCAGCCCGCATACGGCATTCCCATCAATGACAAAGCACCGCTGAACAAGAACTTCCCCATCAACATGGGTGCCTTTAATCCCGGCGGGCTCGCCGGCGTGTGGGCGGAACAGAATACGCGCGAGTCCATTTTCGACTCGCTACGACGCCGTGAGACGTTTGCCACCAGTGGGACGCGCATTCGCGTGCGCTTGTTCGGTGGCTGGAATTATCCCGCGGGCCTCGACAAACGGCGCAATCTGGTGGAGGCCGGGTATAAGGGCGGCGTGCCCATGGGTGGCGAGCTACATGGCCCGCATGGGGCCGCGCCGAAGCTGGTGGTTTGGGCCGTAAAGGATTCGAACAGCGCGAATCTGCAAAAGATCCAGATCGTGAAGGGCTGGTCGAAGGGCCCGGAGACGTTCGAGAAGGTGTTTGACGTGGCTTGTTCGGATGGGCTGCGGCCCGATCCGAAGTCGCACAAATGCCCCGATGACGGCGCTGGCGTCAGCCTCAGCGACTGCAGCATCACCGCGAATAAAGGCGCCGCCGAGTTGTCCGCGACGTGGAGCGATCCGGAGTTCGACAAGGCCGACCGCGCATTCTATTACGCGCGCGTGCTGGAGAATCCGACATGCCGCTGGAGCACCCACGCCGCGCTCGAGGCGAAGGTGGCACTGCCCACGAAGTTCCCGTCCACCATCCAGGAACGCGCCTGGAGTTCGCCCATCTGGTACACGCCGGAAGGCCACTAGAGCGATGGCTGCCATAGCCCCCGCAATCGATCTTGTACCGCTCCGCGACCGTCGCGTTCCGCTGCCGCGGTTCGTGCGCGAGCCGCTGGTTCACTTCTTGATCCTTGGTGCCTTGCTGTTCGTGGTGGCGCGGATGCTTCAGAAACCGGCC